>NZ_CP195536.1:1892394-2207793 GCF_051307035.1 Psychrobacter sp. DM4
AAACAAACTTGAATATTCAATGCCAAAAAACAGACCCCAACTTATAAATAAGCTGAGGTCTATTGATAGCAAAATAACGACTTAATCACCTTTGACGATTTTGGGAGGACCTGTTAATAGACCTTCATCAACGAACTCATTGGCCGTATTGTGATCAATGGACTCATCAGTAATATACTGCTGCTGCGCACGATAAAGGATCAAACGATCTCGACCAAGACCACGCCATAGAGCGTACATCATAACAAAAATGACGATAGCAAAGGGTAGTCCTGCTACAATAGCCGCCGCTTGCAATGCACCAAGGCCACCTGCAGCGAGCAAAATTGCGGCAATAAACCCTTCCATCGTTGCCCAAAACAGACGCTGAATCTTTGGCGGATTGGTATCGCCGCCTGCGGTGAGCATATCAATGACAAAGCTTGCAGAATCCGATGACGTTACAAACCACATTACAATCATAATGACAATCAATAAGGTGATCGGTTTGGCTAACGGATAATACTCAACCAACTTAAAGATGGCGCTACCTGTATCTGCTTGTACTGCCTCTATTAGTCCAGGGCTTACTAGAGCAGGATCAAGGGCAGCAAGTAGCTCCATATGAATAGCGACGCCACCAAAAGCTGTGAACCAGAAAAATAGGATAGTCATCGGTATCAGTAATACACCAAGGGTGAACTCGCGAATCGTACGACCGCGACTAATACGAGCGATAAACACACCGACGAATGGGGCCCAACTTACCCACCATGCCCAATAAAATATCGTCCAACCACTCTGCCAATCAGTACCACTATAAGCCTCACCCCAAAAGCTTAAGGGAATAACAACGGCTAAATAATTACCGATATTTTCAAAGAAGCTATCAAAAATAAACAGGGTTGGACCTAAAATGACGATAAAGGCTAACAAAACGCCAGTCAGACCCATATTGATATCACTTAAACGCTTAATACCTTTATCAAGTCCTAGCATCAAAGAGCCACAAGCAAGCAAAGTAATAAAGGCAATGATTGCAAATTGCACACCAAGACTGTTTTGGATACCAAATAAGCTCTCAAGGCCTGAGTTGATCTGCATAACCCCTAGACCTAAGGAGGTTACCACGCCAAACATCGTACCAAATACAGCTAAGATATCGACTGTATGACCCCAACCTCCGTAGATTCTTTGACCAAGTATAGGATACAAGGTCGATCGGATAGAGAGCGGTAACCCACGTCTAAAGTGAAAATAAGCTAATGATAATGCCACGATAGTATAGATCGCCCATGCATGGAGTCCCCAATGCAAGAACGAGATATTCATCGCCTGTTTAGCCGCCTCTATCGTCTCAGGCTCACCTAGTGGCGGTGCCATGTAGTGATACAAAGGCTCGGCGGTACCCCAATAGACTAGGCCGATACCGATACCTGCTGAGAACAGCATCCCAATCCAAGATACCAAGCTATACTGTGGACGCTCTGTTTGATTACCCAAACGTATATCACCATAGCGACTCGCTATCAGGTAAATACAGAAGACCAGTGCCATATTCATCAATAATATGAAGAACCAGCCAAAGTTTGTGGTGATAAAGCTTTGTAAGAAACTAAAAAGTGCGCCTGCAGCTTCAGTAAAGAACACACCAAAAATGATAAATCCAACAATCAATATACTTGAAATAATAAAGACAGGCTTGTTGACTCTAGGAAAAGGGCCGAGCCTTTCAACTTTGACATGATCCATGTGCTAGATAACCTTAAAATTTTAGGAGGTTTACCTTAACAAGATAACGCACAACTATCAAATGTAAACCAAGCACTTACAAGTGCTTATCGAATAGAAACAAACTCAAACCTCAACAGTTAAAAACGTTGTTTCAATATTAGCGAAGCTCCTACCTCTTAAAAGGTAGGAGCAAAGACATCCGGTACAATAGCGTTTATTTATTGAGGCAGTAGCTGTAGTAGCCTTGCCTCATCGCCATCTTCAAGCAGCCAAACCTGACCCTCTACGGTCAATACATTACGAATCCTTGCGCCCATGTCATAGCGATAACGCTCATTAGCATTACCTGCCGCATCCATATCGACTACGATAAGCGCTTGAGACGATAGACCACTCATTAGGGCGTCGCCTTGCCACGCTGGAAAGTCGTTTTGACTACCTGAGGTATAGATACTCAGTGAAGAGGGTGAGATAACGGGTGTCCAAGAGACTTTGGGTGGCTCAAACTCAGGACGGGTGTCGTGATCAGGTATATCTATGCCTGAGTAATTACGTCCGTTAGAGACTACAGGCCAGCCGTAGTTATTACCCTTGGTGATCAAATTATACTCATCACCGCCACGAGGTCCCATCTCATTAGCCCACAATCTACCTGACTCATCAAACGCCATGCCAAGTACGTTGCGATGACCGGTACTCCAAAATTGGGCGCTAATATCGTTATTACTAATATAAGGATTATCATCAGGTATAGTACCATCTGGATATAATCGAATGATTTTACCTAAATTGAGACTCATGTCTTGCGCAGGTTCTTTTTCTTGACGATCGCCTGAGCTGATATACAGATAGCGTCCATCAGGCGAGAACAGCAATCTATGACTATAGTGCCCTTGCCCATCGATTTTTTTATTTTGCTGCCAGATGGTACTGATATTTTTCAGACTTGGCTTGCCCGTATCCAAATCAGTCAGCGTAGCTTTGATAACCTTTGCACCATATTTATTACTGTCAGCGCCGCTGCCGGCTTCGGCGTGACTTAGATATATAGTATTACTCGTCGCAAAATCAGGCGATAAAATAACATCTCCTAACCCGCCTTGCCCGCCATAAGCCACCTCTGGCACACCTGTCACTTTCGTCTTGGTACCCGTCTGCGTATCGACCACAAACAGCTCCCCTGATTTTTGCGTGACCAGTAATTTAAGCGAACCATCAGCTGTTTTGGGTAGTGTAGTCATCGCCCACGGCTCGCTAAAGGTAGCCACTGCTTTGGTTGTAAACTCAGGCTCATCTGTATTCATAGCTTTATCAGTTTGGGTGGCAGTCGCCGAATTGCTTTGCTTAGTATTATCAGTATCGACTGCTGTCGGTTCGGAGCAAGCAGCAGTGCTCAACATTAACGCGGCTATCATTACAGGCAAAGAGAGTGGCGCACTGATATATTTATTCTTCATTATAAACATCCTTTTATACACATAGTCTTGTTTCTAATATAGCAAGCAAGAGCACTATTCGGGTACAAATTATGTTTTCTACAAAAAAACCCTTACCTACATCTGTAGATAAGGGAATTATGCAAATATTGGTACATGTTAAAGACTAACTGACTCGCAACTTCCCAAAGATTAGTTTGTCATCAGCGTCCAACTCAACTTTGATGATGTCACCTGCGACAAAGTCACCTGCTAGCAGCTTCATCGACAGTGGGTTTTCGATCTCTTGCTGAATGGCGCGTTTGAGTGGACGTGCCCCATATACCGGATCGTAACCGACTGCGACCAGCTTATTCATCGCATCGTGTGACAGCTCGATGTCCAGCTCGCGCTCATGCAAACGATGACGCAAACGATCAATCTGAATCTCAGCAATACCTGCCATCTGCGACATACCTAGCGGATGGAACACGACGATTTCATCAATACGGTTGACGAACTCTGGACGGAAATGTTGCCCGACCGAATCCATAACCTCCGCTTTGATATCCTCGTAACTCTCACCAACCATTTCTTGAATCTTATGCGAGCCCAAGTTACTAGTCATAATGATAACCGTGTTCTTGAAATCAACAACGCGGCCTTGCGAATCTGTCAAACGCCCATCATCCAATACTTGCAACAAGATATTAAACACATCAGGGTGCGCTTTTTCAACCTCATCAAACAAGATGACGCTATAGGGCTTACGGCGTACCGCTTCGGTCAGCGTACCGCCTTCCTCGTAGCCGACATATCCTGGAGGCGCGCCCACCAAGCGACTCACGCTGTGCTTCTCCATATACTCACTCATATCGATACGCACGATAGCGTCTTCACTATCGAATAAGAAGTTGGCAAGCGACTTAGTCAGCTCAGTCTTACCGACACCCGTAGGCCCTAAGAAAAGAAAAGACCCTGAGGGACGATTGGGATCAGATAAACCTGCGCGACTGCGGCGCACCGCATTAGCAACGGCTTCGACCGCTTCGTCTTGACCGATAACGCGTTCATGAAGTTTGTCTTCCATCGCGATCATCTTGTCGCGCTCGCCTTGCAGCATTTTGCTCACAGGGATACCTGTTGCAGCCGCAACCACTTCTGCGATCTCATTATCCGTGACTTTGTTACGCAGCAGTTTGACGCCCGCAGGCTCGCCGATCTGTTCTGTTTGCTCAGCAAGGTCAATCTCAGCTATTTGTTTTTCGAGTTCCGGTATGACGCCATATTGCAATCGAGACATCTCTGCATAATCACCATCACGTGTGGCTTTTTCTAGCTGAATACGTGCTCTATCTAAGTTTTCTTTATGTTGTTTGCTACCTTCAACGAGAGCCTTTTCTGCTTGCCAGATTTCAGTAAGATCGGCAAGGTCTCTTTCTAGCTCGTCTATTTGACCATCGAGCACTTTGCGCTCTGCTTGTGCGCCCACATCTTCTTCATTTTTGAGCACTTCACGTTGCATTTTAAGTTGAATCAAGCGGCTATCGAGCTTGCCCAGCGCTTCAGGCTTGCTATCCATCTCCATACGTAGACGACTGGCGGCCTCATCAATTAAATCAATGGCTTTATCAGGCAGTTTGCGATCAGTAATATAGCGATGACTCATGCGCGCCGCCGCTATAATGGCGCTGTCTTGAATGACAACATTATGATGAAGCTCATAACGATTTTTGAGGCCACGTAGAATCGCAATGGTATCTTCTACGGTTGGCTCATCGACCAGTACCTTTTGAAAACGACGCTCAAGCGCGGCGTCTTTTTCGATGTATTTACGGTATTCATCCAATGTGGTTGCGCCCACGCAGTGCAGCTCACCGCGAGCGAGAGCAGGTTTTAGCATGTTACCTGCGTCCATTGCGCCCTCAGATTTACCTGCACCGACCATCGTATGTAGCTCGTCAATGAACAGGATAACGTTACCCTCAGCCTTAGCCAAATCGCTAAGCACCGCTTTGAGACGCTCTTCGAACTCACCGCGAAACTTAGCACCTGCTATTAGCGCACCTAAGTCTAATGACAGCACTTCTTTACGGCGAAGTCCTTCTGGGACATCACCCTTAATGATCTTTTGTGCCAATCCCTCAACGATAGCGGTTTTACCGACACCCGGCTCACCGATCAGTACAGGGTTATTTTTGGTACGGCGTGAGAGCACTTGAATGGTACGGCGAATCTCTTCGTCCCGTCCAATGACCGGATCAAGCTTACCCAGCTCGGCTTGTTCCGTTAAATTAATCGTGTATTTATTGAGGGCATCACGCTGGTCTTCGGCGTTTTGATTGTTCACCGTCTCATCACCGCGCAATTGCTCTATCACCGCTTTTAGTTTAGCTGCCGTAACGCCTGCGCCCTCAAAAATCTTTTTGGTTTCGCCCTGCTCAGCGAGTGCCAGCATGACCCATTCGGTCGCGATAAAATCATCGCCCTCTTTTTGGGCTTGACGATCTGCCAAATTTAAGATCTTGACCGAGCTTGGGTTTAGGTTGACGTCCCCTGTAGGATCACTAATCGTCGCTTGACTATCCAGCGCTTTGGCAACGCCGTTCTTGAGCGCAGGAATAGATGCGCCTGCCTGCTGACAGATGGATAAGTTCGACTCATCTTGTAATAAGACAGCAAGAAGATGCACCGGATCGATGCCCGTGTGGTCATGACCTAACGCTAGGCTCTGCGCCTCTTGTATAGCGGTTTGCAGCTTTTGCGTAAATTTTTCGAATCTCATAACGTATTCCTCTAATAATAAATGGTTGGCCGCGACGCTTATAATCTTGTAATGACGCTGCTAACCTTTGGTTGCTATCTATATAAGGTATAAAGAAGATGATTTCAACTCCCAATTATTACTTGTCAATAATAAATAATGACTTTGTGGTATGAGGGTCAAAGCAGATGATATATGGCTTTAATTAAAACCCTACTACAAATGATGATATCAAGCTTATGCTATTAATAGGTATAGGATAGATTTATTTCAAGAAAAACAATGAGAGGAAGATGTGGATTTTTGCTATTGATAATTAACTTAGAGAAATAAAATTTATTCTATAATTTCAATTGGTGTTCCAAGGGTAATGAGATTCATGATTTCATCCATCTCATCGTTGGTGACTGCGATACAGCCATCCGTCCAATTGCGCTGCTGATTGTACCAAGCCAGATCGCCTAGTCCATTCATCTGTCCGTGAATCATAATGTCACCGCCTGCACTGACTCCAAGAGCTTCGGCGCGCGCTTTATCAGCGTCATTGGGGTAGCTGATATGAATAGAGCGATAAGCGATGGAATTCTCGTTCTTGTAGTCGAGGGTATAAGTACCAACTGGCGTGCGCTCATCCCCCTCTTGCTGCTTGTGACCGATAGGATTCTCACCCAATGCAATATGGTAGGATTTGACAACCCTATCACCGTCTAGCAGTTGCATGGTGCGCTCAGACTTATCCACAAAGACTTTGTCAATCGTCACCGTATTTGGAATGGCAATCGTGCTGGCATAAGATCCTTGGGCGCGAAAAGGCGTTTTGTCATAGCGAACCAGACCGATGATACCCACAGCGACCAGACCGATAGCAAAAAGAGCAAGCATCCTAATCTTAGGATGCTTGCTCTTGCTTGGCTGGCTGATGTTATTAGTAGAGAGAGACATAAAGAATCTACTTTATTTAAGAATAAACGCTTATAAATATAGCAAATAACATAAGATTTCTGTATGTAAAAACAATGAAGGTTAAATGAATAAAGCTTTATACCTTTCTAAAAAATCAACTTTAAACGATTTACACCATACGAATCGCGCCATCTAAACGGATTACTTCGCCATTGAGATAAGCATTATCAATAATATGAACAACGAGCTTGGCGAACTCATCAGGAGCTCCCAAACGCTTAGGATAAGGCACAGCTGCCTCTAATTGCTCGCGCGCCTTTTCAGGAATAGCGTTCATCATAGGCGTCGCAAATACCCCCGGCGCAATCGTCATCACTCGAATACCGTGACGGGTCAGCTCACGGGCCAGTGGCAACATCATACCAACGACGCCCGCCTTCGATGAGGCGTAGCTTGCTTGCCCTACTTGACCGTCAAAAGCGGCGATAGAGGCCGTATTGATGATAATGCCGTTATCCGTGTTCTGCTCATTGTCAGGGCTAGCGTTAGCCGCCATGCGCTTAGCAATACTAGAGGCCACTAGGCGTGCAACATTAAATGAGCCGACTTGGTTGATAGTGACCCCGCGAGTGAACTGTTCAAGATCGGCGGGATTATTATCACGATCAAGCAGCTTTTGCACGACAGCAATACCTGCGCAGTTGATAGAGCCTTGTAACCCACCGAATGCCTCTTCTGCCAGACTAACAGCCGCTTGCACTTCATCGCTGCTAGTCACGTCACAACGGGCAAAAAGCGCTCTGTCCCCCAATTCATTTACTAAGTCTTGTCCTGCTGATTCATTGAGATCAGCGATAACGACATTACCGCCTTGAGCCACAATCGCACGAACGACTGACTCACCTAGTCCTGAAGCGCCGCCTGTGACTAAAAAACTATTGTCTTTAACTTGCATGGTATTCCCTTATTTATTATTACTATCTTCTTTGAATGTTTCCTATAAAAACGAGAATCTATTTTGCCGCTTAATCATTAAAAACAAATGCTTAAAGCGATCAAAATGACTCTAGGCAACTTAGAATCTCCTAAAAAATAGTCTCTGTCAGTAACATGATCGAATATTAAACACGCCCTATATATTGAATCTTTTATAATTATAGGATGGTCTGTTTGACGTTTGTCTATTTATAACGCATTTATAACTTTATTTCAATACGTAACGTATCATTTTTATATAGCTAAGGATAGGCTATTTGGATTAGAAGCTTTTAAAAAATTCAGCAAAGCCTTCTCATCTTGGCTTTGCTGATTTTTGCTGCGACCACGGCGTGCTTGCTTGTACGGCTCGTAGAACTGCCCTGCCAAAAACTGCTCGATAATACGCGGATGAATGTAGGATGCGCGGCAGACAGAAGGCGTATTCCCAAGCTCATCAGCTACATCTTTTACCATTTGGGTCACTAAAACCTGACGCTCTTTACTATCAGGAACACTCGCCAAAATGTCATCGCCCGCTTTACTTTGTAACTCATCATATAAAAAGCTTGCCGCCAGCACACTTGCCATCCACGTGCGGAAGTCTTTGGCACTATAGCGCTTATCAGTACTGCTGTCGTCCGTGCTGTTGTCTCTACTAGAGGTGTCACCACCTAGATGTTCACGCAGATAGTCGTTAATATCACCACTATCGACCTCTTGCTTATCGCCATTTTTATCTAAATATTTAAATATCTGATACCCTGGCAGCTCAGAACATGCTTGCACGATTTCTATCAAGCGCTCATCTTGAAGCTCGATGTGATGCTCTTTAGCACTTTTACCGACGAAGTCAAAAGCCAGACCCTCATCAGTCTCACTCAAATGCTTGCTACGTAAGGTACTAAGCCCATAACTCTTATTGAGCTTGGCATAGCGGCTATTACCAATCCGAATCAGCGTCGTCTCAAGTAATTTGACTACAGCGGCAAGTACATTAGTACGAGATAGCGACTCAGCCTCCAAATCGATTTCTACTTGCGCACGTAATGCGGGTAGTGCCTCGCCAAAACCTATCATGGCATCAAACTTGGCTTCATCACGAACGTTGTTCCATGCAGGATGATATAGATATTGCTTACGCGCCTTGAGATCGCGTCCTGTCGATTGCAAATGGCCTTTATCGTCTTGGCATATCCACACCTCAGACCACATCGGCGGAATGACCAACTCATCGAAACGCTGGCGCAAGGCTTTGTCTTTGATCGTCTCGCCTTTTGCGTTGCGGTAAGTAAAGCCGCGACCCCAGCGCACTCGGGTGAACCCAGGCTCATCATCGCTGACATAACGCAACTTGGCACGCTGTGCTAAACGTTCATAATCATGACGCAGATCGTCTATTGCTTGCTCAGTCGTTTTTGCCATGTGATGCGCCTTTATAGGATAAGAGATATATTATGAATGAGAGCTTTAGCATAATTAATTATTTAAACCAGCGCTGTTTATTTGCCATAGCCAAAGTGTAATGCTGTGTAAAAAATTCATCGTCAAAACTAATATTTTTGAGTATGATTACTAACCCCTACGCTTCGTGAGCAAAGCTGAAATGACTAAGAATTGTTCCATTCAAATTAAACCATTAACTAAGGGCAATTATGCTAGTTGGTTGAGGTTGTGGCAGAACTACCTGACCTTTTATGAGACTGCTTTGTCAGCGCATATAACAGAAAATACATGGCAAAAACTACACGATAATGAAGTACCTATTCATGGGTTTGGGGCATGGATAGACGATCAGCTATTAGGTATTGTTCATGTTATGGTACATCCTACTACGTGGAGCGAAACTGAATCTTGTTACTTGCATGATTTGTATGTAGATAAAGGAGTGCGTGGACAAGGTGTTGGACGAGCACTAATTGAAGAAGTGTATAGTTTTGCCCGTACAAAAGACTGTAATCGTGTCTATTGGACAACGCAAGAAGGTAATACGGCATCTCGTTTACTCTATGATCAGCTAGCAATCAAAACGGATATGGTGCAATACCGTAAAAATTTATGAGTTTAATTCCCTTTATTTTGATAAATTTCTCTTAAAAACTCCTCATAAAAAACGCCAAGCGTTAAACCCTTGGCGTTGATTATTCTAATACTACTACAGTCTAAAAAACGTTACTTACCGTAGACACATAAGTAGGCGGTTTCTACTGCTACTTTGACCTGAAACTTCTTATTCGCGTCAACAGTGAATTGCTCACCAGCACTAAAGGTTTGCCACTCGTCACTCTCTGGCAGCTTAACCGTTAGCGCACCACTAATGACGCTCATCGTTTCAAACTCGCTCGTTCCGAACTCGTACTCACCTATTTCCATAACACCGACAGTAGCTGGTTTGGTCGCCGTTTGAAAAGCGATAGAAGTGACTTTATCATCAAAATAATTATTTACGCTTGGCATAGATTTCCTTAAATTTAAGTTTTATTAAAAGATTAAAATTTAACCATTGATTGTAGGCTGGTGCTTTAGCCTAACATTTAACATTAGCAAAGCTCTAAGCTGGCCTACGAAAAACTTCTCATTTTATCAAAATGTTTTAGAAAAAAATTACAATCCAGCTTTGAGACTAGCTTCGATAAACTGATCTAAGTCACCATCGAGTACCGCGCCTGTGTTAAACGTCTCAACGCCCGTACGCAAGTCTTTGATACGGGAATCATCAAGGACATACGAGCGGATTTGACTGCCCCAACCGACATCGGACTTGCCATCCTCGACGGCTTGCTGAGACTCCATGCGTTTTTGCATCTCAAGCTCATAAAGCTTGGCGCGCAGCATCTTCATTGCCGTTGCCTTGTTACCATGCTGACTACGCTCGTTTTGACAGGTGACAACGACGCCACTTGGCTCATGAGTAATACGCACCGCAGAATCAGTGGTGTTGACGTGCTGACCACCCGCACCTGATGAGCGATAGGTATCGATACGTAGATCAGCAGGATTGATATCGATCTCGATGTCATCATCGATCTCAGGGGAGACAAAAACGGCCGCAAACGACGTATGGCGACCATTATTGCTATCGAATGGTGATTTACGCACGAGACGATGCACCCCAATCTCAGTACGCAGCCAACCAAAAGCGTAGTCGCCTTTAATCTCGATAGTCGCAGACTTGATACCCGCGACGCTACCGGATGACACTTCAATCTCTTCAACTTTGAAGCCATGCGCCTCAGCCCAGCGGGTGTACATGCGTAATAGCATCTCTGCCCAATCTTGCGCTTCAGTACCGCCACTGCCCGACTGAATATCTAGATAGCAATTATTTGGATCCATCTCACCGCTGAACATCCGACGAAACTCCAAATCTGCCACGCGCTTTTCGGCATTATCTAGTTCCGCTTGCACGTCTTTTAATAATGATTCCTCGTCCTCTTCTACCGCCAACTCAAGCATCGCTGAGGCATCTTCTAGCGTTGTTTCAAGCGAGACGACGACATCAATGACCCCATCTAAATGGCTTTTTTCTTTACTAATTTTGGTCGCGCGTTCTGGATCGTTCCAGAGCTCAGGACTCTCCATTTCTAAATTGACTTCTTCTAGCCGCTCTTGCTTGCCATCGAAGTCAAAGATACCTCCGTAAGTCCTGTCCGCGCTCTGATAAATCTTTGATTTGTTCTTGATACGGATTAATTTCCATTAGCTTTCCTAATTTTTACAATGATAGTTTGTAGGCAGTAAAATCGTCCAACCTTCAATAAACTGGCCAATTGTTGTAGACTAGGGTTTTAACCCAGCTTCGAGACTTTGTACATTTAAAGGCTTGGCTTGAAACCCAGCTTACGTTCAAGTCACAACTTTTGACCCAAGCTATATACTCCAGTCTTCAACTGCCCAGCGATGTGCTAACGCATGAGCGTGTAAGGCCTCATCTGGCGAGACACAAATAGCGACATCAGCCCACTCAAGTAAGGGAATATCGTTCTTTGAGTCCGAATAAGCATAGGTTTTGTCAAAGGTGACGCCGTTTAGCTGCTTTTTGTCAATCCATTTATCCAGATGATAAATCTTACCTGCTTTAAAGTTAGGCTTGTCAGCAAGTTTGCCAGTATAGCGCTCGTCAATGATCTCAAGTGGCGTTGACAACACATTAGCATCCTCTATCCCAAAACGCTTGGCGATAGCAGACACCACAAAATCATTGGTGGCTGAGATAATCACCACATCATGACCCTGCTCAATGTGATGACATAACACCTCCATCGCTTTTGGTCTGATATGCGGCTCAATCTCTGACTTAATATAGTCTTCGCGCAATTCATGCAAACGCTGCATTGGTAGGCTACTTAAGAACTGGGCGACGAATTCGTTATATTCAGTCGCGTCAAGTGTGCCTTCAATATAGTCATTGTAGAACTTTTGATTGGCGGTACGATACTGAGCTTCGTCAACGAGGCCATGTTTGACGATGTACTCTCCCCATAAATAATCGCTATCGACATCGAGTAAAGTGTGGTCAAGATCAAACAGCGCGAGCGTACGTAAATCGGTTGAAGATGAGAGGTTCATATTAAAATCTCAAGAATAACAAAAGGGGTAGAGGGAAAATGCAAATAGTAGCTAAATTTACGACCTAAGCTGCAAAATTGTGCTAGCTTACCATCAAGCCTGTACTACTACAAAGTGCAATCTATAAAGTATAATGACCTATTAATAGTCTGACTGTATTATGAAACCACCTAATCGTAAGCCTACGCCCAGTATACTCGATAAACCTCATCGACCTGCGCGCTCGACAAAAGAAATCAGACGTCGTCAAAGGGGTGAGGACTATCAGTCTGTGACTGAGCGCCTCGTGTATGCGCTACTAAACGGTCTACTTTATGGATTTGGTGGCTTAATTATCGATTTGGCAGTCGTTATTATTCGTTCAGTACTGGGTGTTGGTAGCGGTGATATATTTTGGCTATTCACGCCTGCACTATGCTTGCTGGGTATCGTAATCGGTTTTGTCGTCGGCAAAAGCTCGGGCGCTGATAGTGTTGGTGCCTTGCATACGAGCGATACCACTCCTTATATTGATGACTACTCAATACGCCACGATGTCTTTCGCGGTGTTATCTTTGGCATTATTATCTTTGCCGTTATTTGGCTCGTTATGATGATTATCGCATAAGCTTGTCTACAAATAGCTCTGTTAAATAAGAGTAAGTATTTAGACTGTTTACCACTTATTCTGGTTGCTCAATCTCGACTAGACCTGTTTTGAATTTTTGGCAGCGATCGGCGTAATGCATGGCGGACAGCTTTAGCATAGCGGCTTGCTCATCGCTTAAAGTCTTGACCACTTTGGCAGGCGCGCCCATCACCAGAGAGTTATCTGGAATCACTTTGCCCTCAGTGACCAATGCCTTGGCACCGATAATACAGTTTTTGCCAATTTTTACATTATTTAATATCACAGCGCCAATACCGATCAAACTATTATCATCGACCTCACAGCCATGTAGCATCGCTAAATGCCCGATGGTGACATGATTACCGATTTTGACCTCAATACCTGCGTCAGTATGAATGACACTATTTTCTTGCACATTACTGTAATCACCGATATGAATACGCTCATTATCCCCGCGAATGACCGCGCCAAACCAGACGCTGGCTTGATGACCTAAATATACATCACCAATGACCCGCGCCGTATCAGCAACCCAGCCATTGAAGGGGCTAGCAAATTCAGGTTTTTTGTCCAAATATTGATAAATCATCATCCATCCTTAGTTTAATTTTGAGCGTAATAGTAGTTGTAAGAATTTATATCCTCTTTATAATACCATTTTGAAATTTATAGCAAAGTGCTATGTTGAGGAACCAAGCAATGAGCGCTAACAAGCACGCACCCCTTTCTTTATTACTAGGCACTTTAACGACTGAAACTATGTTGCCCAGTCATTCAACTGTTGATCGCTTAACTGATAGTCATTCGATAATCAACCGTTTAGCCGCAGGCATTTTAACCGCAAGCATATTTATGTTAAGCAACATCATAGCTACCGCGCCAGCTCAAGCCGCGAGTCATTCAAGCCTTGAGCAAGCAGGAGATATCATCGCTGTTGGCATACCGCTGATAGCCTATGGTAGTACGTATTATAAGGATGATAAAGAGGGGCGTCAGCAATTTTATCGCTCCTTTGGTACGACAGCAGTCACTACTCTAACTCTAAAGTCAGTAGTCAACAAAGATAGACCAGACAATAGTGATGATGAGTCTTATCCCTCCGCGCATACTTCCGTGGCCTTTCAAGGTGCCAGCTTCATCCATAAGCGCTACGGGTTTGAATCTAGTATTCCCGCTTATGTTGGTGCAGGGTTTGTCGGATATAGCCGATTGAAATCAGATAAACATGATGTCGCTGATGTGGTAGCAGGCGCCGCACTTGGCATTGCCAGTAGCATGTATCTGACAAAAAGCTATTATAGCGATCAACTCGTCATCGCACCCTCTTTATCTTCTGACTATTATGGTTTGAGCGTTCACTATCACTTTAAATAACAAAAATAAAGCGCTATTACTTATATTAAACGGAAGAACACATTATTATTGAGCGTATAGTCTGAGTATATATTGACGAGGACAATGCTAGCCCTAATCACAAAACTCTAGTATAATGCGCAAAATCTATGCCTAAGCGAGTGGACATGATGCGAGTTACTTCTTCACTATTTTGTGAGTGTTGTAAATTCCATCTATGATGTCTTCTCGCTTTTTTGTGGGAAATTTTTGCTCGCAGCCTTTTTATCAAGTAATCATTATAAAATTTAAATGATGATTCTAAAGGTCTACAAGAGTAAGAGCAGCCCTTTTATCCAAATAAAACTTGACGGCACTTATCACTAATAGCGGAGGCAATCCTTGAAATCATTGACCCAGATACAAGCAATTTTGGCACTAGCAGACGGTACGGTATTTCGCGGTGTCAGCATAGGCAGCCAAGGTCACCGTGTCGGTGAAGTGGTCTTTAACACGGCGATGACAGGCTATCAAGAGATCCTCACAGACCCAAGCTACGCGCGCCAACTGGTTACCCTCACCTACCCGCATATCGGCAATACGGGCACCAATGATGAGGACAGTGAATCGGGCAATATTGATTTCAAACAGCAAATATGGGCAGAGGGACTCATTATTCGCGATGCGACAATGGTCACTTCAAACTTTCGCAATACTGAATCTCTGAGCGACTACCTAGAGCGTCATGACACGGTTGCTATCGCTGAGATTGATACCCGTCAACTAACGCGTCTATTACGAGAGCAAGGCGCGCAGAATGGATGTCTTATGACTGCCTCTAATGGCGAGACTATTAGTGACGCTGATGTACAGCAAGCCATTCAATTGGCAAAAGATTTTGCGGGTCTAAAAGGCATGGATCTAGCTAAAGAAGCCAGTCATCCAGAAGGCTTTGAGTGGACGGCGGGCACGTGGGAGTTATCAGATACGCTACTCAACCGTGACGCTACTGGTAGCCATGACAGCGGTACGGGCGGGTTCTATAAGCAGCTGGGCACACATATCGAGCACAAGTATAATGTGGTTGCTTATGACTTTGGTACTAAGACCAATATATTACGCATGCTCGTCGATATCGGTGCTCGTGTGACCGTCGTTCCTGCGCAGACGCCAATTAAAGACGTGCTCGCGATGAATCCAGATGGTATATTTTTATCGAATGGCCCTGGCGACCCGGCCGCTAGTGATTATGCTATTGATAATGTTCGCCATATCATCGAAGAGACGGACATTCCGACTTTTGGTATTTGCTTAGGTCATCAGCTGATTGGACTTGCCAGTGGTGCTAAGACTATGAAGATGAAAACGGGTCATCATGGCGCGAATCATCCTGTGCAAGATTTAGCGACTAGTGTCGTGATGATTACTAGTCAGAATCATGGTTTTGCGGTCGATGAAGATACGCTACCTGACAATGTTAAATCAACACATCGCTCATTATTTGATGGTACCAATCAAGGCATTGAGCTGACTAATAAGCCCGTCTTTAGCTTCCAAGGACACCCTGAAGCGAGCCCTGGCCCGCATGATGCTGCTGAGCTATTTGCTAAGTTTGCTGGGATGATGGAGAAAAATAAGGCGAATAGCTAATGGCGAATCAACTTACCCAAAAGTGGAAAATTAAAGACCTAAAAGGCGTCGGCGACGTTGAATTATCACTCGATGATAGCAAACGGGTCTTTGTGTTCTTTGGTAGTAATGGTATTGGTAAGACTAAGACGCTAGAGGCTCTACTTTACTTTTTGCTAGCGCAGAATAAAAATTTTATACCCAAAGGTCATACGTTAAAAATATCAGATAGTATTTTTCAATCAATATGTTCAAATAATTTATGTATAAATGTGAAGAACGCTTTACTAAGCGAAAGTAAAATTTATCTTCCTAACATATTTAATCAAGTCGAGGTTAAAAATTACGACTCAGTTGCTTACATAGGAGCAAAACAAAGAGGTTCATCTGAAAAAAATAGTAACCATCGAAATAAACCTATGGGAAGTTCTGAGTCACGCAGAGACACCCATTCCGAACTTTTTGAGTTAGCTATTGTTAATGGCAATTTAGATAGATTAGGGATGAATCAAGACATTCATCATTGGTTCATCGAGCGTGCTCAATCTGTCAACCCTTATCAAAAGTCTGACGACAATCGACAAGTTGATATCGATACGGTTCTTGGCGCTTTAAACACTTTAGACAATCGCATTGGTAAAGCTCTCAATGTAGATGGTGACGATAATGTTTATCTGACTATCGAAGGACAAGAAACCGAACTAAACAATTTAAGCTCAGGCTTTATCTCAGTAGTTAAAATTATCCAAGCCATTGTCTCTGCCTACTCTGCGTTTACTAATGAACAAGACTTACTTAATGTTAAAGGTGTCGTACTTATAGATGAAATAGAAAGTCATTTGCACGTAGAATGGCAGACTAGAATCATACCAACGCTAAAAGAGCTGTTTCCAAACACTACCTTTTATATCGCGACTCATTCCCCCTTAGTGTTATCACAACTTAGTGAAGGTGAGGCTTATCTACTTAAACGTGATAATGACAACATAGTGCGCTCTAGTGTAATTGACTCACCTAATAAGCGTATCTTAGCCAATGTCTTACGCGATGCTTTTGGTATTGACCTAAATGAGCTTAAAAGGGAGTCTATGGAAGACGGTAGTCAAGATGTAGCAAAAAATCGCTTGTTAAAATTGCTTAGAGACCCAGCAGGTGACACTGGTGAGTAGATATATTCTGCTAGATGCTAATTTACTCATTGGCGCTTTTGATCATGACTCGGAAAATACAAAGCACATTCAGTCTAAACAGATTGTTGAAGCTTTACTATTAGACGATACTGTAAAAATCGCTATTACACCGCTAATACGTTACGAAGTACTACGCGGCGTCCGCCGCGTGCCAACTGAGCAAATGGTTGAGATATTGAACGATTTTGAAGAATTTGAGATTACTGACGTAGAAGGCAATAGAGCTTCTGATATCTATCGCTTAGCTCTTGTAAATAATCAAAAGTTAGACAAACGTAGTTTTGATGTTTTCCACTATGTAGTCGCTGAAATACGCAATCTAGAATGGATGAGTCAAGATAACGATTTGAGTAAAATTGCAAACCTCGCCAAACCTATTATTGAAGGACAAATTTAAATGCCAAAACGTACCGACATAAAAAGCATTCTTATCATTGGCGCCGGCCCCATCGTTATCGGTCAAGCGTGCGAGTTTGACTACTCAGGCGCACAAGCCTGTAAAGCCCTTCGCGAAGAAGGCTACCGCGTTATCTTGGTCAACTCAAACCCAGCCACCATCATGACTGACCCTGATATGGCAGATGCCACTTATATCGAGCCGATTACTTGGCAAACAGTTGAACAGATTATCAATGTCGAGCGTCCTGATGCCATCTTGCCAACGATGGGCGGACAGACCGCACTTAACTGTGCGCTGGATTTAGATAAGCATGGCGTGCTAGAGAAGTATGGCTGTGAGCTGATTGGCGCAACTAAAGATTCGATTGAGATGGCAGAAGATCGTGATCTATTTGATAAAGCCATGAAGCGTATCGGACTTGAATGCCCGCGTGCTGAGATTGCTGAGACCATGGAGCAGGCTTTTGCCACCCAAGAAAAGATGGGCTATCCGTGTATCATACGCCCGTCCTTTACGATGGGCGGCTCAGGCGGCGGTATCGCATATAACCGTGATGAGTTCATTGAGATTTGTGAGCGCGGTTTTGATTTATCGCCAACCCATCAATTGCTCATTGATGAGTCTTTAATCGGTTGGAAAGAGTACGAGACTGAAGTCGTCCGTGATAAAAACGACAACTGTATCATCGTCTGTACCATTGAGAACTTTGATCCGATGGGCGTGCATACGGGTGATTCAATCACCGTTGCCCCAGCACAAACCCTAACGGATAAAGAATATCAAATCATGCGTAACGCGTCCCTCGCGGTACTACGCGAAATTGGCGTTGAGACGGGTGGCTCAAACGTGCAGTTCGGTATCAATCCAAAGACCGGTCGTATGGTCGTCATCGAGATGAACCCGCGCGTATCTCGCTCATCAGCATTGGCATCAAAAGCAACAGGTTTTCCTATTGCTCGTATCGCCGCCAAGCTTGCGATCGGCTATACGCTTGATGAACTCCAAAACGATATTACTGGCGGTGCAACGCCTGCGAGCTTTGAGCCTACCCTCGATTATGTTGTCACCAAAATACCGCGTTTTAACTTTGAAAAGTTCCCGCAAGCGGACAATATCCTATCGACGCAGATGAAATCGGTCGGTGAAGTTATGGCGATTGGTCGTAACTTCCAAGAGTCTATGCAAAAAGCATTGCGCGGTCTTGAGACGGGTGCAGATGGTTTTGATGAGCAAATCGACTTATCCAAGGTTAGCACAGACAAAGCTCGTAGCGAGATCACCAATCGTTTGACCATCCCAACCCCTGAGCGTATTTTTTATATCGGCGACGCCTTTCGTATCGGTATGAGCGTTAATGAGGTCTTTAAGCTCACCAACATCGACCCTTGGTTCTTGGTACAGATCGAAGATATCATCAAGACTGAAACCCAAGTGCGCGCTCTCGGTTTTGGTGGTTTAAATGAGACCAATCTGCGTGGATTTAAGCGTAAAGGTTTATCAGATCTACGTTTGGCAAAGCTGCTTGGCGTGTCACAAAAACAGCTACGCAAAAAACGTTGGGATTTAAATATTTATCCCGTTTATAAACGCGTTGATACCGCTGCTGCTGAGTTTGCGACCAGCACCGCTTATATGTACTCAAGCTACGATAGCGAGTGCGAAGCCAATCCGACTGACAACAAGAAAATCATGGTCATCGGCGGCGGTCCGAACCGTATTGGTCAAGGTATTGAGTTTGATTATTGCTGCGTGCACGCCGCTCTTGCCATGCGCGCGGATGGTTATGAGACTATTATGGTCAACTGTAACCCTGAAACGGTCTCAACCGATTATGATACCTCAGATCGTCTCTACTTTGAACCAATTACGTTAGAAGACGTGCTTGAAATCGTCCGTATTGAACAGCCTGACGGCGTCATTGTCCAGTTCGGTGGTCAAACCCCATTGAAGCTTGCCCGCGCTTTAGAGTCAGCGGGCGTTAATATCATCGGTACGAGCCCTGATGCTATTGACCGCGCCGAAGATCGTGAACGCTTCCAGCACATGATTCATCAGCTTAACCTTGTCCAACCTTCAAATGCGCTCGCGACGAGTCTCGAGGACGGTTTGGTCAAAGCCAAAGACGTCGGCTACCCGCTAGTGGTACGCCCATCATACGTCTTAGGTGGACGCGCGATGGAAATCGTCTACAACGAAGATGAGCTCAGACATTACTTGCGTACCGCCGTACAAGCCTCAAATGAGGCGCCTGTGCTGCTTGATCGCTTCTTGGATGATGCTATAGAAGTCGATGTTGATTGCGTTAGTGATGGCACCGATGTGGTCATCGGCGGCATCATGCAGCATATCGAACAGGCGGGCGTGCACTCTGGCGATTCAGCATGTTCATTGCCGCCTTACTCGCTATCAGATGAGCTGTGTGATGTCATGCGCGAGCAAACCATTGCCATGGCAAAAGAGCTTGGCGTTATTGGACTTATGAACGTTCAGTTCGCAGTCAAAGGTGAAACGGTTTATATATTAGAAGTCAATCCACGGGCCGCGCGTACCGTACCTTTTGTCTCCAAGTGTATCGGTACTTCGCTTGCGCAGATTGCAGCGCGCTGTATGGCGGGCACGTCACTCAAAGATCAGGGGTTTATGACTGAGATTGTACCGTCTTTCTTTGCCGTAAAAGAGTCCGTATTTCCCTTTGCCAAGTTCCCAGGCGTTGACCCAATCTTGAGTCCTGAGATGAAATCAACGGGTGAAGTCATGGGTATCGGCAAAACCTTTGGCGAGGCTTTTTATAAAGCGGTCATCGGTAGTAATGAGCGCTTGCCTGGTCTGCCAACTGATGGCGAAAGCAAAACGGTCTTTATCTCCGTACGCGATAGCGACAAAACGCAAATCGCGCCTATTGCCCGCCAGCTTATTGATTACGGCTTTGATATCGTGGCGACCACTGGCACGCAAAAGGTGCTCGCAGATGCCGGTATCGACTGTCAGCAAATCAATAAAGTCACAGAGGGTCGCCCGCATATCGTCGATGCCTTGAAAAACGGTAAAATCGACCTTATTATTAATACGACTGAAGGCAAGCAAGCACAAGAAGATTCGTTCTCTATTCGTCGCAGTGCTTTGCAAGGCAAGGTGTTTTATGTGACCACTTTAGGCGCGGCCGATGCGGTCTGTAAATCTTATGCCATTGACTTGCCCTTCGATGTTTATAAGCTACAAGACTTGCATGCGCAGGCTAAGCCTATCGCTTAGCTTGATTTACTAAGTTTGGTTTATTAGGCGTGATAAATTTACTCTATTGACTTGGTTTGATAAATTCAGTAGATTAGAGACAATGACAATATTTGTTGGCTTATTATTACCTTTTGATAGAGCTTGGTTCAAAAATCACAGTTCAAAAAAGCATAGTGGCAGGATTGCGACTATGCTTTTTAGTACGTCTCTTTTGCTAATATAACATTGACGCCCTCCCTTATTACTAGTTTAAAACCCTACTAGCACCATCTCATAACGAGGTGGTGTGATGGTATTGGTTAAAGGAAAAAATCATGCAACGCTACCCTATGACTCCAGAAGGACATGCCGCTTTAGAAAGCGAGCTTAAGCAGCTAAAAACTGTCGATCGTCCTCGTATCACAGCTTCTATCGCTGAAGCGCGCGAACATGGCGATCTAAAAGAAAACGCTGAATATCATGCCGCACGTGAACAACAAGGTTTTTGTGAGGCACGTATTCGCGACATCGAAGCCAAACTTGGCGGCGCACAAGTAATAGACATATCGACCTTAAAGCAAGAAGGCCGCGTAGTGTTTGGTGTGACTGTGGTCATTGAGAACATGGATACCGAAGAAGAAAAGCGTTACCAGATCGTCGGCGACGATGAGGCGGACTTTAAAGCGGGTAAAATATCTGTCAATTCGCCTATCGCGCGTGGCCTAATTGGCAAGTCTGAAGGGGATGAGGCGCGAATTGAGACGCCAAAAGGCGTGGTTGAATATGAAGTGATGAAAGTCATTTATCACTAGAACCTATAGCGCTGGAATGTATCAGTAACCCCTTACATAAAAACGCTACTGTCTTAAACAGGTTTTAACGCATACTTGCCGTAGTTAATAGCATGAGCTATGCTTAAATCTGGGCTTACTTATACTGATACCCTTGTTATTTGGCATCAATGATAGCGTCATTTGACAAGGCTTTTGTGTTTTCGGATTTTACTTATAAAAAGGACTTTACGATGACTATAGATTTGATATTAGCAAGGCGCACTGATAACAATAGAACAAATATGAGAAGAGTATCCTTAGTGACTTTGCTCACAGCGACTGGTTTAGCATTTACATCACAAGTGAGCGCCGCACCTGAAGTTACCATCAACCAATCAATGACTGGTAGTACCACTATCGTTGAGCAATACTCTAACGGGCAATCAGCTGTCATCACCTCGACGCCTAGCAGCATCTCGATGCGAGAAGGCATGCCCTACGCGGTTACTCAAATATCAAACGCACCGCGCTATAGTGTCTATCAAGGCAGCGTGCCGGCTAGCAGAGCGGTCACAACGTTACCTGTAAATACCCTACCGCTTAATACCATACCTGTCAGCAATCAAGTCACTCAAGTCGGCGTCATAACGACACCTGTGGCTACGGTAACCAATACGCTACCTATCACTAACCCCGCCGTTATCGTAAATAATCAAGTTGCATCTACGCCCATAATGACCAATCAAACGGTTGCGGTTACCTCTTTGGATACACTAAAACTTAACCCTGTCTTTAGTGCGCCTGATAACGTCAAATCTCAAACCAAGATTATGAAGATTCTAAAGAACAGCGCTGGTCGTGATATCGCTGTACCTGCCAATCGTATCAATCCAGGCGACGTCATCGAATATCATACTACTTATACCAGCACCTTAGCGCAGCCCATCAATGATCTAAATGCGACGGTCACTCTGCCAAACGGTATCAAAGTCGTCTCTTTGAATAGTCCAATACCAACCTTAGCGACCACTGGTGGCAATAGTTATCAGACTATTCAGCAAGTCGGCAATAGCGTCGTGGTACAAGAGAACTATTCTGGTCTTAAATGGAACTTGGTTGATTTGAATGCTAATGCACCGCAAACCGTGGTGATACGAGCGACTGTACAGTAGGCATATATACAGTAAGCGATTACACATTCATTTCAAAAAGCCTTGATTAATCGAGGCTTTTTTGTGTGCTACTATGCGACAACCGTTGTCGCATAGTAGCCTTAATTCTATAATAAATACAAAGACTTACCTGGTTTTTTGTTAAAATAGCAGTCTATTAACTAATTGGTAAATACTGCTTATGGCAACCATCAATTACGACAGACTTCAGGGTAAGCTCAACATCCTAGCGGACGCCGCTAAGTATGATGTGTCCTGCTCCTCCTCAGCGGGCACGCGCAAAAATCAAGGCGGCGGTCTGGGTGATGCCTCCGCCACGGGTATCTGTCACAGCTATACCGAAGACGGTCGCTGCGTCAGCCTCCTCAAAATCCTACTCACCAATCACTGTATTTATGATTGTGCCTATTGTACTTCTCGTAAAAGCAACGATACCCCGCGCGCCGCTTTTAGTGTCGAGGAAGTCGTCGACTTGACCATGCAGTTTTATCGCCGTAATTATATCGAAGGGCTATTTTTGAGCTCAGGTATCTTTAAGAGCGGTGACTATACAATGGAGCGTTTGGTTGAAGTTGCCAAGATATTGCGTACTCGCGAGCGCTTCAATGGATATATCCATCTAAAGACCATTCCGGGGGCATCAAAAGAGTTGCTATTAGAAGCAGGTCTATACGCTGATCGTCTGAGCGTCAATATCGAAATTCCGACTAAGTCAGGTCTAGCACTGCTCGCACCTGAGAAGTCACATGACGAATTAAAAGCGCCGATGGAAACGGTAAAGACTGAAATCATCACGATTAAAGAGAGCAAAAAAAAGCATAAGAAAGCACCGAAATTTGTGCCAGCGGGTCAAACCAGTCAAATGATTGTGGGTGCGAGTAATGAGACGGACTTACAAGTGATTCAGCTTTCAAGCCACTTTTATAAAGAGTACGATCTCAAGCGCGTTTACTACTCAGGCTACGTGCCGATGCTATCGGATAGCCGCCTGCCAGCTATTGGCACGCCTGTGCCTATGGTACGTGAGAACCGTCTATATCAAGCAGATTGGTTAATGCGTTTTTATGGGTTTGGCGCGCACGAAATCGTGGAACCAGAATCACCGTTTTTGGATCTAGACTGTGATCCAAAATTAGCTTGGGCGATACGTCATCGCGAGCACTTTCCTGTCAATATTCAAACTGCAAGTTATGAGATGATCGTTCGTATTCCAGGTATCGGTACCAGAACAGCTAGAAAGATCGTCAAAGCGCGCAAGTTTAATCAGTTGACTCTAGAGCATCTCAAAAAGATGGGCGCAGCGGTCAATCGTGCCAAGTATTTTATTGCGACAACGGGTAAGAACGAGCACTTATCACATTTAACTCGCGACAACTTTCGCCAGTATGTACTGGCACAAACACAAACGAAATACAAAGATCAGCGTAGCGGTCAGTTGGCTTTGTTCTGAGTATTGGATTAAACTATCACTTAGCTACAGGATAACCTATGTCGCAACTTCTTTCAAAAGATAGCTTTGCTATTGGTCAGGTGATGCCAAGTGTCTTGCTCTATGAGCCAAGCTTTGAAGGATGGTTGACAGCGGTTTATCAGGTTTATGATCGTAAATTGCAATATAATGAATCGCTACAACTTGTCGCTGAGGACAGCTACGTCCCTTCTTTGATAAGTACTGCCACGAGCGTGAATACTGATGATGAGCAAGCACAGCGCGTCCTAAAAAAGCTTAATGCCTTGCTCGGCCCTTCAGGTATGCGCCAGATCCTTTGGGGTTTTTTATCTGAAAAGGATGATATCGGTACTACTTTATTCCACATCGTCAAATATGCTATCGATTATCCTAAGCGCCGTATCCTAGAGGACTTAGGTCATTTAGACGTTTTGGAATTGGCACAAACGGTCAAATCCGTACACCGCGAAAAGCATCGTATGGAAGCTTTTGTACGTTTTGAGCATACGACTGATGACATTTATTTTGCGCGCGTAGAGCCTGATTTTAATGTACTGCCTATTATCGGTGAGCATTTTCGTCAGCGTTATCAAGATCAACATTGGGCAATCTATGACTTAGCACGCGGCTATGGCATCTACTACGACAAGACTCTGAGTACACCGTCACGTCCTGCTGACTTGCAAACCATTACCGATCTCGATGATGCGGTACTAAGCAATCCTACCAGTATCCATAGTCCTGATGAGCAGCGTTACCAGCGTTTTTGGCAGGGCTATTTCACTAATGTCAACATCAAAGAGCGCAAAAATAATCGTCTTCATAAACAGCACATGCCGCAGCGTTACTGGAAGTATTTGAGTGAAAAACAAATTTTGCCCAATGCTGATTACCTTCAAAAGAAAAGATAGAAAAAGGTGCGCTAGTATGAAACTGGCGACTAAACATTTTATTAAGAAGTTTTGGTAAGATAAGTGCTTATTATGTTTATAGAACTCAATCTCGTTATAAGGTTGAGTTTTTTGCGTTTATGACTGACAATATCAGCTTACTTTGATTTAGGATTGTCTCTTTTTATTATGATAATTATGCGCCTATTATCGTCCCTAAAACATGATGAATCCGAACGTGGTATCTTTCATCTTGGGCGCGCGCTTGTCAAAAACGGTCATACCTCAATCATCGTAGCGAGTGCTAACAAAGATAATGATTTGGTCAAACGACTTGAGCGTGATGGCAATATCTATCATCAGCTTCATATGAACAAAAAGTCTTGGTTGTCTTTATTACAAGTCAATACGCTGCGGCACTTGATCGAAAAACATAACCCTGACGTCATCCATATTCACTCAAGAACGCCCGCTTGGATTTTGCATCTGGCGCTCAAACGAGTCAAAGTCAAACGCCTGCCAAAGCTTGTCTCTACGATGTATGGCTTTTATCCGATTAATAAGTACTCACAAGCGCTGCTCGATGTCGATACTATCATCACAGTATCTGATAGTGTCACAAACTATCTAAAAAAGGGTCTGCGACGTGAAGAGGTCGACCCCAAAGATATCAAGCGCATCTACCGCGGTATCGATACGCGCCGTTATCCTTATCGGCATAATCCTTCAGTGTATTGGCTACGCCATACCTTTGCAGAATACCCTGAGCTTGAGCACAAAAAGTGGCTGGTATTTCCAACAATCGTCGGTAATGAATACGGTCAAGAATGGCTGATTGATATTTTAGGAAATCTACAAGAAGAGTTTCCGCTGATTCACGCTATTATTATGGATGATGACTACAAAGATGGCGATGTGGCTCATGAGGACTTTCGTCAACGTACCCATGCGCTCGGTTTGGCTGATCGCATTACCTATGTCGGGCGTAAGCGCAATGATATGCGTGAATGGTTGTCAGCGGCCAACATTGTGATGGCATTGGCCAATCAGCCTGAATCTATCGGTATTAATGCCTTACAAGCCATTCACCTAGGTACGCCAGTCGTCGGCTGGGATCAGGCCGCTTTTAGTGAAATTTTGCAGCCTTTGTATCCTGAGGGTTTGGTCAAAAAATACAATGCTCAAGCACTTTGTAAAACGGTCAGGCATCAGCTTGAAAGCGTGACCCGACCTGAGATGACCAGCGAATTTACGATGCGAGAGATGATCAGTGAAACTTTAGATGTTTATCGTGAACTACATGATCATGCGTTATTAGAAGAGCAGTTACTATTTGATGTCTCTGCTGCCAAAAGAGTTAAAAAGCATCTAAAATCTGCCAATAACCCTATGGTTGAGTCCTCCCATAAAAGAGTGAGCAACACTAAAGTTGAGCTATTGAAAAAGAAGGATACTCACCCAAGCACTCAAGATATAAGTAAAAGATCCTCTAAAGATAAAAGTAGTACTCCTCATAATAAAAAGGTTAGTGATACTAGCAATGATCGTTAATAAATAGTTGGTGTATGCGCACTGATAACGTGCGCGGTTGTGTCACTAGAATTAATAAAGGTATGCGGGCGACTCGTGTCAATCATATAGCTACTACCTTGATTTAAAAGATAAGTAATATCGTCAGCACGAATCAGAGTTTTACCTTCAATAACCGTGCCGTCCTCCTTCCCTTCATAGCTAGACTTCTCTCTCGTCAAGTTTTTAAATTAATAGGTTTCAATCATGAAATCTAGATTTCTAGTCGTGCTGTGATTATAAATTGGTTTGAGTGACGCTCTACTACTAGTCTTACTGAGCCGCCGCCCATGCTCAGACAATAACTCTACAGCGCTTGCCTATATAAAGTGCTAAACTCTTTGAGCACTTTATACAGCATGTCATCATCTTATTTCAATGAAAGCAGGCTCTAATATTGATGCAGTGATCAACCATTATAACCATTAAGTATAATCAAAAACGGATTTTGAACCCAAGGACTATTTATGAGCGATTATCAAGTAACCAATCCTGCCACAGGCGAAGTGGAATCTACTTACCCCACTGCTACCGAACAAGATATCCAGCATGCTATTCAGCAAGCAGATGACGCTTACCAAGACTGGCGTAAAGTAAGTCTGAGCGAGCGTAGCGCTATGCTACATAAGATCGCTGATATCTATGACGAGCGTCAAGATGAGCTTGCCAAAATCATAGCAACAGAAATGGGTAAGCCTATTGCCCAAGGTAAAGGCGAGCTTGGCCTAGTTGCTCAGATCTATCGCTATTATGCCGATAATGCTGAAACGTTGCTTGCTCCTAACAAAATCGATGTTGATCAAGGGTCAGCTTCTGTAGTGAAGCTACCAGTAGGCGCACTTCTTGGTATTATGCCGTGGAATTTTCCACACTATCAAGTAGCTCGTTTTGTCGCGCCGAACTTTATGGCGGGTAATACTATCATTCTAAAGCATGCTCCGCAGTGTCCTCAAACTGCTGAAGTTATTGTCGATATCCTAAAAGACGCAGGTATCCCTGAAGGCGTTTATAACAATATCTTTGCCACAAATGACCAAGCCGCCACTATTATTGAAGACAAGCGAGTGCAAGGCGTCTCATTGACAGGGTCTGAGCGCGCAGGACAAGCGGTTGCCAAAATAGCGGGCGGCGCACTTAAAAAGGTCGTTCTAGAGCTTGGCGGTTCTGATGCCTTTATCGTGGCGGCAGACGCCGATCTTGCTCAAGCGATACAGAACGCTATTGTCGGTCGCTTTGGTAATACAGGTCAGGCTTGTAATGCAGCCAAACGTCTTATTGTTGTAGAAGACGTTTATGAGCCATTTGTAAAAGGTTTTACTGATACTGTACGTGGTATATCAGCGGCAGACCCGCTACAACAAGACACTTTTATTGGTCCAATGTCCTCGCAGAGCGCTGCTGAAAACCTACAAAAGCAGTTAGATGGCGCAATTGAGAGTGGTGCTACGGTGCTCGTTGAAGGGGGTATGAACGAAGACAAGGCTGGCGCATGGTTTGCCCCTGCGGTACTCGCTGACGTCGATAGCTCTATGCCTGTATATAGCGAAGAATTGTTTGGTCCTGTTGCTGTCATCTATAAAGCGCGCGATATCGCTCATGCTATCGAGATTGCTAATGACGTGCCCTTTGGTTTAGGCGCTTCTATTCAAACTCAAGATGCCGATCTTGCGGCTGATATCGCTGATCAGCTTGAGGTAGGTATGGTCTATATCAATACTCCCTCTGGTTCTGAGGCTAATACGCCATTTGGCGGTGTTAAGCGCTCAGGGTTTGGTCGTGAGCTGGGTACATTAGGCATCACTGAATTTTTAAACTACAAGCTCATTCGTAATAAGTCTTAATCTATAAAACCTTTAAAAGCTTAATTTCTAGTTTTTTGGAAAAGGATTCTTAGATAGCTAAATTTTTAGACAAAGAAAAAGCCTAACATAGTGTTAGGCTTTTTTAGGTTTGAAAATTAAGACCTACCTTTTAGTAGGGTTCTGTATTAACCAGTGCTGATTGACTACTTTTAGCCCCTCAAACGCTTTGTCCATGACTACTTTTAGCAGTCGAGCTTGTATCAAACTAACTGACATCAGAGCACCAGTATTTGGTCACAACATACTCATCTATTCCGTATTTTGAGCCTTCACGGCCAAACCCTGATTGTTTGACGCCGCCAAAGGGCGCAACTTCTGTTGAGATAAGACCTGTGTTATGACCGACGATACCGTACTCCAGACCTTCTGTTACCCGCCATGCACGAGCATAGTCGCTACAATAAAAATAGGCGGCTAATCCATAAATGGTGTCATTAGCCAAACGTATGGCTTCGCTCTCATCTGTAAAGGTAAAGATAGTCGCGATGGGACCAAAGATCTCCTCTCGAGCGATATCCATATCGGTATTTAAGTCAGTCACGATTGTTGGGTTATAACTGAGCGCTGAGGCCTCATTGGTGCTACCGCCTGCGATGAGCGTCGCGCCTTTATCTAGAGCATCTTTGAGTAGTGCTTGTACTTTGTCCAAGGCTTTTTGATTGATCATCGGTCCGATGTCGACACCTTCTTGCATACCATCACCAACGCTTAGCTTAGCGACTTTTTTGACAAAGATGTCTAAGAATTTGTCTTTTACGCTGTCTTGAACATAGACGCGGTTGGCACAAACACAAGTCTGACCGGCATTACGGAATTTAGAGGCGATAAGGCCGTCAGCGGCTTTTTCTAGGTCCGCATCATCAAAGACGATGAATGGCGCATTGCCACCAAGCTCTAAGGATAGCTTTTTGATCGTAGGCGCGCACTGAGCCATCAAAGTACGACCGACCTCTGTTGATCCTGTGAATGAGAGCTTACGAATACGAGCATCACCCGTCAAGATATCACCGATGACTGATGATTTACCAGTGACCACTTGGATGACACCTGCAGGAATACCTGCTTGCTCTGCTAGTACGCCAAGCGCTAACGCCGAAAATGGCGTCTCTGTCGCAGGTTTAATGATCATCGTGCAACCTGCTGCTAGTGCGGGGGCCGCTTTACGGGTGATCATCGCGGCAGGAAAGTTCCAGGGCGTGATCGCAGCGCAGACGCCGATGGGTTGTTTGAGTACCACATAGCGTAATTGAGACTTGGTCGCTGGAATGACGTCGCCATAGACGCGCTTGCCTTCCTCGCCAAACCAGCGGATAAAGCTATTGGCATAACTGATCTCGCCGCGAGACTCAGTCAGCGGTTTGCCTTGTTCAGCGGTCATTAATATCGCAAGATCTTCCTTATTAGCATCGATAAGATCCGCCCATTTTTGTAATATATCACAACGCTCTTGTGGTGTTTTGGCGGCCCACTCTCTTTGCGCTTCGTGAGCATAGTCGACCGCTGCATTGACGTCTTCGCTAGTCAGACTTGGGACGTGACCGATGATATTTTGTGTAAAAGGGTTACTCACCTCAATCGTCTCAGTATTGCTCGCTGCATGCCAGCCGTCTTTTATTAAGCACTGCTGTTTGAGTAGGTCTGGGTTTGATAAATTTAATAAATGTTGTGACTGCTCTGATGTGTTTTGCATGTTTGACATAGTAATGCTTCCTGTTGCTATATAAATATAAGTATCATAAGGGTAGCGCCGTACTGATTCAGCTCGCTGAGCAAATTGAGCAGCGCTTAGGGTTTGTTGCTCATCAGTAAAGTAATGGACGGAGCCTAGAGTACTTTGGAGGTATGTTTTTACAGGGTACACTCATTGACGTAACGGAATTTTTGAGTGCTTTATTACCCTGATATCAATTGGAATAAAATAGCTAAACAATCCCATCTGCGCGAAGCTTCGCTATCATATCTTCATCATAACCTAAATCGCTCAGCGTACTATCAGTATGCTCGCTCAAACGTGGCGGCGGCGTGCGATAACTAACGGGTGACTCGGATAATTTAATCGGATTGCCCAGCACTCGTACTGGGCTACCTTGCTTGGAAAAATCGACAATCATGCCGCGTGCCTCAGCTTGTGGCATTGCTAAAGCCTCAGCAACGTTGTGAATAGAGCCACACGGTATACCTGCTTTATTTAGAGCCTTCAACCAATAATCACGCGGTTTATCAGCGAACTTGATGACAAGCTTGTCACATAATAGTTTACGGTTTTTTACGCGAGCAGGATTAGTCGTAAAGCGTGTGTCTTGATGCCAGTCCATCTCTAATACGCCACAGAGTTTAGCGAATTGGCTATCATTACCACACGCTAAGATAAAATGCTGATCGCCTGCGCCTGCGAACACTTGATAAGGAACGATATTGGGATGTTGATTGCCAAGCCTTGGTGGTACTTCGCCTGATGCTAAATGATTCATGCCGACGTTTGCGAGCATGGCAAGGGCGCTGTCCAATAGTGCCACGTCGACGTGCTGTCCGCGCCCCGTATGCTGACGTGCTATTAGCGCGGCTTGAATGCCTATCGTTAGTTGTAAACCTGCAAATAAATCAACGACTGCCACGCCGACTTTATGCGGTTCGCCATCGCCAGGCCCTGTGATACTCATAAGCCCTGATTGACCTTGAATAATATAGTCGTACCCGGGGCGTTTGGCATCGGGACCTGTCTGTCCAAACCCTGTCAATGAAGCATAGATGAGGCGCGGATGCTGCTGTTTGAGGCTGTCGTAATCTAGACCGTACTTTTTGAGACCACCAACTTTAAAGTTCTCTACCACAATATCGCTTTGGGTAATGAGCTGTTTGATAATCTTTTGACCTGCTATGGTTGTGATATCAACGGTGAGTGATTTTTTATTGCGGTTAATCGTCGCATAATAGGCAGAAGTGCCATCGCTAAAGGCAGGCGGCGCCCAATGGCGAGTCTCATCGCCACTATCGGAACGTTCAATTTTGATCACCTCACAGCCCAGATCCGCAAGCACTTGCGTACAAGAGGGTCCTGCCAATACTCTCGATAAATCAAGAACTTTAATACCTTGTAACGCGCCTTGTTTATCGTTAGTTGACACGTCGTTGTTATCGTTTTGAATGGTTGTCTCGTCCATAATATTCTCTTTATCTCTAAATGTTTTACCGAACTGTATTTAAATGATTATCCAACGCCAAAACTAAAAACGCCCGCAACTGTTGAGCATTGATTAGCCAAACAGTCACGTGCGTCATTTACACTAAAGGTGCTTTGTGATCGATCAGAAAAAAGCTTGAATACCCGTCTGCGCGCGACCCAAGATTAGCGCGTGGATGTCATGCGTGCCCTCATAAGTATTAACCGCCTCCAAGTTCATCACATGACGGATGATATGGTACTCATCAGAGATACCGTTACCACCATGCATGTCACGGGCAACGCGCGCAATGTCAAGCGCTTTGCCGCAGTTGTTACGCTTGATGAGCGATATCATCTCAGGGGCGGCGTTATGCTCATCCATCAGGCGACCTACGCGTAGAGCCGCTTGTAAGCCAAGGGTAATCTCTGTTTGCATATTAGCAAGTTTCAACTGTACCAGCTGAGTTGCTGCTAGTGGACGACCGAACTGTTTACGATCTAGCGTGTACTGACGCGCCGCTTTCCAGCAAAATTCAGCCGCGCCCATAGAACCCCATGCAATACCGTAACGTGCTTTGTTCAAGCAGCCAAATGGACCACCCAAACCGCGAATATCTGGAAAGGCGTTGGCTTCTGGAACAAACACTTTGTCCATAACAATCTCACCTGTGACAGAGGCACGCAGTGAGAATTTGCCTTCAATTTTCGGTGCTGATAGCCCTTTCATACCTTTATCTAAGATAAAACCACGGATTTTGTCTTCGTCATCCTTTGCCCAAACAACGAACACATCAGCGATAGGGCTATTGGTAATCCACATTTTGCTGCCTGTTAACTCATAACCGCCATCAACCGCGCGTGCACGGGTCGACATAGAGGCAGGATCTGAACCTGAATCAGGCTCTGTCAGACCAAAGCAGCCCACATATTCACCTGTAGCCAGCTTTGGCAAATATTTCTCTCTTTGTTCTTCTGTACCGTATTCATGAATAGGATGCATCACAAGGCTTGACTGGACACTCATCGCCGAACGATAACCTGAATCTACCGCTTCGATCTCTTTAGCCAATAGCCCATAAGCCACGCTTGACAATCCAGCACAGCCATAGCCTTCGATCGTCACACCAAGTAGACCCATCTCACCCATTTGACGCATAATATTGCGATCAAAGTTCTCATGACGATTGGCCTGTACGATACCCGGCATAAGCTCTTTTTGAAAAAACTGGTGCGCGCTGTCGGTAACCATGCGCTCTTCATCAGTCAACTGATCACGAAGTAAAAAAGGATCCTCCCAATCAAAGCTTGGGCTAGCGTTAGTGCGGGTAGTAGTAATAGGTGCCATGTCGTGCTCCTTGACGTGCGGTTTGGTTGAATCGCCAAATGTTACTAACTACATTAGCTACTCAAAGTAGTATGCTTGACGTTATTGTTTCACTGTGCGAAACTAAGTTTCATAATTTAAAACTATTTAAGCAGATATCGATCGGATTGTAAACTTTTAATTGAAAATTTGAGAATAAAATGATAAAAAAACTACCAACCAATGCTTCTGTATTAGCTCGTACTACGGATCTGCTAGAACAAAGTAAGACTAATAAAGATCGACAATTTGTTACCGCTTTGGGTCGCGGTTTGGCTGTGTTAGCGGCTTTTGAAAATGACGAAGCACTCAGCCATCAGCAGTTGTCTCAGATGAGCGGACTACCCAAGGCAACGGTTACCCGCCTTATTTATACTTTGACCACGCTTGGGTTTTTGCGTACGACGCCGCACGGTCAATATCAGCTCGGGAGCAGTGCGGTACGCCTGAGTGCATCGGCATGGAGTCGGCATGATATGGTGGCGATCGCTGAACCTTTGTTGCGCCAGTTCGCCATTGACCATGAAGTATCGGTCAATCTAGCGATAGAGGTTGAGGGTGAGATGCGTTATTTGGCTTGTCATCGTAGCCCTGCGCGCCTATCAGTCAATCTACAAGTTGGCTCAGCTGTGCCCATTGAGAAAACCGCTATCGGGCGTGCTTTTTATGCGACAAGCACACCTAATCGTCAAAACGCTATCAAGACCGGCCTACAAGAACAGTTATCTCTAGAAGAATATAAGCAAGTACAAAACATGCTCACAGATGCGACCAGATTCTATGAGACAAATGGCTATACTCTATCAGACGGTGAATTTTCTCCCGATATCTTAGCCGTAGCGGTTGGAGTATTCGACATCACAACGGGGCATTACGGTTATTCATTAAATGCTAGCGTACCAAGAGCGAACTGGGAAGCTGATAAATATGCCGAGATGATTGTGCCTAAGTTGCAAGAGCTGGCTGAGCGGATTGGCGCCAGCTAAAGATACGCCATCAAAAACCCGAACAGTAGCATGACTTAATTTTTATTCAGTCATGCTATTATAATCATAAGATATATACGATAGTTGTAGTGATAGATTACGTCCTGCTTATCTATTCACTGCCGCGTTTTCATAGTTATAGCTGAGCCTTGTCATGCCCCAATCTCGTACTAACCTAAATGCTGAACCCAAAACGGACTCCACCTACCTTTCAGGCTTACTGCTACGCTATAGTACCTTAGCTGCAGCCGCCTTGCTGTTTTTGGCAGGCTTACTACTGACCAATTGGTGGCTCATTCTCATTGGTGGTGCATTAGTCGCTGTCGGGGTCTACGATCTTATTCAATCCAAGCATGCGATATTGAACAACTACCCTATCGCAGGTCACATCCGCTATGTGCTTGAGGACTTTCGTCCTGAAATTCGCCAGTATTTATTAGAAGATGACAAGGAACAAGTACCGTTTTCGCGTCAGCAGCGCGCACTCGTCTATCAACGCGCTAAAAACGTCAGCGATACCAATGCCTTTGGTACTTTAGATGATCTGTATCATCATGGCAAAGAGTGGTTTTTGCAATCGGCAATCAGTCATCCTTTAGATAACCATGACTTTCGCATTACCGTTGGCGGAGCACGTTGCAAGCAGTCACATGATATGTCGGTGTTTAATATCTCAGCGATGAGCTTTGGTAGTCTGTCTGCCAACGCGATCATGGCACTCAATCAAGGCGCTAAGATGGGCGGCTTTACCCACGACACTGGCGAGGGCGCAATCAGTCCTTATCATCGCAAGTTCGGCGGCGATCTCATTTGGGAGCTGGGTACAGGCTACTTTGGTTGCCGTCATAACGATGGCAGCTTCGATGCCGCATCCTTCGCCGAAAAAGCAATCGAGCCGCAAGTTAAAATGATTGAGATTAAACTCTCACAAGGCGCCAAACCTGGTAAGGGCGGCGTGTTGCCTAGCGAGAAAATTACTCAAGAGATTGCAGATACTCGGCAAGTGCCTATGGGTCAAGACTGCGTGTCGCCTTCCTCGCATAGTGCTTTTAGTACACCGCTTGAGCTGGTTGCGTTTTGGCAGCAGCTGCGTGAATTGTCAGGCGGTAAACCCGTCGGATTCAAACTATGTATCGGGCAACCATGGCAGTTCATGGCAATCGTCAAAGCCATGATAGCAACTGACAACTATCCTGATTTTATTGTCGTTGATGGCGCAGAAGGTGGTACGGGAGCCGCGCCCGTTGAGTTTATGGATAATGTTGGCATGCCGCTGATTGATGGGTTTTTGCTCGTACACAACACCTTAGTCGGCGCAGGTATCCGTGACAAGATCAAGCTTGGCGTTAGCGGCAAAATTGTCTCAGGTTTTGATATTGCACGCCTGCTAGCCCTAGGCGCAGATTGGTGCAATTCAGCACGGGGCTTTATGTTCGCGGTTGGCTGTATTCAGTCGCGCTCTTGTCATACCAATACCTGTCCAACTGGCGTGGCAACCCAAGACCCTTATCGCCAGAAGGCGCTTGATGTGCCAAGTAAAGCTGAGCGTGTGGCAAGCTTTCATAAGAACACCCTCAAGTCTCTTGCTAGCATCGTAGGCGCAGTAGGACTTGAGCATCCTAGTCAATTAAAGCCCTATCATATCGCACGTCGTTTAGATGATGGGCAAATTAAGCTATTATCTAAGTTCTATTACTTTACAGATGAGGGCGCGCTCCTTGATCAGACAGCACGTGCTGACGTGTTTAACCAGATGTGGGTAATGGCTGATGCTCATACCTTTTTGCCCGATAACGATGCTCTAATCGCTTACAATAAAGACTCACGAGATAAAGGTAAAAAGACTCGCAAATACGGTATAGAGTCGGTTGAGGACATTACAGAAGACATTAATGAGAACCTAAAATAAGTCAACTATGCGTTCTACTTCTATTACAGCAAACATTACGGTTTTTTTGGCAATAACCATTAGTGCTTGCCAACCTGTAACATCAGACGACAAAAATTTATCGAGTAAGGACTGGTCATGCGTAGTCCAAGACAGCCCTTTTAGTTATAGTGCATGCCACATTGATATGCAGGTACTTGCTGGTGACGACTATGATCTACAACTGTTTTGGCAAGACAATAATAAGCAGACATTTTTGACTTTTGATACTCTTGTCGCAAGTCTACCCTCCGAGCAAACTTTGGCTTTTGCGATGAACGCGGGTATGTATAATCAAGAGTATGCGCCTATCGGTTATACGATTATAGAGGGTCAAGAGATTCGCGCGCTTAACTTAAATGAAGGCGGTGGCAATTTCCATCTGCTACCCAATGGCGTTATGTGGTGGGATAAGACAGGTGTGGTACACATTACTGAAAGTAATGCTCTAGCAGCGCTTATCGATAGGGATGCGATAAGCGTTCAGTACGCGACGCAATCGGGGCCTATGCTCGTCATCGATGGTGACATTCATCCAGCGTTTAATGAAAATAGCACTTCGCTGAAGTTTCGTAACGGTGTAGGCGTTTGTGATAATGGCAGTATACAGTTTGTGAACAGTGATGAGCCTGTGAACTTTTATACTTTTGCTTCATTATTCAAGGACGATTTAAACTGTTCTAATGCGCTATTTTTAGATGGCGGCATCGCCTCCGCGCTTTATGCACCAGATATCGATAAACATGATAAAAAAGAGATGGGCGTAATAGTTGGGGTGGTTCAAAATAAATAGTGCTTTAAACCCTTTAGGGTCTGTTGAACATTCAAATATTAGGACTGCTGATCGCTAAAATCGCATCAAACTTTTTATCAAATCAGGCGTAAACCGACGATAATGTCGAGACCTTAGCTAGGTTTACAACAACGTTTGGGGTGATTTTAGCATCAGCCTTTCAGGGCAGGGCTATTTTTTGCCAATACATGGCAAAATTGTCTAACCTAGAATGACTAGGCGTCAAAAATTTCACTGCGTATTGTCTAAAAAATAGCCACCGCCAGTTCCACATTTGAATGTTCAACAGACCCTAGTTTAAAGCACTACAATAACACCTACGTCTCGACAGATTTTTTGAATGACTAAATAGCTAGCGCGCCAAATACCCAGTCATATCTTCAACGCCATGCAAGGTCATTGGGTACATCTTGTTGTCAAATACCTTTTTTATCTCATTAATGGTTTGCGTATAGTGCCAGTAGGCAGGGTTCTCAGGATTGAGCCAAGCGACTTTATCGAAATGATCGAGCACTCTTTTGAGCCACACCACCCCAGCCTCATTGTTCATATACTCAACGCTACCACCGACTGTCATTAGCTCGTACGGCGACATGGATGCATCCCCAACGAAGATCACCCGATACTCGCGTCCATACTTATTAAGCAGCTCATAAGTGGGCATACGCACGCTATGACGGCGATTATTGTCTTGCCAGACATAGTCGTACAAACAGTTGTGAAAGTAAAAAAATTCTAAGGTTTTGAATTCATTTTTTGCCGCAGAAAACAACTTCTCTAAAGCATCGACATGAATATCCATGCTACCGCCAATATCGAATAGCATCAGCACTTTGACACGGTTACGGCGTTCAGCCTGCATATGAATATCGAGCACACCTTTTTTGGCAGTACGCTTGATGGTCTCACGAATGTCGAGCTCATCTTCGCTACCCGTACGCGCAAACTGACGTAGATTACGTAGTGCCATCTGTATTTGACGCGTCCCAAGCAGATTATCATCATCAAGATTACGATACTTACGTTGTTCCCATACTTTAGCAGCGCTACGCTTACGCGACTCCCCGCCAACGCGCACGCCTTCTGGATGATCCCCATAAGCGCCAAATGGGGAGGTGCCGCCAGTACCGACCCATTTACTACCGCCTTGATGACGCTCTTTTTGCTCGTTGAGACGCTCCTCAAGCGCTTTCATTAGCTCCTCAAGCGAGCCATACTTTTTTAGTAGCTGCCTCTGCTCTTCGGTGAGGTTCTTTGGGTCAAGTTTAAGATCCAACCACTCCTCTGGCACATCCATGAGTTTGTTCATCAGCTCATCGATATCAAGGCTATCAATGCCTTCGAAATAATCTGCCATCGCCCGATCAAATTTGTCAAAATGACGCTCGTCTTTGACCATGCACAGTCTGATAAGCCGATACATATCCTCACGACTAGCAAATGCGGGCTGCTCTGCGTCCTCATCCTCTGAGGATAAAGCATGCTGCATCATCAGGCCTTGATCAAGCGCTGCATTCAGATCTAGCAGCTCTCGCGTACTGACAGGAACGCCATAAGTACGTAAAGTATAAAATAATTTTATAAACATAAAATACCTATCTGACGGGTTTTAGCGACGCATCATATTAGCAAAGCGCTGCAATAGCGTGACATCAGCTTCGTTTTTGAGCAGTGCGCCATACAGTGGTGGAATAGACTTCTCACCGCGTAAGTTCTCCTCTAACTCCTCTTGTGCCATATCATCAGCGAGCAGTAAGGTTAGCCAATCTACCAGCTCTGACGTTGAAGGTGGTTTTTTGAGACCCTGAATGTTACGTAGCTTGTAAAAGATATCGAGCGCATCGTTGACCAGTTTTTCTTGAATATCAGGAAAATGTACGTCAATGATTTGACGCATAGTCTGCTCTTCGGGGAAGTCAATATAATGAAAGAAACAACGACGCAAAAATGCATCAGGCAGCTCTTTTTCATTATTGGAGGTAATGATAATGACCGGACGCTGAGTGGCAGTAATGGTCTCGCCTGTCTCATAGACGTAAAAGGACATTTTATCTAATTCATGCAATAAGTCATTGGGAAACTCGATATCAGCTTTATCGACTTCATCGATCAATAAAACGCAGCGCTCCTCACTGGTGAACGCCTCCCACAATTTGCCAGGCTTAATATAATTGCCAATATCATAAACTTTATCATCGCCCAGTTGTGAATCACGTAAGCGAGATACTGCGTCATACTCGTATAATCCCTGCTCCGCTTTGGTCGTTGATTTAATATGCCATGTGATGAGCGGCATACCTAGGCTTTGGGCAACTTCTTCTGCTAATAAGGTTTTGCCCGTACCTGGCTCGCCTTTGATCAGTAGCGGTTTTTGTAATGTCATTGATGCATTGACCGCCAGTTGCAAGTCGTCGGTTGCGATATAGCTATCGGTTCCGGTAAATCGTCTTTTGGCTGGACTGTCTGTTGTAGCGGAATTATCAGTACTCATAATTAGATCTCTATCGTGGCTATTAGGCTTAGAAAAAAGCTACTGGGCTTAAAAAAGGAATGGTTTAGAGTAGCACAGCCGCATATAATGCCAAAACACTCATGCGTTTTTTATTGCGTCTCAATAAAGATACACTCATAAAAAAAGACACTTAAAAGTGTCTTTATATTAGGTCGACTATCTACTACTTAAGTACGTTCTATTTCTTATTCGTAGGATTATCCAATTCAACAGGGGCCTTGGCGCGTTTGGCCTTGTCTATGACTCTTTGCGCGGCCGACTCTTCACTATAAAACCCTTTTCTTGGTTTTTTAGGTTCGGTTTCGACAGCGGGCGTAGGCGATACTTTGTCCTCAGTCTTATGCAGATTGATATTCTCTACGCTGCTGGGGTTTTGATTGTCTTTAGCTAAGTAATTATCCATTGCTAGCTGACCTGTCGTTAGTTGCATCGTCGCTTGAGTATCCTCAGCCGTGCGTGCGCGCGCTTTGGCGAGACTTGACTCAAATGCGCCGCGAATAAGTTGCCACACAAATCCGATGAACAAACCCACAACGAGAACGACCAATATAGGCAATGCACTACTAATCGCAGCAGCCGTATCTTTAATCATGAGCGCATAGACGACGCCGATACTCGCTGGTGCCAGCTGACCTGGATCACTCAAAGCAGTTCCTGGTGCTAACAATACAGCAAAGAGTATCATCCAACTCATACCGCCTAGGGGACGCGGTAGCATACGGGCAACAAGTAACCATAATAGTAGTACGATAACCGTGCCACCGATATAGGCATACATCGGAAGATCAGCAGGGGGTACGCCTTTGACTGCCTGACTCCACCATATAACGATCTCGCCGAGGATATCGCTTAGAGTATCTAGAGGTAGCAGCTGTAAAATGTTTTTTAACCAGTCCATACGTGTCTTATATACCTGCGTTATCAGTCAAGCACTGCCAAAACATAATGTCTAACATTCAAACATACGTGCAATAGAGTGCTAGTTTATCATGACTTTATGGCCAAGTGCATATCGCCGCTTAGGTATTAGTCGTACTTGTTGTCTTGCGCATCTTTGGCACGCATTTCAGCTTGACGCCGCATGATATCTTGCGGCGGCATTTGCACATAATAGCCTTGAGATTCTAGTTTGGCGAGTACCTCGTCTTTGTCCACACGAGCCAGCTTAGATTGACTATCCAAATCTAGATGCATGACGAACTTGCTTACCCCCAATGTTGCCCGAAAGTCTTTGGGTAATACACCAAGCCAGTCCTTTAGCTCATCAGTATCATCAGGAAAACCTGGACGGGCGATATAGACATACATATCGTTGTGTTTTGGAAATTTATAAATATCGCAATGCATAAAATTAACCTATAAAAGTATTGAGCGTTTAAATAGTGACTGTTCAAAATTTAGTTCGTTGTAGATTAGCATAATTTAAGCGGGCATCATTAGCGGCTTTGCGTTTGGGTATGGTAAATCACCCTAGTACTTGTGCCAAAATATGGTAAGGGCACCAATCACAATTTTTATCTCTACAAATGCCGCTTTTGACTTGTAAAAAGATAGTGAACCTTTCATAATAAAGGCGTTATTCAGGAGAGAGTTTCAAATACGTTCGTTTTAGCAATGACGATTTGAGACCACCGAAGGCGCATCTACCCTGCCAATCGCTCAGGTACAAGGGACTGAATAACCCATGCCTCGTTGTTTTGACTAAATTATGCTTGATGCGTAATCTTCAAACCCTTTAGGCATAACAAATCTGGAGAGTGGTAAGTATAATACATTATTATCCTTACCCACCGAAGGGGAGAAAATACGCTACTGTTTGCCTACATTATAGGTATTATTTAGATAGGTGTTGTTTAGCTTTATATCCACAGCCAAATGGACATAGCTGGCGTATTGAAAATCTCAGGTCACAGGACAGATAGGGCTTTTGCTAAATGAGCGCACGCGCTTGTCTGGTTTGTGCTTTATTTATTGTGCCGCCCTTTTGTGCTACCTTTAAAGTTCAGTTTGCGCCGTGTAAACTAACCTCCCATTACTGTTAAACGCTATTTTTTCGTAATTATTTACGACTGGCGTCAACACAAGGATTTGTTATGACCGACACTTACAATGCTCAGAGCACTCAAGAGCCAGAGCGCACCCCCCTTTATCAATCTCATGTCGATAGCGACGGCAAACTGGTGGACTTTTCAGGTTGGGAGCTGCCTATTCATTACGGCTCACAGATTGAAGAGCACGATGCGGTACGCACTGATGCAGGTATGTTCGATGTATCGCATATGGTAATTGTCGATGTTAAGGGAAGCGACAGCAAAGCTTGGCTACAAAAGCTACTGGCAAACGATGTCGCCAAATTAAAAACAGTCGGCAAAGCCCTGTACTCGCCTATGCTCAACGAGGATGGCGGTGTTATAGATGATTTGATCGTCTATCTGATGACAGAAGATGAAAGCGAATACCGTATCGTCTCTAACGCTGCCACGCGCGATAAAGACATCGCACAGTTTCATAAAGTTGCCGATAGCTTTGATGTCGCCATTACCGAACGCCCAGAGTTGGCTATGCTCGCCGTCCAAGGTCCTAATGCAGTCGCCAAATTGGCTCAGGCAAAGCCAAGCTGGAGCGAGACACTCGCAGGACTCAAGCCCTTCGTTGGTGCTGATCTGAGCGATATCGAGGGCACGGATTGGTTCGTGGCTCGCACAGGATATACAGGCGAGGATGGGGTCGAAGTCATTATGCATGGCGAGGATGCGCCCGCGTTCTTTGAGTTATTAAAGAGCAGTGGTATAAAACCCGCTGGCCTTGGTGCGCGTGATACTCTGCGCATGGAAGCAGGCATGAATCTATATGGTCACGATATGGACGAAACGATCAGTCCTTACGAGAGCAATATGGGCTGGACATTAGCGCTAAAAGACGAGCGCGACTTTGTTGGTCGCACCGCGATGGTCAATAAACGCAAGCAGTCCAAAGACGACAACAGCGCTATGAAACAAGTAGGGTTGCTACTCACCACGCGCGGTGTATTGCGAGAAGGCATGAGCGTGACAATCAATCAAGGCATGGATAATGCGCAAACTGGCGTTATCACCAGTGGTACTTTTTCTCCTAGTCTCAAACACTCGATTGCTATCGCTCGCATCCCTGCCAGCGTCACTGACGATGACACCGTACAAGTAGATCTACGCGGTAAAGGCAAACTCGTTGATGTCCGCGTCCTCAAACTACCTTTTGTCCGTAACGGTAAACAACAATTTGATTAAAAAGCTGACTGGTAGATTTTATCTTCCGCTTGGTTTTGGTTTGTATACGCTTTAAAATCTAATATTTGAGCCATCTTTTTATTATCTAGGAGAGAGACCATGAGTAACGTTCCAGCAGAATTAAAGTACATCGCAAGTCATGAGTGGCTACGTTTAGAGGACGACGGTACGATTACTGTCGGCATCACTGATCACGCGCAAGATTTATTGGGAGATGTGGTGTTTGTAGAATTGCCAGAAGTTGGCGATACTATTACCGTTGATGACGAGATCTCAGTGGTTGAATCAGTCAAGGCGGCCTCTGATGTGTACGCGCCATTATCGGGTGAGATCGTCGCTATCAATGAAGCGCTAGAAGATGACCCAGAAATCATCAACTCAGATCCCTATGGTGATGGTTGGTTCTTTCGAATCAAGCCTGACAATATGGACGACTATGAAGCATTGATGACTGCTGATGAGTACGAAAACGAGCTGTAAGTCGTTTTACGCTATTTACTTACGAAACTTAAAACTATCGGTCAAAAACACAGATATTGATATCGATCAGTATCTGTGAAAACTTGAGTATTGTATCTACTACTCTTATTTTAACTTAGCATCCTTTAAACTCAAATTATTTCAGATTAGTGTTATTTATCAGCATCTTCTATTTTCTAACTTTGACCTTGTTTAGTAGCTAAACTATCTAATAGCTAAATTATCAAACTCTAGCCGTCACTCCTTTATCGCCGCAGTATGGACCTTTATATGACTACTGAGAACGACAACGCAAAAAACACCCTAGCTACACCTACTCACACGCCTCAGTTACAAGCGTTTCGTAATGTGGTGGAGTCACGCCGCTCAGTACGCCGCTTTACTGATACGCCAATCTCTGATGAGGTGATGGCAGATTGTCTGCATCTTGCGATGCTAGCTCCAAATTCTAGCAATCTACAGCCGTGGGAATTTTATGTCATCGACAGCGAAAAGAAACGCAAAAAAGCGATTAAGAACTGTATGGGCCAAAATGCAGCAAAAACTTCAGCACGCCTGATCGCTGTCGTCGCGCGTACCGATATCTGGCAAGATCATTCAAAGCAAATACTGAACGAGTATCCTGATAAGCCTGTACCCAAGAAAGTCAAAGACTACTACACCAAAGTCGTTGCCTTAGACTTTTTGCGTGGTCCTGCCAACGTGATATCCGCTGCCAAATGGAGCGCGACCCAAATCGTCAGACAAGTCAAAGGACCGATCAAATCGCCTTACTATACTTTTGATGATGTCAAAAACTGGGCGACGAACAATACCGCACTTGGTGCTCAAAACCTGATGTTAGCACTACGTGCACATGGGTTTGATAGTTGCGCGATGGGTGGATTCGATGAGCCTGCGATGAAACGACTACTGGGTCTTACTGATGACCATCACGTTGTGATGATGATTGGTGCAGGTGAGCGCGCTGACAATGGTATTTACAGCGCTCAGTTTCGTTTCGATGATGCGCAATTCGTGCATTACGTATAGCGATCTGACCTGTTTGTACACCCTTTTATATACTCCTCTTCACCCTCTTTGCCCCAAGCTTAATTAAGGACTGTCATGACGATCTCTCAACAACCGACATTCGATACTTTTAAAGGTTTATTTAACGAAGCTGAATTTGTCTATCGCCATCTAGGCTCTAATGGTACCAAACAAGCTGATTTGCTTAGTGCTATTGGTTATAGCGATTTGGATACTTTCGTTGACGATACTGTCCCTGCGCCAGTACGTCTAAACAAAGAGCTAGATCTACCTGTGGCGATGAGTGAACATGCAGCACTCGCCAAATTGCGCGCGATGGCAGATAACATTACCGTCAATAAAAGCTATATTGGGCAAGGTTACTCGCCTGTGCGCATGCCCGCGGTCATTCAACGTAACGTGCTTGAGAACCCGGGCTGGTATACCGCTTATACGCCTTACCAAGCAGAGATCGCTCAAGGTCGCTTAGAGGCTTTGCTTAATTTTCAACAAGTTTGTATTGACCTGACGGGTCTTGAGCTCGCCGGTGCTTCGTTGTTGGATGAAGCGACTGCGGCAGCCGAAGCAATGGCGATGTCTAAGCGCATGAGCAAAAGCAAATCGACGCAGTTCTTCGTTGACGCGCGTATCTATCCGCAGACCTTGGATGTCATTCGTACCCGTGCCAAATACTTTGGTTGGGACGTGATCGTTGGCGATTTTGAACTTGCTAAGTCTGGAGATTATTTTGGTGCGATATTTCAATACGTCGGTGCTCAAGGCGATGTCAAAGACTTGACCGACGTCATCAGCGCAGTCAAAGAAAAGAAAACGTATACTTCAGTCGTCAGCGACATTATGAGTTTGGTACTGCTAAAGTCTCCTGCGGATATGGGCGCAGACATTGCGCTAGGTAGTACGCAGCGCTTTGGTATTCCAATGGGCTTTGGTGGTCCACACGCCGCTTACTTTGCATTCTCTGACAAAGCCAAACGCTCGGCACCTGGTCGTATCATTGGCGTCTCAAAGGACGCTCAAGGTAATACCGCTCTACGTATGGCACTACAAACTCGCGAGCAGCATATCCGCCGCGAAAAAGCCAACTCAAATATCTGTACCTCACAAGTTTTGCTTGCCAACCTAGCTGGCATGTACGCCGTCTATCATGGTCCAACGGGTATCAAACGTATTGCCACTCGTATTCATGCCTTTGCCACCGCTTTCGCTGATGTTATTAGAAATGGTAGCGACAGCGACAATACATTGAATGTTGTACACGAGCAGTTCTTTGATACCGTCGTTGTCGATTGCGGCTCCCAAAAAATGGCAACGCAAATCTTTGAAAATGCGGACAACGTCGGCTATAACTTATGGCGTCATGGTGATACCAATATTGGCGTGGCCTTTAGTGAAACCAGTGATGCTGAAGACTTTGGCGCATTAACGCAACTGTTCGTCAGTAAGTCTCATGATTTACCCCAAAATGCGACGATATCTCTTGATGGCGCGCATCTGCGTACCGATGATATTCTGACGCATCCCGTCTTTAATTCGCACCACACTGAGCATGAGATGCTGCGTTATTTAAAGTCGCTTGAGGACAAAGATCTGGCGATGAACCGCAGTATGATCTCACTTGGCAGCTGTACCATGAAGCTTAATGCTACTAGTGAGATGCTCCCGATTACTTGGCCTGAATTTGCTAACGTGCATCCTTTTGCGCCGCGTGATCAAGTCGGCGGTTATATCGAGATGATCGACAGCTTACAAGAGCAGCTCAAAGCCATTACAGGCTTCGATGACATCTCTATGCAGCCGAACTCGGGTGCCTCTGGTGAATACGCAGGTCTGCTTGCTATTCGCCGCTATCATGAGTCTCTAGGCGAGATGGACCGTGATATCTGCCTGATTCCGATGTCAGCGCATGGGACTAACCCCGCGACTGCTATTATGATGGGTATGCAAGTGGTTGTAGTAAAAACAGACGATAATGGCAACATTGACATTGATGACCTAAAAGCGAAATGTGAAGAACACAGCACAAATCTGGGTGCACTGATGATCACTTACCCATCGACTCATGGTGTGTTTGAAGAAGGCATCCGCGACATCTGTAGCCTGATTCACAAGCATGGCGGTCAAGTCTACATGGACGGCGCCAACATGAACGCTCAGGTCGGTATCATGCAACCTGCTGACGTTGGTGCTGATGTGTTGCACATGAACTTGCATAAGACCTTTTGTATTCCGCACGGTGGCGGTGGTCCAGGTATGGGCCCTATCGGTATGCAAGCGCATTTGGCACCATTTAAAGCCAACCATGTGCTCAGCCCTGTACACAATGCACCAAATGACTGCTCAGCCGTATCAGCTGCGCCATATGGTTCTGCGAGTATCTTACCGATCTCATGGATGTATATTGCGATGATGGGCCGTGACGGTCTGCTTGAAGCCACTAAGCTGGCGCTCCTCAATGCCAACTACGTCGCTGACAGCTTAAAAGGTCACTACCCTGTACTATATACTGGCAAAAACGGCCGGGTTGCGCACGAATGTATCATCGATATTCGCCCACTAAAAGAAGAGACGGGCATCACTGAGAGCGATATTGCCAAGCGCTTGATGGACTATGGTTTTCACTCACCGACGATGAGTTTCCCAGTATCTGGTACGCTCATGATCGAGCCGACTGAGTCTGAGTCAAAAGAGGAGCTAGATCGCTTCATTGATGCACTCAAATCTATCAAAGCGGAAGCAATGAAAGTCAAAGCAGGCGATGAGGGTTGGACTTCAGAGAACAATCCACTGGTGAACGCGCCGCATACTGCCGCGATGGTTATCGATGGTGAGTGGTCATATCCGTATAGTCGTGAAATCGCAGCCTTCCCATTACCTTATGTGCGTGCCAATAAGTTTTGGCCAAGTGTCGCCCGTGTCGATGACGTCTATGGCGACAAAAACTTGATGTGCTCATGCCCTAGTATCGAAAACTACTTGTAATTTTCAATATAGTAAATAGCATCGAAAACTATTCGTAGTTTTTGACATAATGAACAAAACTCTAATTTAACAAAATCCAAGTAGGTCAGGTCAAAGATCTAGCCTACCTAGATTTACAAAAAATCTCGGTCTCGATAGGCTTGTACGGCTAATATATTGTCTCGCGCCAATCAGATTAATACCCTTAAGGAATTTAAATATGATCCTCGAACTTAACGTCAAACTACATTATAAGCTCCCTGCGCCGATGGATCTTTTACTTCAGATCGAAGCCGCCGATCTTGTGGATCAGCGGGTGCGTTCGACAGAGATTTGGACATCAGACGTTGCACATTTTTCACGAGTCGCCGCCGATGATGGCATAGGAGAGCGGATCTGGATCCGCGCCGAAGGGGATTTTAGCTGTACTTATACCGCAGAGATTGCCATTGACCGTCCTGTCTTAGACATATCGAAATTAAATCAAACGCCTTTTCATTTTTTACCCGGAGAGACGATTAGGTATTTGATGCCATCTCGCTTTTGCCCGTCAGACCAGTTCCATGATTTCGTCAATGCCGAGTTTGGCGATTTTACTGGCGGCGCACGGATTGCCGCAATGCGCGATTGGATCGAGTCGACGTTTAGCTATGTGCCCGGGTCGAGCCACGCACAAACTACTGCGCTTGACACCTTAGTTCAACGTCAGGGCGTATGTCGCGACTTTGCGCATGTTCTTGTGACACTAGCGCGCGCGTCCTCAATACCAGCTAGGTTCGTAAGCGTTTATGCGCCGGATGTAACGCCACAGGACTTTCATGCCGTGGTCGAGGTCTATCTCGAGGGGAGCTGGCACCTCATTGATCCGACCGGTATGGCAGAGGCCGACACAATGGCCCGCATCGGTGTTGGAGCCGATGCGTCCAGCGTCGCGTTCTTAGCTGGGTTCGGATCTATGGAACTCGTCAACCAATCAGTATCTGTGACCAGACAAGCTTAGGGTTCTGACCCTAGGCATGCGCTTAAGACAATGACCGCCGTCGTAACAGGCGGCGGTAGTGGTTTTGGTGGTCGCATCGCTGCTAAACAAGTTACTAAGTTCATTCCGTAGATCAAGGTTTTTGTTCAACGGATCAAAGACACAGTAGGCATGCCAGTTGCGTGTCCAATAATAAGCAAGACCAAGATCTGCTACAAATGAGTAACGGCGTCGGTGTTATTGTCTCAAGACAGATGCTTTTCCTCATATACAATAAAAACTTTACTAAAACGTCTCAGGTAGCTGCCTTCTTAGGACTGATCCCTAAGCAAGGACAATCAGGTACGTTTAAGGGTAGAGCCCACTTAGCTAAGAATAGCTCACATTATGAATCAAGTTATAAGGATTATTATTAGAAATAACTACAAAGCGCTATAATAGATTCAGCGAATTATTCGGACAATCAAATGCCCATTAGCAATCTCGTTATTCTCATTCACGGTCTGCATCAAGTACCGTTTGTTATGCGACCATTAGCGAAGCGTCTTCGAGCTAAAGGTTATAATACGCATCGATTTGGCTACCGCAGTATGCGTGACAATATCAAAACCAATAGCACGCGCTTAAATAAATGGTTAGAGAAGAATCACAATCCTAATCAACCTATAGATTTTGTCGGGCATAGTTTGGGCGGCCTGATTATTCGCGACTTTATCGCACACTATCCGCAGTGGCAAATCGGGCGCTGCGTCACTTTGGGAACCCCGCACAATGGCAGCGTCAGTGGCGATTATATTTGGCGACTACTACCTGCTATAGTCGGTCAATCATATGAGAAGGCTTTGGACGGGACGGTTGCACCGTTGCCAGAAGGCATTGAACTTGGCGTTATTGCTGGTAATAAAGCACAAGGTTTGGGTCAGCCGATTTTAAGCTACCATAATCGTAGATTACGTAAAGCTAATAGTGTACTAGCTAATAAAGATTTGGCTCATGATGGAACCGTTTATGTGACAGAGACTCGGCTTGCCAGCGCTACCGATCATATTATTCTACCTGTGACTCATACGGGTATGCTGGTTAATAAAGATGTCTCGGTGCAAGCTATTTGGTTTTTAGAACATGGGGAGTTTGAGCATACATAGAGTTACCGAACCCCCATACCCTGTTGTAATTCGACTTTGTGTTCCTCAATGACGGGTATTAAAGTCTGCGTCACCCACTCGTTGCGCCACCCTTGCAACCCCTCTGGCATCTCAGCTAAGTCTTTATCATAAGCGATGACTTCATAAAGTTGACTAAGCCACTTTTTGCGCATCAGCACATTTGCAGACACGCCGATGCTTTCAGCTTGCTGGTCTATCGCATTTTGGACGGCCTTGGAGAGCACTTTATTCTTTGAGCGATATGGCGGCGCTAAAAGCGCAGGTTGTTCGGCAGCAGGAAGCGCTTTTGCCTCTTTAATAATAGTGAGTAGCTCCTCACCATATAGACGTAGCATACTGCGGTGCATCGTCGTCTTGTGTGCCAGCTCACGCATGGTATTAGGCTTTTCAGTGATGAGTTCACGTACGGCCTGTTTTTTTATGACAAAGGTGCGCGGCTGATTGGTCGACCGTGCCAGCTGCTCACGCCAAGTGGCGACCGCTTGTAAGATTGCCATCTGCTGCGAGTTATAACGGTAATCTGCCATGGTCAGGTACATCGCATCGTCTTCTACGTGCTGCGTCTCGTATAGCTCCGAGGCGTAGAGCTGACAATCTGCCCAGACATAATCGTATAAACCTGTTGATTTGAGCGCGTGCTCTATACTCAGGTATAGCGCCGGCAGAAATCGTACGTCATCGATAGCATACTGCTCTTGCTCATCTGTCAGCGGACGCTGTAGCCAATCAGATTGGCTTTGTTCTTTATCAATGTGCATATCGAGCTGCTCATCCAATGCCTGCTGATAGCCCATTTGTAATTGTCCCGTCAGATAAGACAGTGCAATTTGAGTATCAAATACATTGGTCAATGGCGGGCACCCAGATAGTAAGTAGAAAATACCTAAGTCTTCACCGCAGGCATGCCAAATAGCGACATCTACCTCGGTCAGCGCCTGCCAGAACTCACCGAGTTGCAATTGAGGCGCATCCAGCAAGTAGATATGCTCACCCACATTGAGCTGTACCAGTGCCAGACGCGGATAGTAAGTGTCACGCTTAATAAACTCGGTATCTAGTGCCACACGCCCGCAGGTTTTTAGTGCATCAATGACTTCCTCTAACTGATACTGCTCACGTACCCAAGTAATCGCAGCCTCATCTGCGCTATCTAACAGAGCATCAATATCTGGCTCTTCTGGTATCGAGTCCTGTGAACTAACCGCTACAGGGTTATCAGCATCTGGCATCAAAAAACTATCTTGAGCGTTCATATCAGTTTGAGCGTTGGGCACGGGCAAATACCTGCATAATAAAAAATCGCTAGTATCTAGCGATTCGTAGTTGGGATATATTAATAAACAAAGATTTATAGTAGCAGAGACTGATAAATTAAAGTACTCATATATTGCCGCAAATGATTCAATCTATAGGTCTATAACGAGCTAAAATTGCTATGTACTACAAAAAAGAGCGGTTTTGCAGCGCTTGACCCAAAGTCATACTATCGAGGTATTCAAGCTCGCCGCCCATAGGGACGCCTTGTGCTAGGCGCGTGACTTTTTTGACATGGCGCATGACCGCTTCGCTAATAAAGTGCGCTGTGGTTTGCCCTTCTACGGTCGTGCCTGTCGCGAGTATCACCTCATCAAAAGGCTCTTGTTTAACCCGCCAAACCAGCTGATCAATATTGAGGTCATCCGCACTAATACCATCAATCGGAGATAAATGTCCGCCTAATACAAAATATAGACCGCGATAGCCTGCCGTTTGCTCAATGGCCATCACATCAGCGGCAGTTTCAACCACACATAGAGTGGTCTCATCACGCCTAGGGTCTTGGCATAAGGGACAGACGTTATCATCACTGAAGCTATGACAACGCTGACATTCAACGATATCGCGCATTGCCTCATCAAGCGCTTGGGCGAGCGCCATACCTTGAGGGCGCTTTTTGGTCAATAAATGCAGCGCCATACGCTGGGCACTCTTTTGCCCTACACCTGGCAAAATACGTAGCTGTTTGACGAGCTGATCAAATTTAGCAGTAAGCAAATTGTCATCCTTTCGCTATTAACAATGAATACTAAATGATAGGTATAAAAATGGGGTCGTATCGTCGTGATAACAACCCCATGTTTTGACTGCTAGCGTCAACATCTCTGAGCATCTTTGCAGTGGTACTTGAATGTCAAAGTTTAGAACATGCCTTGCATACCAGGGGGTAGACCCATACCAGAGGTCGCACCTGTCATCGTTTCTTCGTACAATTCATCGGCCTGACGAACCGCGTCGTTAACAGCAGCCGCGATCAAATCTTCGATCAGATCAGGCTCATCCTCTAGCAAGCTTGGATCGATGCTGATACGTTTGACCACGTGGCGACCAGTCATCGTTACTTTGACCAGACCACTGCCCGCTTCCGCTTGTACTTCTTTATTAGCCAGCTCTTTTTTGGCGTTCTCAACGTTAGCTTCGACTTTCTTTTGCATCGTTTGTGCTTGTTGCATGAGCGCTTGAATATTCATAATGTCCTCTGTGTTTTGATAAATGATTAACAATAGTGATAAGCGATTATACCGCTATCTTTATAAACTGTCTAAACCGCGTGCCAAATCTTTTATAATATCCTCAGCGTCTTCAAGTCCTACCGATAGACGTATCAATCCATCTTTGACCCCAGCTTCAGCGCGATCTTTAGGCGATAAGCGAAAGTGCGTGGTCGTCGCAGGATGGGTAATCGTCGTTTTAGCGTCGCCAAGATTATTGGTAATTGAGATCATTGCTGTCGAATCTATAACGTGCCAAGCCGCTGCTTTTGCATTGTGCAACTTAGACGGCTCGACCTCAAAGCCCATGATAGCACCATAACCGTCTTTCATATGATGCTGGCGAGTCGCTAGTTCATGGGCAGGATGATCAGGCAATCCTGAAAAATGCACCGTGCTCACCTTAGGATGATTCACCAAAAACTGAACGACTTGATTGGCGTTTTGGCAATGCGCTTGCATGCGTAATTTGAGGGTCTCAAGTCCCTTAGTAAATACCCAAGCATTAAATGGGCTCATACTGATGCCGCCTGAACGTACCACGGTAAATGCCTCTTGCATGAGCTTATCACTACCTACGAGCGCGCCGCCCAATACCCGGCCTTGACCGTCTAGATATTTGGTCGCTGAGTGAATCACCACATCTGCGCCCAAGTCTAATGGACGCTGAATGGCAGGAGAAGCAAAGCAGTTATCAACGACTAGTAGAATATCATTAGCGCAGCACAGCTCACTCAAATAACCGATATCACAAATTTGCGCCAAAGGATTGCTTGGGCTTTCGCAATAAATCACCTTAGTATTCGGCTGTACTGCCTTGGCCCAAGCATCGTTATCGAAGCAATCTACATAGCTGACCTCAACCCCAAACTTGGCAACATAATTGTTAAACAGTCCAATGGATGAGCCAAATAATTGATTGGCAGCGAGCAGATGGTCGCCTTGTTTAAGATAGGCTAGGCACATGGTCAAGATTGCGCCCATACCAGAGGCGGTCGCTACTGCGCGCTCGCCGTTCTCCAATGCCGCCAAGCGGCGCTCAAAGGTGCGTACGCTCGGATTGGTATGGCGTGAGTAGACATTGCCAGTCTTGGTACCATTAAAGTGGGCAGCGGCGTCTTCTGCTGACGCATAGACATAGGAGCTGGTGGTATAGATAGGTTCTGAGTGCTCGCCTTCATCGCTGCGGTGTTGTCCTGCGCGCACAGCCATCGTTTGCATACCGTAGCCGGCGTCCAGATCTAGCGCATCAGAGCGCCAATTTGGATCTAGACCGCTATTCACATCGCTTGCGCTGTCGTTGTCTGTATCAATACTATTTATCTCAATATTAGGTTTTTGCAACTCACTCATAACGCTTTTTTCCGTGGTTCTGTTTTAGGGCATGGTTCGGGTTCGAGGGTAAATGTCTATAACGTCATTTTAACTGACCGCTATCATAACATGTCACTTTATATCAAACATCGGCGTTGATAGACATTCTTATGCGTTAATTTTAGTAAACTACAAGCAATAGGGAATAGGTTTGAGCACGATCATTACCAATCAAAAAATCGCTTGATACTTAAATCACAACAAAATTAATATTTTTTAGATAGGCAGTACTGAACGTAGCTGATAAAATTAGCGCCGATTTAGAGCCTGATAAAAGCGCCAAACTAAAAAGCGTCGTTGCACACTATTACTCTGCTTGTCTTAATCAATGTTATCATCTCAAGATGTCTAATGAGTACATTAAGCCCACTAAGGTAAATCCGCTATGTCATTGTCTCACTTAACGCTAAGTCGTTACTATTTAAGTCTGACGCTTGGGTTGTCATTGATGCTAAGTGGCTGTCAAGCACTACCCAATCAACCTCATTTACCTGATAGTCAAAATTTATCAGCACGGCTAAACGCCCTTTATCAAGACAACAATAACGATAGTACGGTTAGGGTCAGTACGGATCTGATAGATGCCATAAGTGAGCAAAACGACATTCATCCTGAGCTCTCAGGCTATCACCCTATCATTACAGGCGCTAACGCCTTTGCTTCTCGTAGTATTTTGACCGATATGGCCACGCGCAGCATCGATGTACAGTACTATATCTGGCACAACGATCAAGCCGGACAGTTGATGCTCAAGGATCTGTGGGAGGCCGCTGAGCGCGGGGTCATTGTGCGCTTGTTGATTGATGATTTTAATAGTAGCGCTGAGCTCGATCAGACTTTGCTACGCTTTGCAAGCCACCCTAACACTGCGGTACGTATTATCAATCCTTTAATGCATCGTAAGTTTCAGACACTAAACTTTGTCACCGGTTTGCCGCGTATCAATCGACGTATGCATAATAAGAGCATGATATTTGATAAACAAATTACCATTATCGGTGGTCGTAATATTGGAGATGAGTATTTAAGTAACGATCAAAGCAGTCAATTTGCAGATTTGGACGTTTTATTAATAGGTAAAGTCGTCGCCGATATTGACAATAGCTTTACCAGTTATTGGTCAGCGCCCATCTCTTTTGATATAGAGACACTCGTTAGCTTAGATGAAGGGGCGACGACTGACTTTTTGAATGGCTTAAGTAAGCTCAGAGAAGAAGAGAAAAGCAACACGAAAAGTAGTTTAGCCGTTTATCGAAATGCAATCGATGACTCAACCATAGATGAGGATCTAATTAATAAACAGGTGCCCTTTCGCTGGACGGATATGCAGTTTTTAAGTGATGACGTAGGTAAACTGACGAAATCTGTCGCTAGCGATACCAACTTAGTCCATCAACTGCGCACCTTGCTTGGGAGTCCATCCGAAAAACTCACTATAATCTCCTCTTACTTTGTACCTACAAAGGACGGTGTTGAGACTTTGGTTGCACTAGCGAACTCTGGTATTGAGATTAGAATATTGACCAACTCTTTTGATGCGACAGATGTCACCGCGGTGCATTCAGGATACAGTAAATGGCGACCTGAGCTCTTGCGAGCGGGCATCAAGATATATGAGCTAAAGTCAACCGCCAGCGAAGAAAAGCGCGACAATAAATTGTGGCGAGCTCGCAGTCAGTCATCAACCAGCTTACACGCCAAAACCTTTGCTATCGATGACCATCAAGTATTTATTGGCTCGTATAATGTCGACCCACGCTCTGCTAATATTAACACTGAAATGGGTGTGATCATCAATGACGATGAGCTTGCGCGGCAATTACATGAAGCAATTGGTGACGATCTGCTGATGCAGGCTTATGAAGTCAAACTCGTAGATGAGGATAGTCTTCAGTGGCATACGATCGAAAACGGCAAACCTGTTGTCTATGATAACGAACCACGAGTCGATATGAGTGACCATATCTGGCTTACTATATTATCTTTGCTACCTATCGACTGGCTACTGTAGTTGTTTTTAACCCTCTTTTTATACCTTGTCTATTTTTGAACATTAGGATCAGTCACTACGGTGAATGGTCTGTTTTTGTGCTTAAAGGATAACTTTTGTGCACCTATTTTGGTCTCGGTCTTAACTTGTGGATTAAGTATTTATGCCTTCTCGTTCTCAGTATAAGCTGATGTCGTCAAATAATAGAAACACGATTGTGTTTATCTGCTTTAGCACTGCTGTGACTTTCTTTGATTTTTTGATTTACCTGTATATTGCAGATACGGTTGCCACCGCTATATTTCCTGGTGTCATAGATGTCAATGTTGCAAAACTACAAGGATTGGGGCTATTTGCCGTCGGCTATTTAGCGCGGCCTTTGGGCGGTATTATTTTTGGACGTTATGGTGATATAAAGGGTCGAAAACCGGTTCTTCTTATCAGTATGCTCGTCACCGCCAGTAGTTTACTGGCTATGGCATGCCTGCCAACATATGCACAGTGGGGTATTGTGGCACCTGTGCTCTTTATTTCACTACGCTTGATTCAAGGTATGTCTTTTGGAGTTTTTGTGCCTTTGTCTTGGGTATTTGTAGCTGAGCATGTTCCGCGTCAGTATCTATCGGTAGGCTGCGCTTATGTGACGGCCAGTTTTTTTATTGGTGTATTATTCTCTAACGGGTTTTTTATCTGGCTTGAGAATACCTTGGCCTTTGAGCAGATGGTTGATTACGGCTGGCGTATTCCTTTCTTTGTCGCTGCTGCCTTGAGTTTTTTGCCTCTTCTATTTTGGCGCCGTGTTAAAGAGACGCCCTTTTTTGTCAGTATGAAAGAGTCAGACGACGACGTTAAGTATGTTAGGCGTACCAATAAGCCCTTCTCCTTACTCTTTAAATACTGCAAGCACTCAATATTTATAAGTATGATGCTGACATTGGTCATATCTAGCATTACATTAGTTATTGTGCTCATACTACCCGATTTAATTGAGTTACGTTTTTCTCCTGATAACGATGTATTTGGCCTCTCACATAGTCTTGGTGTGGTGTTTATGATTTTGGGCTGTGTGTTTTATGGCATAATCTCAAATTATCAAAACTTTGGCAAAGTACTAGTCATTGGCTCGATTTTACTCATAAGCCAAATCTTCGCCTTTTATTATCACCTGCAGGCGGGCGGTGATTATCTTCTGATTATGTTTGCCGTCTTGGGATTTAGCGCCGGTATTGTCGGTATGGTACCTGCCATCTTGATACAACTGTTTCCAACCAATGTGCGTCTGACAGGCCTCTCTTTTTCTTATAACATTACTTATGGTATCGTCGGTGGCCTAATTCCATTCGGTCTTGGCTACGCCACTTTGGTCATAAGTTTTGCGCCGGCATTATATATTGCTTTTATCAGCATTATTGGCATTATGATGGGATTATATTTTTACAACTTACCTGAGATGAAAACGATTGACGATACGATTTAAAGCGCTTGAACCTTGATGCTTCAAAAAAAGTAAACAGCCCCTAGATCAAAAAGTAATAAAGGCGATAAAAATGCTTGATATGACTCAAAAACGCCTGTCTGTTGCGCCGATGATTGACTGGACGACAACAGACTATCGCTATTTTGCACGCCAGTTCAACCCGCACGTCTATCTATATACTGAGATGATCAGTACAGGTGCGCTGATACATGGTTATAGAGACAGGCATTTGCGCTTTGATACCTGTGAGCATCCACTAGTGTTACAGCTTGGCGGCGCTGATATTGACGAGATGACTCAGTGCGCTGTATTTGCCCAGCGCTATGGTTATGATGAGGTCAACATCAATGTCGGTTGTCCCTCTGATCGTGTTCAGCATAACAAGATTGGCGCGTGCCTTATGGCAGAGCCAAAGACAGTCGCAGATTTAGTCAAGCACATGCAAGCGGCCGTTGATATTCCAGTCACGGTCAAGCACCGCATTGGTATCGATGATTTTGATAGTTACGAGTTTATGAGCGACTTTGTACAGACGGTCGCTGACGCCAACTGTCAGCGTTTTATCGTACATGCGCGTACCGCTTGGCTACAAGGTCTTAGTCCCAAGCAAAACCGCGAAATCCCGCCGCTACGCTATGATGATGTCTATCGTCTCAAACAAGACTTTCCAGATCTGATGATAGAGATCAACGGCGGTATAGAAACCGTCGCAGATATAACCGCGCACTTGCAACATATTGATGGGGTAATGATAGGCCGCGCGTTTTACCATAATCCATATCTATTGGCAGAGGCTAATAGTTTATGGGACGCCCCTATTCCTAAGCGCTCAGATATTTTAGCCAAGCTTTATCCTTATCTAGAGGAGCAAGTGGCAAAGGGTGAGCGTTTGCCAACGATGGCGCGGCATTATCTAGGGCTGTTTCAAGGGTTAGCAGGAGCGCGCAAATGGCGGCAGGCATTGAGTGGTAAACCTGATTTGACTATCGCAGAGATACAACAAGCCGCGGATGAGATTTTGCAGCTCAATCCTGATATTTAACGTTTAGCATTTGATATCAGATATCAGACATTAAACCTAAGTCAGCTCAGCTTACTTGTGAGATGTATAGCCACATAGCGATACCGTTGTTGATGATATGAAGCAAAATAGGTAACCACAAAGAGCCTGATCTGATTCTCGCATAACTGAACAGCAGAGCGAGCAGCACAATAGTACTGATCTCATACCAGCCGTATTGAATGTGAATGAGCGCGAAAACTAAGCTAGTCACTACGCTGGCAACAATAGCGCCGCGTGAACCTCTAAACTGCTCGCTAATCGCTGACCACAAGATACCGCGAAATACCAACTCTTCATAGATAGGCGCTGCGATCACTATCGCAAAGATGAGTAGCCACACAGAGCTCACCGACTGGTACAAAGGGTCGACGAAGACCAGCGGCGTTGCCTCTATCCAATACGTTACTGCCTGACTACCAAGCGCAAACAGCAGTAGCAGCGCGAACATACCTATACTTACGGCAATCGAAAAAGGTTTGAGCGCCAAATACAGTTTGATGCTCCCGCCCTTTGAGCGAATAACAAATGAAATAACAGTCGTAATAAGTAAACTTGCGATGATAATTGAGACACTCACGACGGTGCCATCGTTACTGCCGATAAAGAAAAGAGTACCAATCGATAGCGTTTTTGCTGCTGGCAAATACAACTTGCCTGCGATATATACGCCTACCAACTGGCTCACAAAAAAGCTCATGACCATACCGATAATCAGCGCGATTACGCCAAATTTTGAGAATAGTGGTGTAGAAGATTTATATTTCATCATCTCACTATCAGTAGCGTTTGATACATCAGGCATAATATTTCGATAACATAGTAGTTTGACTCAGAGTATCTTATAAGATACCTACTGGCTATTTATACACCGCCAGTAGGTATAAAAACAATAACTACTGACCTATTGGGTTTTTAGCTGCTTTGCAATTAGGTCAAGCACTTGCGCGGATACACTATCTGGATACTCAAGGGGGAACATATGACCGCCTTTATGTGTCTCAAAATCTATGCCCAAGCGAGCTTTTATTTTTTGTGGAAATCTACGCTTTAGAAAAATACTCTCCTGCCCAATGATTAACGTAACTGGTGGATTAGGAGCATGATTTGGAGTTAGCCAATACAATGAGGGATTAGTGCGAAATACAGCAACTTCGTTTTTTTTGGGAATAGCCAAAGTCACTTTACCATCTGCACGCTCATGTAACCCATGCTCGATATAACCCTCAAAGCTACGCTCATCAAAATTCTTAAAAAACCCCTTATTGCGCATTTGCTCATAGGCATCGGCTCGACTATCCCAAACATCACGGCGATGTTTTGATATTCCTGAGGGCGACAATTTATCCATCGAACGATTATTCATCATTGGTAATTTATCTACCGTTTTGGCTAGATGCATCAGAAAATTGCTACGTCCATATATCAAAGGCGGATCCATGAGTACCGCCTGATTAAAGCGTTTGGGCGCTCGGTACAGTGCTTGCAAAGTACACATTGCTCCTAATGAATGACCGACAGCAACAAGCTGCTCTACGCCGTGCTCTCGGCAAGTACGCTCAACACTATCTATAACCTGCTGGGTGAGACGACGCCAATGATCATCGACAGGATAATCAGGCTCAGCGCCCAACATAGGAATGTATTCAACCGTAAAAAACTCACTTAAACCTGCAAAAAAAGGCTCGTAAACTGCGCTTGGCATGCCATTAGCATGAGCAAAATGTAGGATAGGTTTTTGAGTTTTAGTCGATATCGGTAGCGAGGCAAAGGTTTGCGAGTTGATGGTACTCATCATAGGGCGCTCTTGTGGTTTTTGTTGATATCAAACATAGAATTATAGACTAAATTGAACAGTGATAACCCTGAAATTTCGTTGAGGTTAAGATAGATGCAAAAAAGGCTGAACATTTTTAGTTCAGCCTTTTTGTAGCTCAGTGAGTGTTGAGAACAATACTAGCGCATCTCAGCATTGCCTTCTTGCTGCGGTAGTAGGTCGAGATTAACGCTTGAGCCGATACCTGCCCCTAATTTTATAGCAAAACGATCCATAAGCGACTGGAACGGATCTATTGGCGTATAGTTGACGACATTATCAAGCTCTAACTGCTTCTCTAAACTTGCTATACTGCCTTTTTTATCTGCCAATCCTAGTGCTATCGACTGCTCGCCTGACCAAAACAAACCTGAGAACAGCTCATTTTCTTCTGGATTTTTTAGACGATCGCCGCGACCTTGTTTGACCGCATCGATGAAGTGCTTATGGGTATTAGCCAATACGCCTTCAACGTGCTGTTCCTCATAGTCTGATAGCGGGCGCGATAAGCTGAGTATATCTTTGTACTTACCGGCTGTGATCGTACGATCTTCTACGCCAACTTTTTCCATCAGTCCTTCGATGTTATAACTGGGTAAGATAACCCCAATAGACCCTACCAAACTTGAAGGATTGACATAGATCTCATCTGCCGCTGAAGCGATATAATAAGCACCAGAAGCACCGATATCACCAATGACCGCATAGAGCTTTTTGTCAGGGTACTCAGCACGCAAGTCAATCATCGTCTGCCAGATCTCATCAGACTGAACGGGTGAACCACCAGGCGAATTGATATCTAATGCTACCGCTTTGGAATTAGGATTTTCAAAAGCGCGAGTCAAAGCTTCATTGATATCATAAGCATTGGCCACATCAGCATTGCTGATAACGCCTTGTAACTCCACTACTGCTAAATGTGGACCACTGGTGTTGATACCATCGATACCTGTAGGTTTGTCGCTGCTACAACCGCGGCTAAAGGTCAAAAGGATAAATAAAATATAGCCAAAAGTGAGTAACTTAAAAAAGATACTCCAGCGCCGCGCTCGACGTTGTTCTTGCACACTGGCTAATAGGGTTTTTTCGATAAGACGCCATTCTTGTCCGTTCGGTTGCTGCGGCACCTGCTGTAACGGATTTGCCGCGTTGTCGGAACGTTTGTTAGGATCTGGTGGCCAGTTGGGCATATGACTTCCTAGGTTGATAACACGCTAAACAATAAAGATCAGCTACGATCATGGTGGCATTCTACTCTTGGTTCAATAGCTTGGCTATGAGAAACTCTAAATTCTCACGTTTATATTGAAATTTTGTGACCTACGATTTCCTGTCGAATATTGAGTCGTTAAACCGATGCTTAACATTTGGAGGGCATTATTTAAGGAAAATTGTTTAAAGGTCATCGTTTGTAGATAATCGTTTACAAATAGTCATCTAAGAACCTTCATTAGCGGTCATCAAGAGCAAGCGCTGCTGGCAAGGACGCACCATCGTAAGTCAGTGACTCTGTGATTTGATACTGAGCCAATATCTCAGTAGTGACCTGTGAGCTACTATGACTTAGCCAAGTGACTAGGTCGCCAGAAGCCTTGGCAGTAGCAAAAGACTTAGCATCGCAAAGCAGTGACCACATTTGCCAAGTGCGCTTGTGAGTCGCCACATCAAGTACGATACGTGCCTGCGACTTACTGGGCAGCGCACTATCAGTGAATCCTTTATTGCTAGAATGCTGATTTGTAGATAACTGCGGCGACTGTAGAGGATTGCTAGGATTGTAGCGCACGACTTTGATAGGCCTACGGCTGTTAAGTGCGATAGTGCAGTCCCATACACTAGCATCATCAATCTCATTCCAGCCTGTCAGCGCCTCGATAGACAGCTCTTTATTTGCCATCTGCCATGTCTTTTCAGCTCCGCACTGCTGCGCCGTTATACGCGTATCATTGTCTTTTATTTTAGGTTTTAATGCTTTGTCCGCTCGCTTTTTGTCTGTCCAAAGATTATAGCGACCTGCTTGCCAATACTGGCTGACAGGCATACTTTGGACAAGTGCATCGACAGTTCTAGGTAGCAGCTCATCAAATGCAGCGCTGGAGGTAGTGTTTATATCGATAGCGCTGGTTTGCACCACGATGCCATCCAAACGTTTGATAGAGAGCGTACGTAGCTGCTGATCTAAGCTTGCAGATAGCTTCTGAGCATTGAGTGCACTTTGACTACTACGGGTATGACGCGCACGATGATCAGCCAAAAACAACCAATGGCTAGTACTCTGATCGGTCGCAGAGTAGCGCAGTATAGCAGCGCTTAGATACTCATCTCCTGTTGGTAACACATACAGGGTTGGCAGTTGTGCTAGCGTTTGCGCGTTGGCATAAATCGTCATGATCAAAAGCGTCAACGGCGGTAGCGCAAGTACTCGGCTAATCAGACCACGAGGTAACAGCCAAGGCAATATCACAAGAAATGCTATGAATAATATAGCCGCATTCACTGGTGTATATAGCCACGCATCAAGCAGTGCAGGTAGTGAAGTCAGCCATAATAGTAGCTTATGCAAGCCTAGCACCAGCATGCTCACCTGCGTCCAAATCACGTCCGCTACAGTAGGTACAATGAGATAGCACAGCCCTGCTAATAAATTCAGCGGCACAATAACCCAGCCGAATAAACCGATAGCGAACAGGTTAACGATGAGCCCCCACAGTGACGCCTTACCGAAAAGTAATAGAGTTACAGGTAATAAGGCGATAAATAACCAACACTGAAGTTTAAATAAGCGCTTAAAAGCAAATACAAACTGAGACGCTATTTTGCGCTTTTGCGTCTCATTACCTTTGATAGAGTTGGGTTTGAGCTGCGAATGCTTGGTTTGAGAAAAGCCTGACACTGCTTTAGCTTGCAATACGTAAGCATCATCATACTTGAGTAATAATGCGACAGCGATGAACGATAGCCAGTATCCCGCTTGCCACAACACATAAGGGTCGATCCACGCCATAATGATGGCCAAGGCAAGTAATACGCGCAAAGTACTTATCGGTAGCAAAGTCAAACGCACAAACCCTATAGCCAACAACGTCCAAGCAGTACGCGCAGCAGGCACATCAAATCCTGTAAATAGCGCGTAGATAAATGCAGCGCTGATCATCATATACCAGCGTACTTGCCAGCGCGGCAAATAGCGATAAAGCGTTGGCCAGTGACGATCGACTATGAAAGTCGCTAAGCCTGCCATCACAATCGCTAAGAACAACACATGGGTGCCCGAGATTGCTAATAGATGAGAGATACCTGCTAGCTGGTACAAGTCTTTAGTGCTGCGATTAATTAAGCTGCGATCGCCGGTGAGCAGACTTAGTGTTACCGCATTCGCTTGTTGTAGCGCCTCTGATTGTGTCTCCCAATCTTGATAAAAATGCTGACGCAGTTGCCAACGTTTTTTATCAATACGAGTGCGAAAACGTTCAAGATAAGACGTCGATTGTCGAGTTTCAATCGCTGAAGGCTCTGTGATATTCGCTGAAGGCTCTATGGTAATCGCTGAAGGCTCTGTGATATTCGCTGAAGGCTCTATGGTAATCGCTGAAGGCTCTGTGATATTCGCTATAGGCTCGCCTATCAATCCAATAGCGGCTACCCCATCGATATGGCGACCGCGTAACCAGCGATAGCTATCAAAACCTGAGGGGTTATTCATAGCCTCCTCAGAGGTCGCAAGCGGCGACAAGGTCAAGCTCATAAATAGCTGGTCGCCTGGACGTAGATCGTTCAGACTATCAAGAGCATCTGAGGACTCTCTTGGGTAAGCGTTGAGCAATACTTTGTACGTTGATGTTTGAGTAGGATCTTGGCTACTATTCACGTCAGAAAACGAGGTACGGGTTAACTCAGCCGCTGTTATGTCAGAGACTAGTGGAGATAGATCACTGATCGTTGCGACTTGACGGTAGCTGCTATTGGTCGCCGCATTATAAACACTGTCGCTCACGCCTTCGATAGTAACCAGTGCTTTGATACGTAGGGTGTCAGTAATTTTTGTGCTTTCTGCTTGCTGATACTGACTAATGGCTTGTAACGCACTACCTGCGATGACGGCGATAGTAAGTCCTGTGATCATTACATAATAAAAGAGACTGTATACAGCCTTAGAGGACTTTTTAGAAACGTATAAATGAGTAGGATATGCAATTAGTGCACTATGCCGTGCTGTCAAAAACAATAGTATGGCAGCTAGAAAAAACACAGACAGTGACGAATATGCTGACGTAATTACTAACGTTATAGGCGTAGATGCTAGGCTACTTGCAACTGCCAAGACTCCGAGCATAACCCCTATAATAAGAGTGCCTATCAGCCAATACACTTACGCTCCTTACTTAGTGATTCGTTGCTTAGTGATTCGTTGCTTAATCATTCGTTGCTGGATGATTGAGATAGGGAAGTAATCTATCCTTTGCCTTAAAGCAACTCTATCTGATAGTCGTTTTCTTTGAGTAGTCACTAGCTTTGGGCTATAGAATATCAGGCATATTGACTTGGTGACAAGTATTCTCCAAACTTACGTCGTCCCATACCCCACTATAATAGCAATTTTTTTGTATTTCCCTACACTCGTTATCGTGTTAAGGTTATGGGCGTATTCTCGTTCTTACATTGATAAATGTCCTAGGCATATGCCATTCATAACCTCGTTGCATACCAGCCTCTCGTTAGACGTTGAGCAGGCTTAAATTATAATCAAAGGCGGGCCTGTGTCTCAAAAACGTCTCAAAAACCTGCTACCCACGCCTGAAAAAATTCTAGAAAGCCGAATACTGAAGCTGTTTGCGCCGCATTTAGCAGACGCTCGGCTATGGCATTTTAACCGCCATAGTCTCAATAAAGCAGTATACATCGGTGTCTTGAGTGCTTTTTTTCCGCTGCCAGGTCAGATGTTATTGGCACTCATAGGCGCGCTAATATTTCGTGCCAATGTGCCAATGGCGCTTGGTCTGACGTGGATTACCAATCCGCTCACTACCCTGCCTGTATTTTATGCAGGCTACTATATTGGTGCTAGAATTATTGATGTACCGATGATCAGTCTGAGACTGATAGGAAGGATGATTGCAGATTTTAGCTTGTGGATATTATCGAGCGGCGCTAACCCCTTTGTAACTTACAAGGGATCAGTCTCTATAGCGGCACTTTGTTTGGGTTTGACGATACTCGCTATTATTAGTAGTATTATTTGCGGTTTAGCATTCAAAGCCATTTGGCGCTACAAGACCGTAAGTAGCTGGCAAAATCGTCAACGACTAAGAGCCAAAAAAAACCCTAAGCTGTAAGGTTTCAATCATGGCCTTAGTCAAGTTCAATTCGTCTAAATGTCTTAGCTTTTTTGCGTTTTATTGATTGCATCAACAACCAAGTCTGAAAAATTAGTCTCCATAAATAGCACCGTAACGACCTCACCATTTTTGGTGAGCGTATAACGCATCTTGCCAGTGGTACTGGTTTGAGCATTTAAATCGTAGTCCACACCACCCAAAGTAATCGCATCAAATACCGCAGTCAGCATCTTTATCTGACTATCTCTGTCTACTATATCGTAGAGGGTTGGATCTAGATAAGGCTTTAGCGGATCATTACCTTCTTCAGCACTACCAAAAGCTGCAATCGGATCCTCGTAATTAAACATGATAGTTATCCTTTATGTTATTTAAGTTGGCATAGCGCTATTGTTGGCAAAATTCTACTCAGTACGATGTTATATCGTTTAACACAAGTTAAACTAGCTGGCACAGGTCAGATGAGCTAATACTAGTAAGTCTCCCAATGACCATTGCGTAGTAATAGCTGGCGATCAGCGAGCGCGGCAAGGTTACGATCATGCGTGACCATAAGCAGTGCTGTTTGCATAGTACTCTGTAATTCTGAGAGCATACCAAACACGCTTTGAGCATTGTCATAGTCCAAGTTACCCGTTGGCTCATCAGCGAGTATCAATGAAGGCTTAGTCACCAAAGCACGAGCGATAGCAACGCGTTGGCGCTCCCCGCCCGATAACTCTCCTGGCCTGTGATTAAGACGATGATCTAATCCGACGTTGTTAAGAATATCAATAGCCTGCGCGCGAGCATCAGTTGTCGAGACTTTTGGACGCATCAGTAGCGGCATAGCGACATTCTCGACTGCGGTAAACTCCGCCAATAGATGATGAAACTGATAAATAAACCCCAAGTATTGGTTACGCATCAACCCGCGCTCTGTCTCATTCATATGGTTTAGGCATTTGCCATGTAACCATACCTCACCACTGGTTGGCGTGTCGAGACCACCCAATAGATGGAGCAAAGTGCTTTTGCCTGAGCCACTAGTACCGACGATAGCGATACGCTCGCCTGCATTGACGGTTAGATCTAGACCCGTCAATACTTGAGTACGTACAGCCCCTTCATCGTATATTTTGCTAATGTTGGTCGCCTCTAAAATGGCAGACATAGCGCTTCCTTTATAGTTATTCTTGTCGGTTAAAGTAACCCTTTAATAAGAGTGGTGGCACATACTACTCATAACGTAAGGTTTGAGCGGGCTGAATTCTGGCAGCACGGCGCGCCGGATAAATAGTGGCCAAGAAACTTAAGATAAAAGATACCCCAGTAATGAGTACTACATCCGTTAAACGCAGCTGTGAAGGCAGATAGTTAATAAAATAAGCATCGAATAAATTAAGGCCAAAGCTCTGATTGATAAAGCCCAAGATATCACTGACTGTCAATGCAAATATAACACCAAGCACTGTCCCTGCGACCGTACCGATGACCCCAATCACCACCCCTTGTACCATAAAGACCTGCGTAATCAGGCGCGGTGAGGCACCAAAGGTTTTGAGGATTGCGATATCTGCTTTTTTGTCAGTGACAAGCATGACAAGGCTTGAGACAATGTTAAAGGCGGCAACCAAGATAATCAAAAACAGCAGTAGCCCTACCATTGCTTTTTCCATTTGGATCGCACCAAACAGATTACCGTGTGTCTGCGTCCAATCATTGGGATAAAGCTGGTTAGGAGCAATAGCCGCGGCGTTCTGCGCTGCTAACGGTGCGTTAAACAAATCATTGAGCTTCATGCGAATGCCCTGCGCGCCCTCCGGCAAGCGCAGTAATTTTCCTGCATCACCCATAGGGATGAACGCCATTAGACTGTCAACCTCTGGACTGATGCTGAAAATACCTGTCAAGGTAAAACGCTTAAAGCGCGGTATCACACCTGCCGCAGACGGTGAAGCTTCTGGCAACACCAAAGTCACTTTGTCGCCCAAACGTAGTCCGAGCGATTGCACCATCTCCTCCCCCAAAACGATACTAAAATCACCGTTTTTTAGGGTATCAATATCGCCCTCAATCATATTGTCATTAATAATTGAGACGTTTTTTTCGTAGTTAGGCTCCACACCTGTCACCATGATGCCAGCCACTTGACCGTTTGAGGTCAGCATGCCTTGAAGCTGGATAAAGGGCGCAACAGCTGAAACTTCAGGATCCTCTTCGATCTGATTAGCCAGTTGCTCCCAGTTTCCAATCACCTCTGTTGAGATAACCGTTGCCTGCGGCACCATCCCTAATATTCGGGTTTTAAGCTCACGATCAAAGCCGTTCATCACTGATAATACAGTGATTAGTACCGCCACACCCAAAGTCAGACCGACCATAGATATTAGAGATATAAAAGAGATAAAACGGTTACTGCGCTCTGCTCGGGTATACCGCAAGCCAATAAATAACGCTAAAGGACGAAACATATTTAAACTCTTTATCTTATCTGTAGAAGCCTACTTGAAGTATACGAAACAACTGGTCAAACAGTCGCTAAAAAATGAGGTCTACGTACAGATAGGGTTTTAGACGCACCGTTAATGCTGGTCGCCAAAAAACGGCTAGTTTGACACAAATCATCTCACATGTGCCAGCGATTCACATAAACTCCTCGTACTTTTTATCAAAATCAGACGCGATGTCATTATTTTTTATGAGGGGCTTGCTATTAGTTATCCTAATACCTATATATTGTATGCTAAGGACGAATTAATCCATTAACAGAACTGGATAAGCGTGCGCCTATTATGGCGAGGTATTGTTAACCGTTATCGGTAACTCATTTATCTCTATGTAAGCGCCTGCTTTATTGCCAGGTTTTGTGACTGACTACATTTTGAGTACTCTCATGACTATTAACTATCAATATAAAAACGTACAAGCCCCTACAAAAATAACTTTGAGTGATGATCAGACCGCAGGTCATGGTGATCATTGGCGTATATTAACGGACGATATGAGCCGTGACGTACCAGAATGGCTGCAGGGGATGATTGAAAAAGCGACGATGCCAAAAGGTCTTAACACTAGTGCTAGCGCTGAAGACAAGTGCCTATTGCTCTCAGAAAATCAGCCCTGTCATATCAATCAAGTGCTCGCTATGCGTGATGGCAAGCCTGAATGCTTCATCAATGCTTACCCTTGTGTCGATGGTCCTTACGGCCTGAAGTGTCGAATCGAGCGCATTATCGCCAATGAAAACACTCAAGATGCGGTATTACGACTACGCAGTGTTGATGGTAGTATTATCTATGCTTTCGATCAGCTATATACTGCCAATCATCAGCTTTACCAACAAGGTACTCCCTATTTTGTCAATTTTAGCGCTTGGGCACATGAGATCAGTCTGAGTGAACAAAGTGAGGTAATTAAGGTTGAAGATGCCGATGCCATTCGCTATCACCGTGCCTTTAATGACATCGTTGCCGCTAATGACGGTCAAGTACCAAAAGACGTTCAAGAGCAGATCAAAGACTGGCAGCCTGAAACCAAAGAGCAGATGGCTCCTATTGAGATCAATTTAGGTCACATGTGTGCGTATTTGTTTGGTGATACCTTAGGTCAAGAAGACGAAGCTTGGTGTCAAGGGCAAGTACTAGGTAAGCAAGAGACGATATTTAATGGTAAATCCATTATATTGTTCGATGTGGTCGTTTTGCGTGAGCAAGATGCGGATCCATTTGTTGTTCGTATTGGTGCTGCTCATACGCAGCAGACTAATGCCATTAGCGTCAATGATTACATACAAGCTAATATCTGGCTACAAGCGGCTATCTACAAAGAGAACCAATAATTAGAAAACAATAACTAAAAGATAAATACCTTTACTAATACCAAAAAAGAGCCTCTAATTTATTAGAGGCTCTTTTTGTGACTGTCTAAAACACTTGTGAGCGGTATTTCTGTAACAGCTTGCTGCTAGTTGAATCTAGCGCTTAGGCCATAGTCGTCATATCTTTGACTTTTTTGAACAGCTCTTTTTGCTCTGAGCTTGGGCGCGCCGTTTGTACTGCCATTAGCTGCGACATGTCGCCTTCGACGCGAATTTTACCACTCATAAAGGCGCCCATGATCTGATTCATATCAAAGCCAGTAACGAAAGACTGTAGAGTCTCGCGATCAAGTAACAACGTTGTTGTAGCATCGTGATTGAGGCCACGGTTTAAAAGACCGTCAGCAAAGTTAGCGTCCATAACGTTATCACCGTCAGACACTTTGAGATTGATAACCATATTGGCTAGTGCTGGTGGCAAGTTTAGCTCGCCTGCCTCACGACCTAACGTCTCAACTTCATTGAACCATTCATCTGTCAAAAAAACTGCCATGGTATTATCCTTAATTATTGTCATGCTGACATTTAGTATTATTGAAAGTAATGATGCTTAGATAGGATTGAGATAAATAACTTAAAAAGCCATTTATCTAAAATCTTAAATTCTAAACATCTTGATCCCTATAGGATACTCGTTTTCATTCTCATTATAGAGTGCAAGAAGCTTGCAAGTAAAACCCCAATTCAGTCCCAATGACTAAATTGTAACAAAAAGGTTATCTTAAACCTTACCTTGTGCCTAATACAAAAATCAGAATTCAAGGCCATAACAGCACTTTTAATAATTAGTTGTCTGGATAATAATTTACCAAAGAGTTTGTATTTTGAGTCACAGTTCTGATGATATTTGCTTAAGATTGCGTTACAATACCCTTAAACAGAGTCAGGAGTTTTAACCAAACATTGTGTAGACGCGACTTATATTAGACGCAGCTGGTCTACATTTATGATTTGTATCCTATTTTTATAACTGTTTGGTGCATAATTACCACATTTGTCCTACCATTTTTGACTCTAGTTGATACTTAGATCTCGTCAAATACTACTATCCTACAAACACTTATTCTAAGCTATTAATCCCTTACGAGTGTTTATACGATAGTAGTAGTGATTGCCCTAAAAGGTATTCTTGTGAGGTAATTAGCGATTGAGTATTATTTTTCGGTAGCGTATTGATGGTTAATTCTGTTGATAATTTAGGCTGTAAAGGAATCATCCCATGAGTTTACAAAACACAGCAATCGCCCCCGTTGATAGTGAGTACGAAATCACTATCGTGCGATTCTTTACGACGATGACCGTCATTTGGGGCATTGTCGGCATGAGCCTAGGTGTATTTATTGCATCGCAATTGGCTTGGCCTGCACTCAATTTTGACATTCCATGGCTGACATTTAGTCATCTAAGACCTCTACATACGAACGCTGTCATCTTTGCGTTTGGTGGTTGTGCTCTCTTTGCAACGTCTTATTATATTGTTCAACGTACCTGTAAGACAAGGTTGTTCGCGCCGTATTTGGCATGGTTTACCTTTTGGGGTTGGCAGGCGGTTATTGTCGCGGCCGTCATTACTCTGCCTATGGGTTTGACCTCATCTAAAGAGTATGCGGAACTTGAATGGCCTATTGATATTTTGATTGGACTGGTGTGGATATCTTATGCCATTGTGTTCTTTGGTACTTTGATTAAGCGTAAGACGTCGCATATCTATGTGGCTAACTGGTTCTTTGCAGCTTTTATTATTACGATTGCGTTACTACATATTGTAAACAGCATGGCAATTCCTGTTAGCGCCTTTAAGTCTTATTCGCTCTATGGCGGTGCTACTGATGCGATGGTGCAATGGTGGTATGGTCACAATGCGGTAGGGTTTTATCTCACAGCAGCCTTTTTGGGTATGATGTATTACTTTGTACCTGTACAGATTGGTCGTCCTATCTACTCATATCGCTTATCTATTGTGCATTTTTGGGCCTTGATTGCCGCATATATGTGGGCAGGCGGTCATCACCTTCATTATTCTGCGCTTCCAGATTGGACACAGTCACTAGCGATGGTCTTTTCAATCATTCTATTTGCGCCTTCTTGGGGCGGGATGATCAACGGCGTATTAACACTCTCAGGCAGCTGGGATAAATTACGTACGGATCCAATCATTCGCTTTATGATCGTGGCTTTATCGTTTTATGCGATGTCAACGTTCGAAGGTCCAATGATGTCAATCAAGACAGTTAATGCTCTGTCACATAACACGGATTGGACTATTGGTCACGTGCATTCAGGTGCACTCGGCTGGGTCGGTATGATTACGATTGGCTCGTTATATGTCTTGCTGCCACGTATTTATAATAAGCCTAAAATGTACTCTATTAGCTTGATTACGACGCATTTTTGGCTAGCGACAGCAGGTACTATTTTCTATATCGTCTCTATGTGGATATCAGGTATCGGTCAGGGCATGATGTGGCTTGCCACCAATCCTGACGGTACATTGGTATATAGTTTTGTTGATACGGTTGAGTTCTCGCATTATCCCTACATCGGTCGCGCCTTTGGTGGTCTGCTCTATGTATCAGGTATGTTTATTATGGCCTACAACGTCTATCGCACGATTAAGATGCCAGAAGGTAAGCCTGTTATGCTCGCTGATCCAACAGATCATAACCCTAGTGTTGATGAACCACAGACCGCTAAAGTATAAGGAGCAATCATGGCTGGTACACCGCATGAAATTATTGAAAAAAACACAGGTTTGCTCGTTATCGGTATCGTCATCGCAATTAGCTTTGCAACGCTCGTTGAGATCGTACCTTTAATATATGATTACAAACCTGCTGAAGCGGGCGGAGTGAATAAGCCTCTGCCCTCCATGGAACCATGGACGGCGCTTGAGTTTGAAGGTCGTGATATCTATATTCGTGAAGGCTGTCACGTTTGTCATACGCAAATGGTACGTCCATTACGTGCCGAGGTTGAGCGCTACGGTCCTTACTCACGCGCTGCAGAATCGACATGGGATCACCCTTTTCTTTGGGGCTCTAAACGTACAGGTCCTGACCTAGCACGGGTTGGTGGGCGCTATTCTGAAGATTGGCAAAAGCAGCACTTGATTGCGCCAAGATCTTTGGTTCCTGAGTCTGTTATGCCAGGGTTCCCTTGGCTTGCAACCAGCGAAGTTGATGGCGTCAAGGTACAGAGCAAAATGCAATTGTTCCGCGACCGTTTTGGCGTCCCTTATACGCAAGAAGATATCGATGGTGCTCCTGATGCGGTACTGGGTGCCACTGAACTTGACGCTCTAGTTGCTTATTTACAGCAATTAGGTACCGCAATGGAAGGACAGCGCTAATGGGTATTGGTGAACTACAGACAATCGCAACCGTTTCTGCTTTCATCGCCTTTATTGGTGTTGCCTGGTGGGCGTATTCACCAAAAAACAAAAAACGCTTCGAAGAAGATGCACAACTTGCGCTTGATGACGAGCATATTAAATCTTTGTCTGATGAGCAGCGCAATAAGGATAAACCATGACATTTTTTTGGAGTTCTTGGATAACTATACTCAGTATCGGGTGTTGGGTCTTTATTCTTGGGGTCTTGCTGTTTGTAATCAAATACAAGCCTACCGTAGAAGAAGATGGCACGACTGGGCACGAGTATGATGGTATTCGAGAGTATGATAAAGCGCTGCCCAAATGGTGGCTGGTGATATTTTTTGGCTCAATCGTTTGGGGCGTTGCTTACTGGGTGTTTTTCCCAGGTATTTTGCCATCGCATTGGAATGGTGTCGCGACGGTAGAAGTTGATGGCGAAACCGTTCCTTGGACGTCAAAGAACGAGCTGTTTAGTGAGCTTGAAGAGAATAACAAAATCTTTACGAACAATTTTGAGCAAAGCATTTTGGTTAAAGCAAATGCGGCAAATGCTACAAGTACCCTCAATCAGCTAAGAGAGTTGCAAGCGACTATGCGTCGTAGTGATAATCCGCCGGCTGACTTGCAGACTCGAATTGACGAAGAGATCGCAGCTCTCTCTCCTGCTGTAGAAAAGCTGGCGCAAGATCCAAATGCACTCAAAGTGGGTAGCCGTCTCTTCTTACAGAACTGCTCGGTATGTCATGGCTCTAATGCCAAAGGCGCTTTAGGATATCCTAACTTAACTGACAATGACTGGTTATACGGTGGTGAAGCGACTAATATTTTGACAACGCTTCATAATGGTCGTATCGGCGGTATGCCTGCATGGCGTGATCAGCTTGGTGAAGAAGGCGTACGTGACGTTTCAGAATATGTTCTATCGTTATCACCGAATAATGGTAGTACTAAGAATGGTGAGCTTGATCAATCTTTAGTTGCTCAAGGCGAAGTTATTTTTACCAAAAACTGCGCGTTATGCCATGGTCAGAACGCCAAAGGTATGATTTCAGCAGGTGCGCCAAATCTTACGGATACGATTTGGTTATATGGCGGCGAACGTGAAAATGTCCGTGACACTTTACGTTATGGTCGTGCTGGTGTGATGCCTGAATGGGAAACCAAGCTTGGAAACGAGCGTATCATGCTCTTAGCGGCTTATGTGTACTCGTTGTCAGATAGAACCAATCAGCGTAGTACACCTGCGCCCATGACAGCGGCGACAACTGCAAAAGTCGATGGTAATGTTGCGATTGCGAATTAATTCATCGTATTAAAATGCGTCAAAAAAGGAGGGTTGTCATTACAGCCCTCCTTTTTTTATAAGTGTATCTTTGGCAATTAGCGCAATGCTTACGCTGTATCCTTCGACTAACATTCTGGGTTTAATTGCCGCTTACCATTCTTAGGGCGTGTCATCATTTAGATTGTGAGGCTTAAAATGAGAAAAATTGCAGTCAACAAGGAAAATAGCGCAGATAATATCGAGATATTAACCAGTTGTTTGACAATGTTTGGCAAAATTTAACCATTTTAAGACCACTAAATGAGTCAATGTGCTAATTGATGATACGCCCTAGTATATGATTGTTTTTTTTGATTACCTCCCCATTTATAGTAGGGGTAATGATAAAATAGAAGGCATGTACCAAGTCGTTATTCTAGCTCCTTAGATTGCTTAAATAACAATAAGTATAGGCTTGGCGACATTCATTGTTGCACTATTAGTTCCTTGAGACTCAACTGCTATTAAAGGTCTTAATAGACTGATTTTTTATAGAGGCACGTTTATGTCAGCATCGCAGCCAAATAGAATACCTATCAAACAGATTGACCTAGACGCTACCAAACAACGCGTACATACACGATTTGTGACAGGGTTTTACCAAAATATTCGTGTGGTGACTATGTATGCGCTATTAGCAGCGTTTTTGTTACTGCCGTGGCTGCGTTATGATGGCAGACAAGCGATTTGGTTTGATGTGCCATCCCAGCATTATTATATCTTTGGTATGACATTTTTAACCCAAGACTTTTATTTTATCGCAGCTTTTGCACTGATTGCAGCGTTTACTTTATTTATGGTGACGGTATTTGCAGGTCGCGTTTGGTGTGGTTATGCTTGCCCGCAAACCATTTGGACGCATCTATACCAACATATTGAAAAGTGGGTCATTGGCGATCGCAACAAACGTATCAAATTTGATAAATCTGCGATGGGACCTACCAAAGCTTTTAAACGAAGTTTGGTATATCTGATTTGGTTTGTACTCTCTGTTGTGACCGCAGCAACCTTTGTTAGCTATGTCGCTGGTACAAACTATGTCTTTGGTAGCTGGCAGATGTTTGGAATCATTCCGTTCCCTGATTGGCCAACTTGGATTTGGGTGTCGATGTTTATTTTTACGTTCGCAACCTATGCCAACGCCGGTTATATGCGCGAGCAGATGTGTATTCAGATCTGTCCTTACGGACGTTTTCAAAGCGTCATGTTCGACAAAGACACGCTTATTGTCTCTTATGATTATGAGCGCGGTGAGCCACGTGGAGCCCGTAAAAAAGGCACCAACCCTGATGATTTGGGAGATTGTATTGAGTGCACGATGTGTGTTCAGGTCTGTCCAACGGGTATTGATATTCGAGACGGTTTGCAAGTTGCTTGTATTCAGTGCGCTGCATGTGTCGATGCATGTAATGAGGTTATGGACAAAGTCGGCTATCCGCGCGGGCTCATTCGCTATACTACTGAGCGTCAACTGGCTGAAAAAACACCAAGCCGCGTTCTACGCCCTCGCCTCTTTGCTTATCTGGCGCTACTTGCTATTTTATGTGGTGGCCTGATCTTTGCCTTAACTGATCGTGTGCCTTTGGAGATTGATATACGCCGTGATCGAAACCAACTCTCTTCGATGAACGCACAGGGCATGATAGAGAACAGCTATGTGGTTAAACTTACGAATAAGACTCAAGATGAACACACTTACAAAATTACTTTGGCGCCGCAAGAGGGCTTAAGTTTACAGCTACGCTTTAATGATGTGCCACTAGTAGCAGGCGAGAGCTTTGATATGTCAGTTAGCGTCTACGGTGACCCAGCTGTAGTTGCGTCTGGTCAGACGCCTATTACCTTGAATGTTATAAGCGAGGACGGTCAATATAGCGTTAGTAAAGACAATGTCTTCACTACGCAAGGGCAGTAAGCTTATATTGATAGCTTGAGTGTGGTAGTAAGCGTCAGAATAAATCGCGGCTTTTTACTCATTTATCGATCTACATCGGTATAGCCGCGTCATCATTTATACTATATTTAGCAGGTGCTTTATGTCTACCCCATCACCAAATTTTAAACATCAAGACAGCCAGCCATGGTACAAGAATTACATGGTGATTATTTTTGTCATTGGTCTGCCTGCGTTTGTCGTTGTGGCCTGTATTTTTTTCGTGTATTACTCTTATCAGATTCGAGATAGCGTGGTACGTGATGACTGGTACATGGATGGCAAGACGCTATATCATGATGTATCGCGAGACAAGCTGACTTATGACTTGGATATACATGGTGATATGCGTTTTTCTGATAGCGGTGACATTACCTTTTATCTCAATTATCCTGAGCAAAGTATGCAAACGGGTAAACTAAAAAACGGTACTGCCCTCACCTATCCTGATACTTTGGACTTGTCTATCTCTCATGCCACCGATATCAAAAAAGATCGCGATGTTGTGTTGACACATCAAGAAGACAATAAATATACAGCGCAAGTCGATATAGATCCGCTCACAGCCAAGTACTACTTACAAGTGAGTAGTGACGGCGCTGATGATTGGCGCATGCGTGACGTTGCTAGATTACCGCGCTCTAAGGTCAGCTTTGATCCTTTACCCGTTTTTGGTAAATCAGGTTAATAGATAAAGTGATACTATGGTTATAAATACCAGCCTATAAGTGGCTGGTATTTTGGTTTAGAATTTATAGCATTAAATTGATGACTATAGTTTTAGATTAATGACTTTTAGTATAACTTATGACCTTTGTAGTATTAGCAATATCAAACGTATTGCTAGACTTTATTAGCTATCAAGAAGCGTAGCGGTGACTTCAACCTATACTCTGTGCTTATGTACAAAGAATAAATTTGCTAAAATGGCGAGCTTTAATATATTAGACGTCGTTTTTGAGGATAGACGTCACTCCAAATCATGAGACATTTATGACTATTTCTGTTCCTGACACTGACACTGACACTGACACTGACACTGACACTACAAACGATATCACTAGCAGCACTCAAAACGCGGTTGTATTGCTATCGGGCGGTCTTGATTCAGTGACTTGTTTGTACTGGGCAAAGGCGCGTTATGCCAGTGTCACAGCAGTCAGCTTCAATTACGGTCAGCGCCATAATAGTGAGCTTGTTGCTGCAAAATCTATTGCTCATGCTGCTAAGATCAGTCATCGTGTTATCGATATCGATATCGCCCAACTTGGCGGCTCCTCGCTTACCGATCACCGTATGATTGTGCCTGACGGTGATACTGAGTCCCCTGATAAAAAGCATGATGAGATTGATAATGACGCTATTCCGAATACGTATGTGCCTGCTCGCAATACGATATTTTTATCTTACGCTTTAGCAGTCGCTGAGGTCGCTGACGCTAATCACATCGTCATCGGTGTCAGCTCAGTCGATTATTCAGGATATCCCGATTGCCGTCCTGAATATATCGCAGCGTTTGAGACGATGGCTAATCTTGCGACCAAAGCTGGTGTGACAGGTCATCATTTAAGTATTCAAACGCCTTTGCAACAGCTGTCAAAGGCACAGACAATTGAGCTTGGATTATCGCTTGGCGTCGATTATGCTCAGACTATTTCTTGTTACCGAGCGGATGCCAAGGGCTTAGCTTGCGGCATTTGTGATAGCTGCACGCTACGTCGTCAAGGCTTCGCTCAAGCAGGCGCGGTTGATCCTACTCATTATCAACCTCACTATAAAAAAAGGTAGTTTTTAGAATAAATAATAAACAAGAGGCATCAAATTGCGCAGTCTGCATAAAAGCGTAACATTTGATTGCATCATGACAGCACGCCTACGGTTTTATTAATGATCCATAATTGCTATCTTACAGCTACGTCTGTCATTAATTAAAGGATTATTATGAAGTGGTTATCTATATTGCCCCTAGCTCTAATTGGTTTTGTCACTATCCCGCAAGCAAATGCTGCAAACATTAAGCAAGAAAATATCAATACTTGTGTCAATGGTGCGGTCAAATATAAAGTCGCTGATAAGAGCACTGCGACCAAGTTATGTAATTGCACTATTAATGTGCGCAGTAGTATGACTATTGGTCAGATGTGGGAGATAGAGAGTTACGCGATGGATAAAAAAAATCCCTCAGGACTGCCCTATGTCCAAAAAATGCAACAAGACTTGCAACAGTGCACCGTAGGTTTGGATCTTAAAAAGCCGCAAAAACCTGCATAGATTTATACAAAACTTAGGTAAAGATATATAAAAGATCAGTAGTTGCTGGTCTTTTTTTGTTGTTAGTCGTTGCCAAGAATTGAGTGAAATGTAAAACTAATAAGCTATGCGCATATATATGACTTCATTTTTCTAGATAAAATCAAACAAGGTACCATTGTCATGGCAAAACCAACTTCAGAGACTATTGCTCTACCTGATTTTCCAGTGGCGTTAGTACGTAAGCTAGAGGGTCACTTCATTCACGAAGATTTCAGTCTAAAAGAGCTACTAGCCAATACAAATAAGGGTCTGATACTTTATTTTTATCCTAAAGACAATACTCCTGGTTGTACGGTGCAAGCGACTGAATTTACAAGCCATATCAATACCTTTGATGATTTAGGGTATAGTATTATCGGCGTCTCTCGCGATAGCATCGACTCTCACAAAAATTTTATTGATAAGCAGGATTTGCATATCTCGCTTATTAGCGATACAGACGAAAAGTTATGCCAATATTTTGAGGTCATAAAAGAAAAAAACATGTACGGCAAAAAGATTATGGGATTAGTGCGCTCTACCTTTGTCTTTGACAAGCAAGGCATGCTGACTCACGCACAGCGTAATTTACGTGCTAAGGGATATACTGATAGATTGATCGAAGTACTCAGCCCTTCTTCTAACATTGAACCATAAGAACCAAACGCCAAAATTTTTGATTAAAACAATAATCTAGGAATACTATGAATAACGATTCAAACCAAACCAAAAAAGAGATCACTCGCAAAGTGACGGTTGCCGTCATCGGTGCAGGCACAGCAGGTCAAAACGCTTTTCGTCAAGCCAACAACACTATCAAGAATACGGTCATTATCAATGATGGTTTTTGGACAACGACCTGCGTCACAGTAGGTTGTATGCCAAGTAAACTGCTCATTGCGGCGGCAGATCGTGCTCATGAAGCCAAGTACTCTGAAGAATTTGGTATTCATAGTGACGTGACTATAAACGGGAAGCAAGTCATGGCACGCGTTCAAGCGGAGCGTAGCCATTTTGAGAGTTATCTCAAAAAGCAGGTAGATAGCTGGCCTGATGACAAAAAAATATCAGGGCGCGCGCATATCAATAAAGAGGGTCTAATTGAAGTCAACGATGAGTTGATTCAGGCGGACAAGATTATCGTTGCAACAGGTAGTTCACCGTTTATCCCTGAAGGCTGGGCGGACAAACTTGGCAAGACTATGCTCACCTCAGACACGGTATTTGAATTATCGGATTTACCTGATTCAATGGCGGTGATTGGTGCAGGCGCAATAGGGTTAGAGCTTGCACAATCGTTTGCGCGTCTTGGCGTATCTGTCACGCTATTTAATCAAAACAATCGTGTGGCAGGTCTTAAAGACGAGGATATCAACGCTAAAGCCATCGACTGCTTAGGCGGTGAGATGACGATGAACTTGAAAAGTAGCATCGACGAGCTAGGGGCGCAGCACAATGACAATGGTCATCTAGTCGCCTTTATTAACTACACTGACAAAAATGATAACGAGGGCTACTGGCAGGGCGATTATGTACTAGTTGCGACTGGCCGTCGTAACAGTATCGACGAGTTAGGGGTTGAAAATTTGGGAGTTGAACTCGATGACAAAAACCGTCCAAAGGATTTAGATATTAACACGGGAAAAATAGGTGATCTTGACGTGTATATTGTTGGTGATGCCAACACTCATATTCCACTCTTGCACGTATCAAGTGATGAAGGCTTTAGTGCCGGTAGTTCTGTGTGTCCAGATAACTCAGGGGCTTATCTTCGCAAGCCTGCAACCCCTATGTCTATCGTATTTTGTGCGCCGCAAATCATTAATGTTGGTATGTCATTACCTGAGATCAAAGAGGAATCTGATCTAGAATTTGTGATTGGTGAAGCCAGCTTTGATAACCAAGGACGTAGCCGTATTATGGGTGTCAATTGTGGTCTACTCCATATCTATGGTTGTAAAAACACGGACAAAGTACTTGGTGCTAGTATGGTAGGGCCAGATGCTGAGTACATCGCTCATATTTTAGCCACAGCAATCACGAACCATATCACGGTAAAACAGCTACTAGATGCGCCTTTTTATCACCCTACTATCTTAGAGGGACTACGCTCAGCATTGCGTGATGTTCAGCATAAGATGGATATCCCTTATCAGACTATTGATACCCAAAAAGACAATTCTTAATCTTTGTTGATCTAAAAGCTATCAAACATAACGGGCATAAAACCCGCCCCTATGTAGGTTAAAATCGATGATGGGTTGCTGACTGACTAAAGACCAGTAGCTTATTATCTAAAGGGGCATGGATAAGATAATGACAATCGCTGGCGTTACTGATTTTTTCAAGGAGATTATGCGTGATCTCTATACCAGCCTGTATTTAGCAATTGGCGGCTCGATAGAAGAGGACTCTTTTGACTGGTCGTCCCAAGCGGCTGACTTAGTCAGTACCGGTATCAAAATCCTAATACTGCTTGCGGTATTGGGATTTTTTTATTGGTTATTTATTTATCTTATCAAACAAAATAAGGCGCGTATTCGCCTAAGTGATCGCCGTGAAAAAATTATGCGTTCAGTGCTGCGCTATATTTGGATCGTAGCCAGTCTGATTGCGATTATGAGTCAGATCAATTTTGAACCTACTACGGTAAAGGCTACGGCCAAGGCTTGTATTTGGGCAGGTATCTATTACGTGTTATGGACCTCGTCGGGTCAAATTATTCATAAAGTGTTACAGCATTATGGTCTAAATGCCTCTATTGAGCAGCTTCTTAAAAATATTTTGTCTGTGATTTTGCTGGTGCTCGGTTTAGCCAGTGTCATGGCGCAATTTGGGTTCGATATTGTCTCACTGGTCGCAGGTTTAGGTATCGTCGGTTTGGCCGTCGGCTTTGCGGCGCAATCGACGCTTGCCAACTTTATCGCTGGCATTACTATTTTGCTCGAACAGTCTTTTCAGGTTGGTGATTGGATTAATATCAACGACAACGAGGGCCGAGTTGTCGTCATCGCTTTGCGAACCACCCATATTTTGACCCGCGACAATATCACCGTTATCATTCCTAATTCCAACATGGCCTCCTCCGAGGTTACCAATTTGACCTCAAAGAACTTTGTGCGCTTTAATGTCCGTGTACGGATCGCATTTGAAGATGACATCAGCCAAGCACGCGAGCAAATCATTCAAGTGCTTAGCGATACTGAGGTTGTGCTGTCTCGTCCTGAACCGTCAGCAACTGTGGACGAAGTTGGAGAGTACGGCGTATTCTTTATCGTGCGCTTTTGGGTCAAGCCCGCCTCTGTCGCCCGTATGCCTAAGATTAAAGAGGACATGCAAGAACATATCAAAAATGCTTTTGATGCCGCTAATATATCGACCCCTTATCCACACATGCGTCTGCTCATGCCAAAAGACGTCGACTACCCTATCCCAACCAAGCCTTTTGCGACAACAACGCAGGCGATAGATCCTGATGTCTCATTAACCAAAGACAGCAAATAAGCTCTAACCTTACCTTTGAAGATTAGAATTATATTTATGAGCCTACGCTAGAAATTGTGTCCTAATATTTATCCTTTTATATCCCAATTTGGCGAGTCCTTTAAGCGATAGCCTTTGATGTATGATAAAATCATCGGTTATCTTATTATTCTTTGATCCGCTTTTTTAGCCAGGTATCTGTATGACCGAACCAACCGCGCCCGCCTCTATGACAGTATCAGCGTCAGTAACTTCTCCTGATCTATCCTACGACTTTGTTATCACTTGTGCCGATGGGCTTGAGACGCCGCTACAAACTGAGCTTGATAGTTTCGGTATTGCCAGCGACATCAAAAGTACAGGACGTCTTAGTGTTAACGGTACCTTGCGCGACTTGTACACCATATGCCTATGGTCACGTGTGGCATCTAGAGTCTTGATGCTCATCAAGCGTAAAAACCTCAATACCGAATACGATGTAGCAGAACAATTATATAACCTCGCCAAGTCAGTTAACTGGACGGAGCAATTTAGCCTAGAGCAGACCTTTGCTATTCGTCTGTCTGTCGATAAACGAGTAGCCGTTAGTCAGCAATTTGCAATGCTACGAGTCAAAGATGCTATTGCTGATACCTTTAATGAAGCTTTTGAGAGTCGTCCTAACGTCGATAGCAAAAACCCAGATTTTGCGATATTTGCCACTGTTAATGACAAGCAAGCTGAGCTGTATTTAGATCTATCTGGTACCAGCTTACACCGCCGTGGCTATCGCGTAGCAATGACGGACGCGCCGCTAAAAGAAAACCTGGCCGCCGCCCTACTCTATAGCGCCGGCTGGCACCAAAAAAACAGCGATGGTACGCCGTTTTATAATGCTTTGGTTGATCCTATGTGCGGCTCGGGTACTTTTATTATCGAAGCCCTGCTTATGCACTGTGATTACGCAGTCGGCATCGACAAGGCCGCGAATCAGTTCGGCTTTTATGAGTGGCAGCATCATGATGAGACGCTATGGCAATCGATGATAGATGAGGCGCAAACTCGTCATTGCGAGGCGCTAGCTATTGCCCTTGAGCAGCCTGATACTTTGCCGCTTATGTTAGGATTTGATGCGGACGCGGGCGCAATTATCGCTACCGAAAAAAACCTGATCGCCGCAGGTCTTCAGGATCTGCTGCCACTGCTCGATATCGAGACGCAGGCGCTAAATAAGCTTAAAAGCACACTACGTCCTATGGCACTAGACGGTCGACTGAATACTCCTTTAATTATCACCAACCCGCCTTATGGCGAGCGCTTAGGTGAAGAGGATATGATAAGACCGCTGTATCAATCACTAGGACTCATTATTCAAGATAGCTTCGCAGGTAGCAGTATTGATCCTATGCTTGGTATTTTGGCCGCCAATGTCGAACAAGTCGATATCTTGCCGATTAAAGAGCCGCAGACCCTACGCTGTCATAATGGTGCGATTACCGTCTACTTCCGCTATGGTAAACTTATCGCAGCTCAAGCCGTCAATCTGGTCACTCAGTTTGAGAAGCGTCATATTGAGGTGGATGAAGGTCAGGACTTCATCAATCGCTTACAAAAAAATCTGAGTAAACTCAAAAAACTGGCTAAAAAAGACAACGTCAGTAACGTGCGTGTCTATGATGCTGATCTACCAGATTTTAAGGTCGCTATCGATATCTACGGTGATTGTGCGCATGTACAAGAGTACGCGCCGCCCAAAACTATTCCACCAGAGACCGCCAAAAAACGCTTCAATCTAGCGCTAATGGGTATTCGTGAAGTGTTCGATATCAATCGTGAGCAAGTCTTTATCAAGACCCGCGCCCGCCAATCTGGCAATGATCAATATAGTAAGCAAGCCACTACTGAGAAAAAAGGTAAATTCTATATCGTACGTGAAGACGACGCCTATTTTTATGTCAACTTTACCGACTACCTTGATACTGGATTGTTTATCGATCACCGTAATATGCGCGCGCGTATCAAAGCCAATAGTCGCGGCAAATCAGTGCTAAATCTATTTGCCTATACCTGTACTGCCAGCGTACACGCCGCGCTCGCGGGTGCCAAAAAAGTCACCAGCGTCGATCTATCACAAAATTACCTCGATTGGGGTAAGCAAAACTTTGCGCTAAACGGCTTGGGCGTGAGCGGTAATAAATACGCTTTTGTCGCCGCCGATATCTTTGAGTGGATCAAAGACAACACTGAGCAGTTCGATATTATCTTTATCGACCCGCCAACTTTTTCTAATTCCAAGAAGTTTCAAGGCACCTTTGATGTCCAGCGTGATCATGCTGCCCTGATCAATCGCGCGATGAACCGGCTTACCGCAGACGGTGTGCTCTACTTCTCAAACAACTTCACCCGTTTTGAATTGGACGAACAATTAATCGAGCGTTATGACATTACTGACGTTACGCATCAAACGATTGGCTTTGATTTTAATATCAAAAAACCTATTCACCAAAGTTTTGAGATACGTCAACGCTGATAACCAAAACACCGTCAAATGCGGCTTTGATTAGGACTTTTTTTGTTGTTATGATAGAGCGTTGCTGAATTACGATTGCTTAATTTAATCGACGTCAGTAAATAAATTTATTCTAATAAAAAGGATGCCATTATGGCTTTATCATTAAATAAAGGCGGTAATCTATCGCTAACCAAAACCGATCCCAACCTAACCAAATTACTTATCGGCCTTGGCTGGGATGAGCGTGCGACCTCTGGTGCTGAATTTGATCTTGATGCCAGCGTGTTTTTGCTGAGTACGGCAGGCAAGGTGCGCGGCGATCATGATTTTATCTTTTACAATCAGCTCAAATCTGATAACGGTGCGGTCGAGCACACTGGTGATAATCGCACAGGTGAAGGCGACGGTGATGATGAGCTGGTCAAAGTTAATTTGACCCAAGTACCAAGCGACGTCGATAAGATTGTCGTGACGGTAACTATCCATGACGCCGCCGCTCGTAGCCAGAACTTCGGTCAAGTGGCCAATGCATTTATCCGCGTTGTCAACGAAGAGAGTGGTACTGAAGTGGTACGTTTTGATTTGGCAGAGGATTACTCTGTCGAGACGGCAATGGTATTTGGTGAAGTGTATCGTCATAACGGCGAATGGAAATTTCGCGCGGTTGGTCAAGGCTATTCAGGCGGCTTGCAAGCGATGTGTCAGCAGTACGGCGTTGATATCTAATACCGCTTATCAGTAGCTATCAGATTTAGCTATTAGCTTTTATACGATAGCGAGTGACGGTCTATTTTTTGACCCTACTTGCTATCGTATTTTTGTGTAAATGCTTGCATATTTTAGCTTCCAGCGCTTTATTTTTAATTCTTCGCCACCATAAAGCTCTATAGTAAAAGTGATATAGAACGTAGCGTCGATATCCCTATTAGTATCGAGCCAAAAACACTATATAATAGCTTACAGTAAACGTAGCGTACTCATTAGCGTTCTTCAAGGTGGCTTATCGTAGTCACCTTTTTATGGCGTAACCCTTTTTTTGCAGGGGTTAAGTGACCGCTTAAACTTGACTTTTACACTTGCATTGTACAATCAGACAGGATGTGTCATGAGACATTTTTATTTAGATTTTATCTTCACCGCTATTGCTTTAGCGGTAGCCGCTTGGTGGGGATATTCACATGGCGGTATCGGCGGGCTAATCGCTACGCTATCGATTACTGCTATTTTGGCCGTTATGGAGATCTCGTTATCCTTTGATAACGCGGTAGTCAACGCCTCGGTACTCAAAGGCTGGGATGACTTTTGGAAGATGATCTTCTTGACCATCGGTATTTTGATTGCTGTATTCGGTATGCGTCTGGTCTTCCCTATTGTCATCGTCGCGGTGACGGCTGATTTGGGTATGATGCAAGTTATCGACTTGGCGTTGAACAATCCTGAAGAGTACTCTGCTCGCTTGATGGCGCACCATGCTGAGATTTCAGCCTTTGGTGGTATTTTCTTACTCCTTGTGTTCTTGAACTTTGTGTTCGATGACAAAGACGTACATTGGTTTAAATGGCTTGAGAGTCGCTTAGCGAAATTTGGCAAAGTGGATGCTATGAGCGTATTTATCGCTCTTATCGTCCTTATGATTGCCGTATCATTCGCTACTGACACACAAGCTGCAGCGGTACTAATCGCGGGTGTTTGGGGTATATTAGTTTATCTTGGCGTTCAAGTGGTCTCGGGAATGCTTGAGGGTGATCTTGAAGAGGAGCTAGACGAGCATGGCAATAGTACAGGTGCTGCAACCAGCGCTATCATGCGCGGTGGTATCATAGGCTTCTTGTACCTAGAGGTGCTCGATGCTTCATTCAGTTTTGATGGGGTTATTGGCGCTTTTGCGATTACTAATGATGTTATCGTCATTATGCTAGGCCTAGCCATTGGTGCGATGTTCGTGCGTTCAATGACGATATTCTTGGTCGACAAAGGCACGCTTGATGAGTTCATCTATCTTGAGCATGGTGCTCACTACGCTATCGGTGCGCTTGCTATTATTATGCTACTGTCCGTCAAGTTCCATGTACCAGAGCTGATTACTGGCCTTATTGGTATCGCCTTTATCGGTTTAGCACTGTGGGCATCGCTTAGATATCGTAAGGCAGAGGCGCTTCTCAATCCTTCTCACGATGCGGATCTAAAAACTAAGCAGCTTGATTAATCAGTTTTAGTAAGTATTAATAATAGGTTATATCATTGATGTTGATATAACCTATTTTTTTGTCTATAAGTTGGCATTTGGACATTGATTAGTGCTCAAAGCTACGGGTATAAAACGTAATTAAATTGCCAAATAGTATCGTTAAGTTGCAAGTATGGTGTGTCTTAGTAAACATACGACGTATAGTCAAAATTCGCCTTGCTTACTGAGCATGGGATTAGTATAGTAAAATGTAATTAGACACGGCTCATAGCTTAGATAGCTTAGATAGCTTTGTGGCTTAAACTATACTGTTAGAATATGAGTAGTAAAAGCTCATGTAGATAAAAGCATTCTATTTCACTTTTAATCAAAAAACCAAAGGACACTTTTATGGCTATTAGCTTATCAAAAGGCGGCAACGTAAACTTATCAAAAGAAGCACCGGGTCTGACGAACATCACTGTCGGTTTAGGCTGGGATCCACGTGCCACTGACGGTCAAGAATTTGACTTAGATGCTATTGGGTTCTTGGTCAATGAAGGCGGTAAAGTGCGTAACGATCAGGACTTTATCTTTTTTAATAATCTAAAATCAGACAATGGCGCGGTTGAGCATACCGGTGACAACCGTACGGGTGAAGGCGATGGCGATGATGAACAAATCAAAGTTAATCTAGCCAGTATTCCTGCTGATGTAAGCAAAGTTGCGCTATGTGCTATCATTTATGAAGGTCAAAGCCGCAACCAAAACTTTGGTCAAGTTGGCGAAGCTTATATCCGTGTCGTTAACGATAATGGTAATAGCGAGCTTGCTCGTTATGACCTATCAGAAGATGGTAGCACTGAGACGGCGATGATCTTTGGCGAGCTATATCGTCACAGCGGTGATTGGAAATTCCGTGCTGTAGGTCAAGGATTTAGCGGTGGCCTTGGACCATTAGCGTCTTCTTACGGCGTTAATGTCTAATCATAATGTCGAACCGGCGTTTTGAGTATTAGAGATACCCTATAAGCTATCAAGGACGTTCTTTACGTGTTTGGTAGCTTTAAAATTATTTAGAGTTTAATATTTATACTTTAGCTTTAAGGCATACATTAAAATTATCAGCATAAGGATTGGCAACTCATGGCGGCGACATTCAGCTTAATCGGTACTATTGAACCCTTTTTACATTGCAACCTAAAAAAGGGCGATTCAATTTATTGTGAAGCCAATGCCATGGTGATGATGGAGTCCAATCTTGAGTTAAAAGGCAAGTTGCAAGGCGGTCTGATGCAATCGCTTATGCGCCGTTTTGCCAATGACGAATCTCTATTTCAGCAGCAGATTGAAGCGACGGGCGGCGAAGGCGATTGCCTGCTGGCCCCTACCCTTGACGGTGATATGCAGATCCTTGATGTCGGCGCGCAGCAATATACGCTCAGTGATGGCGCTTTTGTCGCCGCACAAACAGGCGTCGATATCAGAGCCAATATTCAACGTAACCTTGGCGGCGCAGTATTCGGTGATACTGGCGGTTTTATGGTGATGCAAACGCAAGGTCAAGGTCAAGTCGTCGTGTCAGGTTTTGGCTCTTTGTTTGAAATTGATGTCACACCGGACAAAGACGTCATCATCGATAATGGTCATGTGGTCTGCTGGGACTCAAACCTTGAGTACAAACTCTCGGTCTCAACCAGCAAGAAAAAAGGCATCATGAGCAATATCATCAACTCGGTCACTAGTGGCGAGGGCATGGTACTTAACTTTTCAGGCTCCGGCAAAGTCATCATCTGCTCACGCAATCGTGACAGCTATCAGGGCTGGTTACAAAGTATCTTGGGTAGTAGCTCAGGTGGACGCGGCGGTAGTGGCGGTTTTTTAGATAATATTTTATAAACCAATTTTAAGATTGGGTTACTTACCACTTATCACTCACAACTAGTATAAGGATAATGACATGGCAGTTAGTCTACAAAAAGGTCAAAAGATCTCTCTAAGTAAAGAAGCAGGCGGCGAGCTTACCAAAGTGAAGCTAGGTCTAGGCTGGGATGTGTTTCAAGGCCCTCAGGACAAAAAAGGCGGCTTCTTAGGTAAGCTATTTGGCGGCGGCAATGGTGGCGGTGATTCTATCGATTTGGATGCGTCGTGCATCATGTTCGATAGCAACAAGCAAGCTGTGGATGCTATTTGGTTTAGTCAATTAAAATCAAAGGACGGCAGCATCGTACATACGGGTGATAACCGTACAGGCGATGGCGACGGCGATGATGAAGTCATCAATGTCGATCTTGCTCGCGTACCAGCCAACGTGGTATCACTGGTATTTACAGTCAATAGCTTTACCGGTCAAACGTTTGAGACGGTAGAGAATGCTTTTTGCCGTATCGTAAACGCCAATAACAACTCTGAGGTGGCGCGTTACAACCTATCGTCACAGGGCACTCATACGGCGATGATCATGGCAAAGGTCTATCGCCACAATAATGAGTGGAAAATGCACGCGATTGGCGAAACAGCCTCTGGTCGCACCTTTCATGACTTGATGCCTGCTATTACGCCACATGCTTAGTATGATTTAAAGTTAAATATTTAGAGCTTATGCACCTTACAAAAGACCGCCCGGCGTTAATCGTTGGGCGGTTTTTTGTTTGGACTGGCTTTTCATGCTACTGTTTTACTTATGCTAAAACACTTATTTGCTACCCCGCTTCCAGCTAAAGCCCCAGTTAAAAGCTTTGTCCATCTCTTGATGACCTTTAAAGTATTGGTTGATACGCTCAACATTGATACTACCCTGCTGATTGACCAAACGGGCAATAGCACACATCGGCATATTACCTGCGCCCTCAGTCAGGCGGGTCTCGATTGGTGGCTGATCGGGTACATGAATAGTCACAACCCCATCCGTTTGTGCCCAATTTGGGGCGCCCTCATAGATGAATGCAAAGATGAATACCTCTTCGATTTGTGCCCACTGCTGACCGTTGATATCGAGCCACTCGCCGCCACTGACCTGACCGGTTCTATCATCAGCACGTAACAGAACATAAGGCGCCGTTTGCAAACTCCCAAAGCGATTGCCTAAGGCTTGAATCAACGTTTTCTCGCCATTTTTGAGGTGAATCATTGCGCCAACATCAAGGTCGATACCACCTGCTTTATGTTGTTTAAATAGGTCACCCAGCAGTCCTTTTTTGGGTGCTTGCTTAGTGGCATCTGGACGCTGATTCCAGTTCAAATTGACCGATATCTTGCCAAAATCATCGCGTTTTTTGAGATTAATACTAGATTGATTTTTGGTTAAGGTAATTTTACTTAGATTAATGGAAGGACTGGTAGAATTAGTAGGAATCGGTGGCGGCGTACTGGTTTGCGCGGCGCTACCTGCTTTTTGGGTGTTGATAGGCTTTTGAGTATTAATAGATTGGTTCTGGTTTTGATTCTGGGCAGGAGTATCATCGCTGATTTCGACACCGAAATGCTCAGACAAAGGTTTGAGACCCCCTTCAAACCCTTGAGCGATAAACCGAAATTTCCAGCTGCCCTGACGACGATAACACTCTGCTAAGATAATTGCTTTTTCGTTACGTCCGTTGGCACTTAGCTGACAAGTCATCAGTACTTGGCTACCTTGCAACACTTGAATGTCGACATCACCAATCTGCGCCAAGGTTTGCGCGCTTGAGAATGCTAGAGCAATTTTATCGATGTTTGCAGGCTGCGCAGGCAGATCAATATCAAAGAACCCATCGCTGTCATGACCTCGAAAGCTCACATGACCATCATCACTACGCGTCTGTCCATAAAATATCATATCACCATCACCGCGTACTTTGCCCTCGCTCGTTATACGGTAAGCGGCGCAATCGATCGCGTTTTGACTCAAAATACGGATGCTAATGTTGTCTGTTGGCAGTGGCGCATTGGCACCAGCAACGAGTGTTTGCGGTTGGCTCATGATTTATCCTTGATGCGTGAGTATGATTTATTATGGTCTTATAGTAGCATGGATAAAGCTTAATTTTTAGCCAGCACTTGACGAGGACAAGCACACTCTAATTAGACTCAAAACTTGTTATGTGAGCATTAGAACAATCTTTGCATAATGATTTATATCTCAATGCATTTGTATATAATGGCTGTCAGATAAAATATCAAAACATGTGAGGCTGAGACTATCATGGACAATCAAAGCAACAATAACACTTCTAAATCAGCTGCTGTTTGGCTTGCAGAAGGACAATCAAGCCAGCGTGATATGCTCGCAAGCTTACAAGATCTTAAAATATCATCTGATACGCCATTTACTATTATCGCCTCACATCGTCATCATCGACCTGAGATTTTTGAATGTGCAGATAGCGTTTATCGAGAGCCCTCTTTAAGCATTAGCGATGAGGAGTCACTGACAGCTAACCCTGTTGAAGCCAAGCCTACTATGGCGCGTTGGCAGTTCGTATTAGAGCAAGCCCAACAACAAAACGTAAAGGTGCTCCTCACCGGTCGCAATGGTATTGATTATGAAGCACACCGTAATACCTTTAGCGCCGCTGGTATCCGTCTATTGACAGGCGCAACGAGCGTCGATGCCTTAGAGTCTATCGATGATAAGTTTACCTTTATGAAGCAATGTCACGCTTACAACATCCCCGTAGCAGACGCTTGGCGGTTTGATACGACATCTGAGCTACAAGCATTACTTGCTGAGCATGGTCATCAGCCTCTATGCGTAAAGCCGGTCACAGGTATCTTTGCCCAAGGGTTTTGGCGTCTTGACTCTAGTAAAGAGACAGATGAGCAGTATGATAGCTTTGAGCACTTGTACTTCACTGAAGAGAGAAAAATTAACACCGAACAATTTATAAATGCTTATACCAACAGTCAAATGGTAAAAGAGCGCCCTATTCCTATGCTACTCATGCCTTTTTTATCAGGACAAGAGTACTCTATCGACGTCGTCTGCGAGTATGGTGAAGTGTTGGCCGCAATCACCCGTCATAAGACGGGAAAAGTCCAGCATATTGGTTACGAGCAGCCGGTTATGGATGTCGTCATTCCGCTAATCAAAGCTTTTGGCTGCGATGGTATCGTCAGCGTACAGACCAAAGCTGATGATGACGGTCAGCACCGCGTCCTTGAGATCAACTCGCGTCCCTCAGGCGGTATCGGTTATACCTCTCATAGCGGCGTCGATCTAACGCAAGTGGCTTTTAGCTATTGGCTTGGACTCACGGACAAACCCAAGCTTGAGGATATGATAAAAACATTTACGCCTTGTCAGGTACGCTCTATTATGACGAGCGTCAAGATAGAAGCTGAAATGCTCAAGTAAGCTAGCTGCCTTATAACTTTAGCAGACTCATCTTCTACAACAATAAATTAATGGCTGTTGCTGGTTAATTCAGGAAAACGCTTTATCATAAAAATTACGAGTATCAGCGCTAATAAGGCAATGGCAGCGCCGACGTAGCCCACGCTCGATAGAGAGATATAGGTGACCGCGTAACCGCCAAGCAGTGCCCCTGTACCTATGCCTAAGTTGATGATGCCCGAGAACATCGCCATCACCATGTCTTGGGCGTTGATATCAATCTCAATCACTTTGGACTGGATGGTTAACATTAGCAGTATCATGGCTGTACCCCAAATCACGGTGATGATGCTAAATAACCATATCGATGTCGCCGTCCATAACATGAGTAGCATCGCCCCTATCATGAGCACTGTAGATACTAGCATCATGGTAGTACTCGATCTGTCACTCCAGCGACTAAATATATAACTGCCAACGAGTCCTGCGCCGCCAAATAGTAACAGGATGAGCGTCACTAAGTTCTCACTCATAGCGCCAACCCGATTCAAAAAAGGTTCGATATAAGTATAAGCGGCATAATCTGCGGTAAAGATAATAAAGCAGAATACATACAGACTGACTAATAAAGGATTCTTGAGCAATTCTGGGATTTTTCTAAAAGAGCCGTTAAACATACTAGGCAGTGTAGGTAATAATCTGGCTTGCAAAATAAATACGATAAAAGCAATGATTCCAATACCCGCAAAGGTCGTGCGCCAACCAAACCATTGTCCTAATATACGTCCTATAGGTACGCCTAATACTAGCGCTAAAGAGGTCCCTGTAGCCAATATGCTAAGCGCCAAGGCCCGTTTGCCTTCAGGTGCTACCCGCAGCGTTATCGCCGCAGTAATGGACCAAAATATCGCATGCGAAAAAGCAATCCCTACTCGGCTAACCAAGAGAACTTGAAAGCTCCAGGCAAATACAGATAAGGCATGACTGGTAATAAAGACCACGAATACAGCTAGTAGCAAGCGCTTGCGCTCAAACCTGCTGGTCAGTAGCATCAGTGGTAATGACATAGCCGCGACGACCCAAGCATACAGCGTTAACATCCAGCCTGTTTCTGCCGCCGTGATAGAGAAATCTTTGGCGATGTCACTGAGCAATGCCACAGGCACAAATTCTGTAGTATTAATCACAAAAGCACTAATACCCATCAAGATCACTCGAAAATACTGAGTGCGGCGAGACACTGACCCTATCTCAAAATTATTTTCCATAACACTGACTACTATAAAAAAGTGCACATATAGCACGGCTGACCCAAAAATGGGTGCTAGGATTTAGGGAGTATAAGTAGAGAGTAAGGCGCATTCATTTGCGGTAATATAGCTCTACTTTTGATTCAAGTTTCGTTCAGCGGCATATTCTAGTACATTGTTTTTTGATTATCTATCAGACTTATGTTCACGGTAATTGATTGAGTCTATTAAAACTGCTTTGCCCTCCAGTTCTATGCAAAAGTCGTTAGAATGGACAAACTTATGTATTATATACCTGTATATCTATAGCGGTAACTTTGATAAGATTTAGCTCCTAAGTATATGACGAATATTTGAACAGAGGATAGGCAATGACAGCCCAGACTACGCTAGTGCTAGGCGCAAATACCATTATTGAGCATCCTAAGTGTTCAGTTGCTTTTGCTACAAATAATCCGCTCAAATTTGGTCAGCAGCTTGGTCTGATTTGGTTGCCTTTGGATGAGAGCCGAAAAGCAGCTTGTAGTCCCGCCTACCTTCATGAGCCCAAAGACTGGGCACAGCTAGATGATAGCGAGAACCCCAGTAGATGGCAGCTTGATTTGCCAAAGCTATTTGAGACGCAAAATGTGAGCTATCTACAGCTTATTGCCTATGCTTACTATGAGCCGAGCTTAAACTTGCCTGCGGTTGAATTAAATCATATTAGTTTGAGATTGAATAATAGCGCTATACGTTACGACTTTATAGTGAGCGAGCGCCATGTCAAAGCTGCCATTATATTAGAGATATACAAACGTAATGGACAGTTTAAATGCAGGGCGTTAGGTGAGAGCTCAACCCAAGGATTAGCAAGCCTAGAGCAGCGCGTGCAAGTGAGCCTAGATACTCGTCCACCAGATACTCATGCGCTCATTCAATCGGCGCAGCAGCAGCAACGAGGTCAGTCAAACAATGAGTTACGCCCGCCGCGTCATGTTGAACCGGGCGAGACATGGACGGGCACAGCGTTCGCTATTGGCCCCTATCATCTATTGACCTGCTATCATGTGATTGAGTCGGCGGCGATGATTGCTATACGTCAGCAAGGGCCTCCTGACATAGAGGCGCAAGTGGTGATGAGCGACATCGGTAGTGATTCAGCTATCATTAAAGTTCGCGAGCCGCTACCTAGCTATCTACCGCTCGCGCAGCAGTGCTCAGATATATTGGGCGAGACCATTACCACCCTAGGCTTTCCCCTATCAGGCGTGAGTAGTCAGTTGCAAGTGACCCAAGGCTGTATCTCAGGATTGACAGGGTTTGGTGACGATATCCGCTATATGCAATTTACCGCGCCCATTCAGCCCGGCTCTAGTGGTAGCCCTTTATTGTTGCCAACGGGCGAGGTGATCGGCATGGTGACGGCTAGCCTCGTCCATGAACAGGCACAAAATATGAACTATGCGGTGAAATTTCAGTTATTATCCGCCCTACTCGCGAGCGCTGGCATCAGTTTGGACAACTCACATTCTGTATCAGCCGCGAATTTAAGCACACCGCAACTGAGCAAACAAAGCCGCAGCGCGCTCTGGCTAGTTGGTTGTCAGGATTAGACAGACCTTTAATACCAAACAAAAACTATTATAGAGTTATCAAAAATAAAAAATACCGAAAATCAGAAACATCAAGGAATATGAATGTCAAAGCAGCAACACAGTACTCGCATCACCTTACCTCGCGGTACATTAGATTTAACGTATCAAACCAATAGCACCAACAATAATAAAAACTATGAACTTGAAGACTTACTTGGCTTTGCGCAGCGCATTAACCCCAAACGTGCGTTTTTATTCGTCTCAAAAGTCTTGGGTCGACACATTCCCGTCGCACCTCATACCATGCGTCGTGCTTTTACGGATTTGGCAAACCTAGTCCCTAGCAAGTTACCCGAGCCCATTTTAGTTATCGGTATGGCAGAGACTGCTGTGGGCTTATCTGCAGGCGTCCATCAAGCGCTACAAGCGCGCTATTTGAATGCTGTACTACTCAACTCCACGCGTCACGCACAGCATAGCGATAATAATAGTGAGACCTTGCTGACCACTTTTAGTGAAGACCATAGTCACGCCAGCCAACATCTCATCTATCAAAGCTGCGATAAAATGACTCAAGAGCAATTGCTGGCTAGCAAAACGTTGATTATGGTTGATGATGAAGCCTCAACAGGTAATACCTGCGTCAACGTCGTGACCGCACTGCGTAACGCTGGTCTGAACCAATTAGAGCAAGTCCATCTCACAACTTTGGTGGATTGGTCGCTAAGTCACGATGCAACTGATGCTGATGACACTATATCAACGCGTTTGCCTAATATTGACTTTCAGCGTCATCACTTGCTCTCTGGGGCATGGCAATGGAGAGATGCGCCTAATCCTGAACCGATCACTATGCCCTCAGTTGATACGACTGATGCTGGCACGCAAACGTTGGGTAATACAGGGAATTGGGGACGCTTTCCCACTCTAAATAGCACTAATGGCTTTGCCCATTATTTAGCAAATTTTCAAACAAAGTTTGCACGCTTTCATGAGCAAGCGATATTTGCTAAAAAGCAATTACCCCAGCGTATTTTGGTTTTAGGTAGTAATGAGTTTGTCTGGTTGCCGTTTTTATTAGCGGAGTGGCTTGAGCAAAATACTGGCTCACAGAATGAAGTAAAGTTCAGCGCCTTGACCCGTTCACCGATTGCGCTTGGTGGTGCAATTACAACTATGCTCAGCTTTCATGATAATTACGGATTGGGCATGACGAACTTTGCTTATAATGTCGAGCCAAAGGATTGGGATTTGATTGTGCTATGTGTAGAAACGGCCGCTGCTAGTGTTGATACCATGTGGCAAAGTTTGGATAATGTGTTGGTGATGAGTCCTATACCTTAAATCGCATTCAAACTTCTAAACTTATCATTTACGGACACTACTATGACCACCTCATTCTTCGAGTCTAACCCAAACCTTATAAAACCATACGCTCTTATGGATTTGGACGACACTTTATTTCAAACCCAACGTAAGATTGAGGCTTGGGATCTGCCTACTGCTGACCCTAAAAACTTAGTTTGTGCGACGGTAAATAAACAAGACGAGCCGCTTAGCTTTATGAGTCAACGACAAGCGACGTTTTTTAATTGGTTGCTCGCTAGCACTGAATTGATAGTGGTTACTGCCCGTGACCGTGATGAGATTAAACGCGTTAAGCTGCCTTTTAACAGTTGGCAAGTGCTGACTCATGGCGCGATTATCTTAACCAGTAATGGCGAGCTACTAAGCACATGGCAACAGCATATGTATCAGCAGCTAAGTCCCTTGCAAAATAAACTGAATCAGTTAAGCCAACTATTTGCCAGTCATAGTAAAAATGATAACAGTCAGCTGGTATTTACGCCGCATATTGATAACTTTGATGCTGGTTCTACTAACGAAGAATTAACCATTTATCTAGCGATAAAACATGCCAAAAAAGATCATCGAGCATTAAAAGAATTAGCCGAGAAGCTCCCTACATTGATCCGTGATTTTGCACAGGACTTTTATGTGCATGTTAATGCTAATAATCTAGCGATACTGCCGCATGCTATTCATAAGCAACATGCGGTACAGTTTTTATTAGATCATCATTTAGACAGTCAGCGTCCGAGTTTTGGCTTTGGTGACAGTCTGGCAGATTTGCCGTTTCTGCAACTACTTGATTGGTACGGTATGCCCAATCACGGTCAGCTGCATGACAATCTTAGTTCTTAATGGTTTTTGGCTCTTAACAACTCTCAAATATCAATAATTATAATAACAACAGCTTATACGAGAAAGAACCTCTTATGACCAACCCTAATCTTCAAAAATTAAACCATTACGGCTCAGGCAGTTATCTTGCTAGCGATGTCACTGTACTGCTCGACATCGTCGCTAAAGACGCGGTTACCGATGTGCCCGTCACTCAAAAAGAAGCGCTGATTCAAAGTGGACAGCGTCATTATTCGGACATGCTAACCCTAGAGCAAGCACCAACAGCCATGCATGAGCAACTGTATAAGCAGGCACTGGATCAAGGCACAGATAGAACCGCAACCGATATTGCCAATTTAGCTTATACGCTAAGTCGTATTTTTCAGCAGACTGTCAATGTTGAGCATCCATTAGTATTGGTCAGCTTAGTACGGGCAGGTTTGCCAATTGGCGTATTATTACAACGGGCCTTATCAGATAATGGAAATTCAGATAATGAAAATTCAGATGCTGATAGCAGCTATGCGCTGCCAAGTGTGCATTTTGGTATCAGCATTATTCGTGATCGCGGTTTAGATGCTGTTGCTTTGCAAATGATATTGGAATTTTATCCAAACAGCCCTATCGTATTCGTCGATGGCTGGACAGGCAAAGGCGCTATTTATCAGGAACTAGCTCGTAGCTTAGAGCCATTTAGCGATAGCAGTCACCCCCATTTTGAAAATATTTTTCATCAAGGAAAAGACGTTATTCCCCTGCTGACACTGGCTGATCCAGCGGGCGTCGCTTGGCTTGCGGCGAGCGAAGATGATTGGCTCATTCCATCAGGTTTATTAAACAGCACCGTGTCAGGACTCATATCACGCAGCCTCTATACTGAGCCGCAATTAGGACTACATCGCAGCGTGTTCTATGATAACTTGAGTGATAAGGATCATAGCTTAGCGCTGGTTGATCGTATTGATGCAACGAGGCGTACAATAGCAACACCTTTGCTAGGTTTGCCAACGTTTGCTCTGCCTCGGTATCAGACCTCTGATCTCATAGATAAAATAGCAGTAGACTATAACATCACCAATCGCAATCGCATTAAGCCGACCATTGCAGAGGCAACGCGGGCTATATTACGCCGTGATCCTGAGCGCATTTTACTTGCCGCATCCGACCATCCTGATACTTTATTATTGCGTCATTTATGCGAAGATCGTGATATCACTATCAGTATATTAGGTGATAAAATACGGCCCTATCAAGCCATCACTTTGATCAAGCAACGTAGCTGAGAGATTTGAGCTTCTACGACTGTCCTATTAATATATATTCTGCATGTTAAAACCAATATTTCACTCACTTATGATGCCTACTATGTCAGATACGCCAGATAACGAGTCAAACCTCTATAGCTATACCCAGTCTTATGCGCATCTGATCACTGAGCGTCATGCGATGGTCAAGCCGCATACTCATCACCCTTATCAGTTGGGTGCTAGCCTCTATATGCCAGCGACGCGTCAAGACATCTGGCAAGTCATCAAACGTGATAAATTACCGAAGATTAACAGCATTATCATCTGCCTAGAGGATGCGGTAAGTCATAGCGATGTAGAGCTGGCGCTGGAACGTTTGCAGACGTTGCTGAATACGTGGCACGAGCATAGTGATACGATCAATGAGCCATCGAGAGTGGGCCTTGAATCAGACTTAGGCACCCAGCAACCGACACGGCCGCTAGTGTTTGTGCGTCCACGCAATCCTATGATGCTACAACAATTGGCAGATTATCCTCATATTGACCTGCTCGATGGTTTTGTCATGCCCAAAGTCGATATGTATAGCTTATCCAATTGGCGCATGGTATGTCAGAACTTGAGTGACGATCAGCTATTGATGCCAACACTTGAGACTGCTGCTTTATTCAATCCTCATCACAATCAAGAGCTGGCTATAGCTTTTAAAGAAGCTTTTAATCAGCCTGTCTTTGCGCTACGTATCGGCGGTAATGACTTGTTTGCTACGCTACGCCTGCGTCGCCCTAGAAATAGCATCATCTATGATACGCCTATTGGTACTCTTGCCTATCAGCTGCTAGGCTGCTTTGTGCCGCACGGGTTTTATCTATCTGCGCCTGTCTTTGAGTATCTAGATCAGCCTATGTTGTTTATGCAAGAGCTCAGTCGTGACGTCAGTTTGGGGCTGGTTGGCAAAACCGTCATTCACCCAAGCCAAATAGCCTTAGTTCAGCAGGCCTATTGTGTGCCTATGAGTATGCTAGATGAGGCGCAAGCGATCCTTCATAGTGAAGCAAAAGCGGTCTTTAAATTTAACAATACCATGTTAGAGCCTGCCACCCACCGCGCTTGGGCTACCGAAATCGTCAATCGCGCTGAGGTGTTCGGTACTATCAACAATAGTAGCAATGAGTTTAATTCGCGGCTACAAGCGTAAATTATTTACCTATTTATATATTGTATTGGCTTGATAAGCTAGGTAAGATGATTTGCATTGGTCCAAATGACCGATGGTAAATTTATAAAATAAAATATCAAAACGTTATTCACAGGGGCGCCTTTAGGCTGAGATGTACCCTTTGAACCTGATCCAGGTCGTACTGGCGTAGGGAGTGTATAGCTGTCACCGTATCCAATCGTGATGCTATGCGTTTTCTCGCCTGCTATTTTTAGTTATGGAGAGAACATGCACCCTCAATCGATTCATTCGTGTTTTACTGCTTTTCGTACTCAAGCGCCCTTAGTACACAACATCACTAATTTTGTCGCGATGAGTACCGCTGCCAATGTTCTACTAGCCGCTGGTGCCTCGCCCGCTATGGTGCACGCTAGAACAGAGGCGCCAGAGTTTGTCCGCCTATCCCACGCACTCACCATTAATATCGGCACGTTATCACCTGATTGGCTGGATAGTATGCTGGCAACGGTAGAAGTCGCTCACAACCAAAACATCCCCTGGGTCTTAGACCCTGTTGCGGTAGGAGCTACTACCTTTCGTAAGCAGAGCTGTGCGCAATTATTAGCGTTCAAACCCGATGTCATTCGCGGTAACGCTTCAGAGATTTTGGCGCTTGCCGGTATGAATAGCAAAAGCCGTGGCGCAGATAGCGGCGATACTGTCGAGTCGGCAAAGGTAGCCGCTCAAGAGTTAACTCAACATGCCAAAGTCGTTGTCGTCACCGGTGAGGTCGATTGGGTTACTGATGGCACGCAGCGATGGAGCGTACATCAAGGCGTACCTATGATGACTCGTGTGACCGCGATCGGCTGTGCACTGACCTCTTTGATTGGCGGCTTTGTCGGTAGTAATCGCGACGACTTGGCAGGCGCTGTCATCAGTGCTCTATGCTATTACGGACAGGCGGGTGAACTGGCGGATAAGACAGCAAAAGGTCCTGGCAGTTTCTATGTCGAATTTTTGGATGCTCTCTATCATCTAGATGCTGATCAAGTCTCTAAACACGCCAAGGTGATTGTCATATGAGCCTATCCAACCAAAACAACACTAGCAAATCTAGTGAAGCATTACGCTTATATCTAGTCACCGATAGCGCGATGTGTACAGAATATGGATTAATTGACACCGTTTGCGCGGCCATTGATGGCGGCGTTACGATGGTACAGTTGCGCGACAAACAAGCTAATGATGATGAGTTGTACAACACGGCTTGCGCGCTCAAAGAAGCGATTGCTGGACGTGTGCCTCTAGTCATAAATGATCGTGTCGCTATTGCCAAAAAAGCTCAGCTTGATGGCGTCCATCTTGGACAAGGCGATATGTCTATCAGTAAAGCGCGAGCGATCTTAGGCGCGGACGTTTGGCTGGGATTGTCGATTAATACTCTCGATGAGCTACGCATCGCACACGCTCAGCACCTCTCACATCTGGACTACGTCGGTATCGGTCCCGTCTTTGCCACCGCAACCAAAGCTAATCATGCAGACCCTATCGGTATAAAAGGCTTGGGGGCTTTGGTCGCACAGAGTCAATTACCTACGGTAGCCATTGGCGGTATTGGTCAAGACAATGCCGCTGACGTCTATACCACAGGCTGCGACGGTATCGCTGTCGTCTCAGCGATTTGCAGAGCTGCCGATCCAAAAGCTGCTGCCAAAACTCTATTAGGAGCACAATTATGATTGCCAATATTTTAACCATTGCTGGTACTGACTGTACTGGCGGTGCAGGTATTCAAGCAGATATCAAAGCCATCAGCGCCAATGGCGGCTATGCGATGAGCGTCATCACGGCAGTCGTCGCGCAAAACACTCAAGGCGTCCAGCAAATTCAGATGCTACCTACTCAGATGGTACGCGCTCAAATTGACTCGGTGTTTAGTGATGTGCGCGTTGATGCGGTCAAAATCGGTATGCTCGGTAGCGCTGACATTATTAATTGTGTAAGCGATGCCTTGGCAAAATACCAACCCAAAAAAGTCGTACTCGATCCGGTTATGGTTGCCAAGAGTGGGGATCGCTTGCTGGATGCCGATGCGCTATCGGCGATGCGTAAGCTACTGCCACTAGTCGGACTGATCACGCCTAATCTACCAGAAGCAGCGGACTTACTAGGTGAGGAGGAGGCTAAAGATCGCAATGAGATGCTAGCGCAAGCTGGTCGCCTGTCAGTGCCTACCTTTTTGAAGGGTGGTCATTTACAGCAGGACGATTCGCCAGATTTATTATACGTCGATGGCGCGCATCAATGGTTTGAAAGCGTACGAATAAATACCAAAAATAGTCATGGTACAGGATGTACGTTGTCAGCGGCGATTGCCACCTATTGGGGACGCGGTGACGATCTAGATGTCGCTTGTGCAAAAGCAAAAACCTATCTCACTGGTGCGCTACAACACGCGGACAAACTCGACGTTGGACAAGGTCAAGGCCCTGTGCACCATTTTCATGAGTTCTACTCGGTTTCGGAGTGAATATTCTATAATGATTAAGCTGGTCTAAAGAGTATTCATTATGATTAAAAATGGATTACCAGCTCCATACGTTATGCTCGTATTGGCGCCATTACTTTGGGCAACGAGCAACGTCACAGGCAAGCTTGGCAAAGGCTGGCTGACCCCGTATGAGATGACATTTTTTCGCTGGTTTATCGCGACCCTTATCTTGACGTTTTTTGCTCGCAGGCTGATTGAAAAAGATTGGGCGATGATCAAACAACATTTGCTATGGTTGTTTATCGTTGGTGGCGGCGGTTTTGCTTTATTTAATATTGTTCTATATAGCGCCTCTTCTTTGGGTCAGTTTAATGTGGGCGATGAGTTTGGCAGGACTGATCGTTGCGACGCCTTTTTATGGCTATGATTTGGCACAAAATGGCATCCACTTTCCTGATTGGCGCGGATGGCTGATGCTGCTCTATATTGCGGTATTTATCTCTAAGCTGTTTTATATGGAAAGCGTCATCCAGATCGGAGCAAATCGTGCGTCACTGGCTATGAGTCTGTTGCCTGTGTTTGGCACGGTGATGGGTGTGTTGTTTTTAAAAGATGAGATAATGACCATCAATCATATCATTGCGCTAGGATTGGTCATGGTAGGTATCGTAAGCTCAGAATATGGGGCCGCGCTAAGACGACAACCCCATAGGCAAATTGTAGCTACTAAGAATTAAGAGTGCTAAGACCTAGCTAAAATAGCGGATACTGATACTGATACTGATACTAAGATTGAGATTGAGACTGACTGGCTAAAAACTTACTCATGACTTTGTTCACAGCATCAGGTGCTTCTACTGTCGAGGTATGTCCTGAGCCTTTGATGACCGCAAGCTTGGAGCTTTTAATACCAAAGTGCATGCGCTCAGCTTTGCTATAAGGCGTTGCCACATCTTCGTCACCTACGATGATAAGTGTCGGTGTGGTGATGTGGCCGAGCTGATCAAGGATACCTTTACGTTCAATGACCCCTGTTGTTGCTTTGACCACGCCGCCTTTGCGGTTGGTTTGTAGTACGGATAACCATTCTTTACGAGCCGCTTTTTGCGTTTTATCGGCTAAAAAGGTCGCGCCGAACATAATAGGCATTACTTTTTTACTGACCCGTTTCATACCGAGTAAGCGGATTGCCATCAATAACTTTTTGTAGCCCGGTACATTTTCTAGATCCTCAGCATCAGCAGAGGTATCTATTAGCGTTAGCGTATTTAATAAATCAGGGCGCTTAATGGCAACGCGCTGACCGACAAAGCCGCCCATAGACAACCCAACATAGTGACAGCTATCGACATTTAGGGTGTTAAGTAGCTCGATCGCATCATCCGCTAACGTGTCCATATCGTAGCCGTCTTTGGTAATCTGCGACTTCCCTTGACCACGAAAGTCAAAAGCGATACAGCGATAGTCGTCTTTGAAATGCTCAACTTGGTTTTTAAACAAGCGCGTATTCCATAATAAACCGTGTGCAAATAGCATCACAGGTTTTTGCTGCTCATCGGGAGCGCTGTCTTCGTAATAAATGTCCGTATTATTGATCTTGATATGAGGCATAACGACTTCCTTGTGTAGTATGAATATTTAGGTATTGGCGTAAAGCTTTAGATAAGTGACCATCGATAAAATCAAAGCCCTAGCCAAAGAGTTATTTGTACTGCTTAGTGGCACGTTTTAGCATAAGTCACAAAGGGATGCTTTGATAGTAGTATTTTTGAATGAGAAGTTTTACCATCTATTTATTATGGCGCAAAAGTGTACAAAACCTGATTTTCTCATCGTCTCAAACTGCTATAGTATTCAATGATTGCGCACCCAACTTCACTTATTTTAAGGATATAACATGTCTCAAGCTCTCGTCGACTATCAAAGCGACAACCATATCGCCACCATCACTATGAATGATCCCAAAACCTTGAATGCTTTTAGTACGCCTCTAAAAAACGCCATTATGGAAGCACTTGATAAGGCTGATCAGGATGCCGATGTGAGAGTTATCGTGCTACAAGGTAGTGCTAATAACTTTTCTAGCGGTGGTCACATTGGTGAAATGCTTGAGAACGGTATGGAATCTGAGGCGCTAGTCGCTAAGCTTGATTTTATGCTACGAGAAGTCGCTGAAGTGAGTCTTAAACTACGCAATATTCACAAGCCTATTATCGCAAAACTAGAAGGCGCGGTTGCTGGCGCGGGTATGAATCTGGCATTGACTTGTGATTTTCGTATCGCTGCCGATAACGCAAAATTTGTACAAGCCTTTGTCAATATTGGCCTCATTCCAGATGCGGGCGGTATCTATTTATTAAACCAATTAATCGGCGCAGCTAAGACTACTGAACTGGTTATGCTCGGTGATAAGTTAAAGGCAGAAGATGTCGCTCGTCTGAACTTAGTCAATAAAGTCGTCAGCAAGGAAGAGCTCGATAATGAAGTGACTGTGCTTGCTACGCGCTTGAGTCAACTACCCGGCAAGGCGCTTGCCTCCATGAAGCATATGCTCAACGTCCATGCCTACTCTGGACTCAATGAAGCACTGGATATGGAAGTAGAGCAACAGAATTTGATGGCGGTCACCGATGACTTTAAAGAAGGTATAACCGCTTTTATGGAGAAGCGTAAACCCGTTTATCAGGGGAAGTAAGTTCTAAACCCAAAAGCCTTCTATTCTGATACAGAGTTCTCTACAACAGGCTTTTGGGGTTCTATAATCAAAAATCAAACGCTACGATTTAAACAATGTGCTTTGAGCCATGCATTTTAAACAATATGTTTTAACGGTGTTTTTAGCATTGTTTGAAATGACGTAATGGTATCAAGTCTACTTTGCTGGCGGACCCCATTGATTGGTTTCAAATTTGGTTTCGCTAGCCATAAACACTAGCAATATGATAGAGCCTATTAACGGCACAATGGATATCAAAAACCACCACCCTGAGCGACTAGTATCGTGAAGGCGACGTATAGAAACAGCAATGCCAGGTAAAAATAGACCAAGCGCGACTATGATATAAAATAGACCCGTTTCTGAGCTAAATATAATGGCATCGAGTACTATCGCTGCGATGATCAAGCCCATTTGCACTAAAAAGAAATACCAATACTCTTTACGACGGGCGCGACCAGAAAAATTAACGTAGTTTTTCAAGCCTTTTTTAAACCAATCAATAATCCCGTAGTTTGCTTCTGCAGCATGATTATTGACAGTATTCTGTGGTAAAGGTGGCGGCGTCGCTTTATCGAGCATATTTTTGCTTTCCATAAGTTTAAGTTTAGTGTTGATGTTTTCTAGCAGTGGAAGTACTAATCCAAATTAATGCACAACTTTGATTATAAGTACTCAATAAAAGTTTGCAAACTGTTATTTATGTTTTGTTCTATCTTAACGAAGAAACCCCGCATCATCACGATACGGGGTTTCTGTTTTTAGAGTATTAAAAAGCGTTTAAATCCAAATTAGCTCAATTGAGCAACATTAATCTTATCCGCCTCTTCCGTATAGTCTTCCATACGGTCAAAGTTCATGTACTGATACACCTCTTCACCCATGCTGTTTAACATACCAGCGTACTGCTGATATTCGTCGTTGGTTGGCAATTTACCGAGTACGGCAGCTACTGCGGCAAGCTCAGCTGACGCAAGATAAACGTTCGCACCTTGACCGAGACGGTTCGGGAAGTTACGAGTCGAGGTCGAAACGGCGGTAGAGTTCGGTGCGATACGTGCTTGGTTACCCATACATAGTGAACACCCTGGCATCTCAGTACGAGCGCCGGCTTGTGCGTAGATGTTATAGTAGCCCTCTTCCATCAACTGACGCGCATCCATCTTGGTCGGTGGTGCAATCCATAGACGAGTCTGCAAGCTACCTGCTGGTACGTCTTGCAGGAGTTTACCCGCAGCACGGAAATGACCAATGTTGGTCATACATGAACCGATAAATACTTCATCAATGGTATCACCTGCCACGTCAGCTAGCGTCTTAGCATCATCTGGATCGTTCGGGCAGCAAAGAATCGGCTCTTTAATCGTGCTCATATCGATAGTCATATCAATCGTGTATTCTGCGTCATCATCAGCACGCATCAGGCTTGGGTTCGCTAGCCACTCTTGCATTTGTTCAACACGGCGACTAATCGTACGCGCATCGCCATAACCCTCAGAGATCATCCACTTAAGTAGCGTGATGTTTGAGTTTAGGTACTCAGTCACTGACGCCTCTGACAAGGTAATGGTACAACCTGCAGCACTACGCTCAGCTGAAGCATCAGATAGCTCAAATGCTTGCTCAGCGGTTAAGTCTTCTAGACCTTCAATCTCAAGGATACGACCGTTGAACTCGTTGATCTTACCTTTCTTGTCAACTGTCAATAGACCATCTTTAATCGCTTGATAAGGAATCGCATGGACGAGATCACGTAGCGTAATACCAGGCTGACGCTCACCGACGAAACGAACACGGACAGACTCTGGCATATCAAGTGGCATCACACCAGTAGCCGCTGCGAATGCGACTAGACCAGAACCTGCTGGGAACGAGATACCCATAGGGAAACGAGTATGCGAGTCACCACCAGTACCAACGGTATCTGGAAGTAACATACGGTTAAGCCACGAGTGAATGATACCATCACCTGGACGTAAGCTCACGCCGCCGCGGTTCATGATAAAGTCAGGTAGGGTATGCTGAGTCTCAACGTCAACTGGCTTTGGATAAGCGGCAGTGTGACAGAATGACTGCATCACTAGATCCGCTTGAAAACCCAAACATGCCAAGTCTTTTAGCTCATCACGCGTCATCGGACCAGTGGTATCCTGAGAGCCAACCGTAGTCATCTTAGGCTCACAGTACATACCTGGACGTACGCCTGTCAGGCCACAAGCTTTACCAACCATTTTCTGGGCAAGCGTAAAGCCTTTACCAGTATCAGCTGGCTCTTCTGGCTTAGCAAAGATGTCTGAATGACCAAGACCCATGTACGCGCGGGCACGGTTAGTCAGACCACGACCAACGATCAATGGAATACGGCCGCCAGCACGAACTTCATCAAGCAAAGTAGGTGAGTTTAGTGAGAACGTTGATAATACTTCATCAGAGTCATGCTTGGTGATTTTGCCTTCGTACGGATAGATGTCAAAAACATCACCCATGTTTAGATTATCAACCGCTACTTTTTCGATTGGCAATGCGCCAGAATCTTCCATAGTGTTAAAGAAGATAGGAGCGATGTTGTTACCTAATACTAAACCGCCACCACGTTTGTTTGGCACGTTAGGAATATCTTCACCCATCAGCCACAGTACTGAGTTGGTCGCAGACTTACGGCTAGAACCCGTACCAACCACGTCACCAACATAAGCGAGTGGATGGCCTTTTTCTTTTAGCGCTTCGATCTGCTTCATTGGACCGACAACGCCCTCTTCGTCAGCATTGATGCCGTCGCGAGAGTTTTTGTGCATGGCTAGTGAATGCAATGGGATATCAGGACGGCTCCATGCGTCTTGCGCAGGTGATAAGTCATCCGTGTTGGTCTCGCCAGTTACTTTGAACGTCGTGTAAGTGGTTTTCTTTGGTACTTCAGCACGGTTCAAGAACCATTCTGCGTCAGCCCAAGACTGCACGACTTCTTTTGCAATGTCATTACCAGCTTCAGCTTTTTCAGTGACGTCATTGAATGCGTCAAATACCAGTAGCGTTTTTTTCAACGCTTCAGCAGCGTCTTGTGCAACATCGGCGTCATCTAGTGCAGCAACCAATGGCTGCACGTTGTAGCCGCCTTGCATAGTGCCTAAGATTTCAACCGCTTTTTTCTTGCTGACGAGCGGTGAAGTCGCTTCACCTTTCACGATAGCTGCCAGAAAAGCTGCTTTTACATAAGCGGCTTGGTCAACACCCGCTGGAATGCGGTTCTCTAGCAAGTTCATTAGGAACTCATCTTCGCCTGCAGGTGGGTTTTTGAGCACTTCAACCAACTCAGCTACTTGTTTTTCGCTGAGTGGTAGTGGCACTGTTCCTAGCTCAGCACGTTCTGCGACATGTTTGCGATAAGCTTCTAACATATAGGATTTCCTCGTCGGTCGATAGTCAGCACATCGCGTGGGTAGTCAGTATGACTGCCTGCATTGATGCGCTATTTTGAATAACTGTATATGTGAACGAATGTAGTACTGAATAGTAAGCGGATTAATTATCCCTGCTAATATAGCCTAAAATGACCAAAATGTTAATGGCTCGGCTAAGAAAAGACTTCATAATATAGCGATATTGAATATTTATTAAAAAAATGGTCTCATAAATTAGCGAATTAAACGCCCTATCCTCACCTGCTAAACTTGTTATCCATTGCTAAAGTCACTATCACCAGTTTGCTATACTACTTAATCCATTTAAAATATCTGCCGTCCAAAAATTTAAAACGAATTAACCACCTTAAAATTGAAACAGGGTAAATCATGAAAAACGATAATTACAATAAAGGTCTCAAAGTACGCACCGAAGTCATGGGCAAAGATCACGTCAAACGTTCTCTTGATGCAGCGACCGCCTTTACCCAGCCATTACAAGACTGGATTATTGAACACGCTTGGGGCAGTACCTGGCAAGACGATTCTGTACTACCGCGTAAGTACCGCTCTTTGGTCACGATCGGTTTTCTCATCGCTCAAAAGAGCCCGACCGAGCTAAAAGGACACATACGCGGTGCCATCAATAATGGGGCTAGTGTCGCTGAGATTCGAGAAGTCCTCATGCATAGCCTTCCCTATTGCGGCGCACCTGCTACTCAAGAAGCCTTCCGTGCCGCTATCGAGGTATTTGATGAATTGGATATTGATATAGTTAGTATGGACAAAGATAAGCTCTAGTAGTCCGATAGCATCGTTGCGATGAAGGTTGAATAATAAAATTCAAGCTCAATATCTGCTATAATAAGTGCACTTATAAAGCATGCCGATAATTCCATAAACCCTTATTCTATCAAGGGTTAAGAGATCATTGATTATGACAAATGCCGTCCAAAGTTATATTCCTGCCGCCAAAGCAAAACCTAAAAAAGCCATTCAAGGCGAAAAATTACGTGGTTACGATAAAGTCGCTCGTATCCCAATTAAAGTGATTCCAACCACCACTGCCAAGAAAAAACCAGATTGGATTCGGGTTAAGATGTCATCGCCTGCGGAAGTTGCGCGTATTAAAGCGACCCTACGTGAGCAAAAGCTCTATACCGTTTGCGAAGAAGCTGCCTGTCCCAATCTACCGCAGTGCTTTGCCGATGGTACGGCCACCTTTATGATTATGGGTGATATCTGTACCCGTCGTTGCCCGTTCTGCGACGTTGGTCATGGTCGTCCAAATGAGCTAGACGCTGATGAGCCGCGCCATACTGCCGAGACCATTTTGGGTTTAGGGCTAAAATATGCGGTCATTACCTCTGTTGATCGTGATGACCTCAAAGATGGAGGCGCGAATCATTTTGTTGAAGTCCTTGACGAGTCACGTGCGCTAAGTCCGAACTGCTTAATTGAGATTCTGGTGCCAGATTTCCGTGGTCGCATGGAAGTCGCTTTAGATTTGTTAACGGAAACTGCGCCAGATGTCTTTAATCACAACATTGAAACCGTACCACGTCTATACAAAGCCTTTCGTCCGGGTTCTGACTATCAGCATTCGCTAGACTTGCTCAAGATATACAAAGAACGTCGTCCTGATATCGCTACTAAGTGCGGCTTTATGGTCGGCCTAGGTGAGACCGAAGAAGAGATTTATACGCTGCTTGATGATCTAAAAGCGCATAACGTCGATATGATTACCGTCGGTCAATACTTACAACCCAGCAAAAACCACGCGCCCGTTGATCGTTACGTACATCCAGACGAGTTTCAGCGCTATATGGACTACGGCAAAAAGATTGGCTTTTTTAACATTTGGGCAGGACCTATGGTACGCTCAAGCTATTTTGCCGATCGTCAATACTATGGTGAGGAGTGCCCAGCACCGATTCGTAGCAAAAAAGCCCTTGAGGCGGAAGGTAAGCTTGGGTGCTAATGAATAATCAAGTAAGCTGATTATAAAAAAGAGATCTATTAAGGTCTCTTTTTTATGTGCACTACTCAAAGCATCTACACTCACAGACTATAATAGTGCTATATTTTGAAACGATAAATAATGCTTTCGTCAAAAAAGGATCGACTTATGAGCACTGAATTCACGTCGCAAGAAGGCTCTTGCTCTTGCTATAGCAATACTTACACGATAAATAACGCCCCTGTTGGTCGCTTTATCTGCCACTGTACTATCTGTCAAGAATACACGGGTCAAAACTACAATGATGTGACCATTCTACTCAAGTCTGATGTCAGTGAATTAGATATTGCTAAAACGCGTTTTCAACGCTGGAAACTACCGCCCAACATCAGCCGTGGACTTTGCAAACGCTGCAACAAACCTAGCATAGAGATGGCTATGGGCGGCACTCTTATGTTAGTACCGACGGACAATTATCCTGATATCAATGCGTTACCAAAGCCAAGTATGCACATATTTTATGATAGCAGAGTAGAAGATATAGAAGATGATTTGCCAAAGTATAAAGGCTTTGTACAAAGTCAGGCGATGGTCGTCAAAGCATTGGCTCAGGGTATGTTTAAGAGAGTGGCTAAGCGTTAGCGTTTAGGTTTAGAGCTCAAAATCTGTTAAACCCGAAATGTAGTATTGGCAGTCCTAATATTAAACGTTTAATAGATCCTAGAAACTCCCAATAAAAACAATAAGCTAAAAACGCAAAAAGGGTGAATAACAAACTCTTGTTATTCACCCTTTTTTATTACTTTAATATATTTTAAAGTCTTTAAATTCAACGCTTTAAACAGTTAAGGTTGGCGTTGGCTTATCCGCTGTTTTTATATTAAATATAGCCACGATTAATACTATTAATCCGCCTATTAACCCTGTTGTCAGCTCAGGATAAATCAGTAGCAACGCGCCAATGGTCAGTATGCCACGAGTTAGTGGGTTCATAGCACCTTTGAAATAACCCTCCAGCGCCGCACTAAGTGCAATGACGCCCGTCACTGACGTCAATACGACAGTCATTATGTCAAAAATAGGCGGTAGCGGGAAATCTTTTGCCGTGACCGCTAGACCTGTTGGATCTATCATCAGCATAGTAGGGCTATAAATAAACATAAACGGCACGATGAATCCGGCGAGTGCTAACTTTAACGATAAGAATCCTGTCTTCATCGGATCGCCGCCCGATATACCAGCGCCAGCAAAGGCTGCCAGACATACAGGCGGGGTAATATTAGCAAAAATACCAAAATAAAAGACGAACATATGCGCTGATAAAATTGGAATATCAAAACCTGCTAGAGCTGGTGCTGCCATCGTTGCCGTTATAATGTAAGCAGGAATAGACGGTAGACCCATGCCCAATACCATAGAGGCAAGCATCGTCAAAATAAGGGTTAGAAATAGTGACCCTGCTCCTAGCGTAACGATTGATGAGGTCATCACCGTACCAAAGCTAGTTAAGCTCACAACTCCAATGATAATACCTACCACCGCACAAGCTGCCATCACTGCCAATGACTGGCGAGCACCATCTTCTAAAGCCGCCATAATGTCAGAAACCCCCATTCTAGTCTCTTTGCGTAGCATACTGATCACAACTGTGAAACCAATAGTGTAGGCTGCGGCATAGCCTACCGGTACGCTTCTAATTAATAAAAATATCAAAAACACAATCGGTAATAGCATATGACCGCGCGCTTTTAGCACCTCTTTGACCTGCGGTAAGCTCTCTTTAGCCATACCTTTTAGGTCGCGACGTCCAGCCCGAAAATGCACTTGGGCAATGACACCTAGATAATAAAGTACTGCTGGTAGTAATGCTGCCAACGCAATCGTGCTATACGGCAACCCTGTCGTCTCTGCCATGATAAACGCACTCGCACCCATAATCGGTGGCAATATCTGTCCGCCCACAGAAGCACTCGCCTCCACTGCACCTGCGAAATCTTTGTGATAACCGACCTTTTTCATTAATGGAATAGTAAAGGCACCAGTACTGACCACGTTAGATAAAGCAGAGCCATTGATACTGCCCATAAAGCCACTTGAGATGACCGCAACCTTGGCAGGTCCGCCTTTTTTATCACCGGCTAGCGCAAGTGCCAAGTCATTAAATAACTGCCCCATTCCCGAACGTGCTAAAAATGCGCCAAATAAAATAAACAAGAAAATAAAGGTGACCGACGCGCCAATCGCAACAGAATACAGACCTTCGGTTTTTAGAAATAATTGGCCAAAAATATCGCCCATATCATAGGGACGCGTGAGTAGTCGATCAGGCATAAAATCCAAATGGCTGACAAATGGATAAGCCAAGAATATCCCTGCCAATATAGGCAAAATCCAACCCGTAATACGCCGACTGCCTTCTAGCACACAGACCACCGTAATCAATGAAAATATGACATCGACCTGATTTGCCATACCGCCACGCGAGGTCACAATATCTTGATATTCATAGATTAGATAGCCCATACCAGATAAAGATAGAGCAAACCAAATCCAGTCATACCACGCTACTCGCTTACGACTGCTCTTTTTACTGGCAGGGAAAATCAGAAATATTAAGGCAAAACCAACACCCACGTGTACAGAACGCTGCAATAATGCTGGCATCGGGTTAAAGGTGATGTACAAGTGAAAAAGGGAATAGAGTATACAAATACCCGCAATAAAATACTTTACTGGGCCTTGAGTAATATGACGGGTGATTGACTCTCGATCATATTTTTCTAATATCGCTTGATTATGAGCTTGTGCTTCAAGTTCATCGTCTGTATTGGTGGTAGCATGAGTATTGGAGTGTGTAGGCAGATCAGTATGGTTTGCTGACATCGTTGTCACATTATCGCGATCCATCACTTGAGCGTTCATGACAAAAGTCCTTTTTCAATCTATCAATTAAATGATACGCCTTAGGCGTAATAGTTACTTCAGAATAATCTGGCGCCCATTTATGAATCAAAAGTCGATAGTCAGCATAATCAAGCTCACCTTTGGTCAGTCTGGACACTACCCAATTAAGGCTAGGCAGTTTTTCATTGATCTGATAACCCAGATAACCAGGTTTTTGTATGGGCGCTAGTGCTTCAGTAGAAGGCGTACCCGCGCCAAACGCTTGAAAATAGGTGGTTGTAAGTAGTAGTCCATCGTTTTTACGTTGGTATTGTTCTTCCCACCACTGTTTTTCTACAGAATGAATCCAGCGCAACTGAAAATTGGGTTCAGTAAAATAACAAACTTTTCCATCGACTTGTACTTCGATAACAGACTGACGTGATAAGCTTGCCCATAGCGCAAAACAAACTAGCGCAGCCATTAGTGCCGCGCTAGTGAATAACCATAATCGTTTATTTGGCAGCTTGCTCATCATAGTACTTTTTGGCGCCAGGATGGATTGGGGCGACCATACCATCGAGAGCGGTTTCTAAACTGATATCATTGGCCGCTTGGTGAGCTGTCTTTAGACCGTCTAAATTATCAAACAGCGCTTTGGTTAATTTATAACCATCATCTTCAGACAAATCAGAGCTAACCAACAATGCATTCATGATTGCCGCCGTTGGAATAGCGGATTCATTACCATAAGTACCAACAGGAATCTCAAAGGTCTTAAAGTAAGGCTTGCTTGCGATAATTTCTTTTAGCTTGTCTTGGTTGATAGTGATAATCTGTAAATCTAAGCCCTGCTCTAGCTCCATCAAAGACGAGTTTGGTAAACCACTACTAAAGAATGCTGCTTCGATTTTACCCGCTTTCATACCATCAGCCGCTTCAGCAAAGCCTAGATAGTCGACAGTAACGTCATCATAGGTGATACCAAACCCTTCTAACAAAGTTCGAGCATTTACTTCTGTGCCAGAACCTTGATCACCGACAGCAATACGCTTGCCTCTTAAATCTTCAATGTTTTTGATGCCAGATTTTTTTGACGTCACAATTTGTACCACGTTAGGGTACAGAACAGCAATCTGTTGAATATTGGTGATTGGCTGATCAAAGTTGTTTTTGCCTTCAACTGCGTCCGTGACCACGTCGCTGAGCGCCAATACCATGTCCACTTTACCTTGTGTCAATAGATTGACGTTTTCAACTGATGCGCCTGTAGTTTGTGTCTTTGAGTTGACGCCAAAAGTTTTGACATAGACCTCAGACAATGACGTGCCAATGATGTTATAGGGGCCGGACGCACCGCCAGTCGCAATAGTCAAAAACTTGGTATCAAGTTTGTCGACTGAAGCAGTGTCAGCTGTAGTAGAAGTATCGCTACTCTCCGAGCTCGGAGATGAACACGCCGTCAGGCCTAACGTGATGCTTAGCATTACTGATAAAAGTAAAGGGGATTTTATAGAATTGAGCATTGAGTTCATCCTTGAAGTAATCGATTTAATACCTTTAACGACATTAATATATAGACATTAATCCGTTATAGCTAAGTAATGATATAGCAATTTTTATCACAAATAAACTAAAGTCTGTTTTCTATTTTCCTTGCATTACCCTCATAACCTAATTGATGACACACCCTAGTTCCGTCACAATTTCCTTGGAAACAACTAATACTAAGGTATCAAATAACTGGATTGTATTTTTATTACTCCTTCAATTCTGCTATATTTCGACTAAAATTTAACTCGTAGTGCTGTATCTAAAACATATGCTACTTAAACCAACAAACACAATATCACCTGAACCAGCACCTTTGCTTTTTGTGATCAAATTTGGATAAACCTTATGACAACATCTACAATAGAAGCATCAGAATCTTTGTCTGCCGACATTGCTATCATCGGTGGTAGCGGTCTATATCAGATGGCCGACTTGACCAACAAGCGCAGCATCAGCATCGCAACGCCTTATGGTAAGCCCTCTGACGGTATTGTATTGGGTGAATTGAATGGTGTGACCGTAGCTTTTCTAGCTCGTCATGGTCAAGAGCATAGACTCACCCCTTCTACTGTGCCTTATCGCGCCAATATTTATGCGCTTAAAACATTAGGGGTGCGCTATATTGTTTCCGTATCAGCAGTAGGTTCATTACAAAAAGAGCTCAAGCCATTGGATATGGTCGTACCCGATCAGATGATCGATATGACCAAACAGCGCTCAAGTAGCTTTTTTGGTAAAGGTGCCGTCGCTCATGTATCGATGGCTGATCCAATATGTCCTGCGGTTGCTGATATCTTAACGCGTGCTTATACTCAAGCCAATATCAATGAGGGACAATGTCATCCTAAAGCGACTTACGTCTGTATCGAAGGCCCGCAGTTCTCTACTCGCGCTGAATCGCAGTGGTATCGTCAAATGAATGCCGATATCATCGGCATGACCAATATGCCAGAAGCGAAGCTCGCCCGCGAAGCGAGCATTGCTTATGCAACATTAGCATTGGTGACAGACTTTGATAGTTGGCATCCAACGGAAGAAGACGTTAGCGCTGATTATGCGATTCAAAACCTCATGAAAAACGCCGATAACGCGCAACAAGTGATTAAACAAGCCGTTGCTCTGATCGCTGCCGAGCAGCCTAAATCGATCGCGCATAATGCTCTAGCTCAATCATTAGTCACGCCTATCGAAGCAATGAGCGTTGAAGTTAAGGCTAAACTTGGTGCTTTACTGCCTGAGTAATCATCTATGACCCCTTAGCCAACCCTAATTTTGCATAAAAAAAGCCATCACAATATGTGATGGCTTTTTGCTGTTTTGCCTAATTAATGATCGCTAACAACAACCGCCTGAACTGCTAGAGGTATTTGTAGTAGCGACCATCGGCGCAACCTCTACTAGTTGATTGCCTTGCGACTGACCAAACGGTATCGAATCACCGCAACCAGCAAAGATGCCATAATGCTGGCTGTTATCGCCAATAAATTCAAAGTGCGGCGCAAAACGAGACTCTTTGAGCATTTGATAAGTATTCGCGCAGACCGAAAACACCCGACCCGTCTCGATACTATGATGCTTATCAAGATCAAAGCGATGAGGTAGCTGATCAATACTGCCTTTGTAAATCACGGCTTGTCCATAATCTTCACAAGCATCTTCTATTGACTCGCTCTTAAAGAGACGATAAGTGGCAGAAAAGAACTTGATCTCGCCAATTTTTGCTGCCAGTAAAGGATCAGTAATCTCAAGCGGACGATCTTCGACAAGTCTTGGATCTAAAAATTTGGCATCACGTGATAAGCGCTCAAAATCTTTCCAATAAAGTGCGCCGCTTAAACACTCCCCATACAACACAGGATCTTCAACTAAGTGCTGAGGGATGCGGCGATCTGAATATACATCAGAAAAATAAAACTCACCACCAGGCTTTAGCAGACGCTGTACGCTAGCCATTACCGCAGCTTTGTCAGTCGATAAATTGATAACGCAGTTTGAGACGATTATATCGAAGCTATTATCTTCTAGATCAAGCTCATCTAACGTTTCAAGATAGCCTTTTATAAAGGTGACGTTTTCGTAGCCAAATTTATCGCTATGATAGTCCTGATGCTCCTTTGCAATAGCTAATTGCTCATCAGTCATATCTATACCAACGACATGACCACTGCTTCCTACGAGCTGCGCTAAGGCGTAAACATCACGACCAGAGCCACTGCCTAAATCTAGTATACGGCAGCCCTCTAGTAGTGCTGGGCAGACAAGCCCGCAACCATAATAACGACTCAACACATCGTCATGAATATTAGCCAATAGCGGTTTGAGCCAATTAGGCATGTTGCTGACATCACAGCACGCTGAGGTTTTTAGATCAGCTGTACTCTGTAGCTGTTTACCGTAATAATCTTGTACTACATCTTGCATGATTTTTTTCCTTCAAAGGTAATAGTTGTAGAGATAGAGACATCTCTAATTTATCAATCAGTTATCGTATAATCGGCTAGCCAGTCAGTAGGCAAATACTGTAGATCACTGGGCTCATCGATATCATGCAAGGTCTCAAGTATACGCAATGACCAGTCTAATTCCACTAATCGCTGTTGGGTGACTGCGGCAACGTTACTGATGCTCCAAGTCATATCTGAGAACAGGCGCTCGTGAGTTTGCTTGAAGCCTAAAAGCACATAGCCACCGTCTGAAGCTGGAATCATCACACTATCACAGCTATCTAGTTGCTGCGCGGCACTTTGAATAACTGTCGTTGACAGACTAGGGCAATCTGTCCCTATTAGTAACACCTTTTCAAATTTTGTCAAAGCTTGCGCACTAGCTGTGAGCATACGAGTACCTAAGTCGCCATTGGCTTGTACTGACCACAGCAGTGACCTAGGTAAATCTAGCGTCTGCCAGCACGGGTCATTTGGCGCCGGACTCACACATAACTCGACGGCAAGCCCAGTTGCTACTGCTTGCTCTATACTATGTAGCAATAGTTTACGCGCCATACGCGCAGAACCTGCGATACCAAGGGCGGGTTGCAGGCGAGTTTTGGCCATGCCTTCGGCAGGGAATTTGGCAAAGACAATAAGGCAGGTTGGTTGTTTTTGATTCATGATAAGCATATTTTCTTTTATTGGTAATAGCGCTTTTTGATATTATCAGCAGATACGCCGCGCCAATAATCAAAACGCAGCTGCCACATTAGAGCAATCGTGCGCCAAGTGCCATGCTGTCGCCAGCGCCGCGCCGAGGTGGTAACTTTACTCTTCAAACAAGCAGGTTTGCCGATGGATTTTAAGCGTTTACTTACTTCAATATCTTCCATTAATGCTTGATTGGGATAACCGTTTATTTCTTCAAAGACTTTACGTTTAATAAAAATAGCTTGGTCACCAGTGGCAATACTACTCAATCGTGAGCGCAAATTTATCATTTGGCCAACTAGCTTGAGCGTCCAATCAGGGCTATCTAGGCGCACATCAAAACGACCCCACTTAGCGCCTTGATACATTACCCTAGCAATATCTAATATCGACGCAGTTGGTAATATCGTATCGGCATGCAAGAACAGCAGTACATCGCCAGTAGCGAGCGCGGCGCCCTCGTTCATTTGCGTCGCGCGTCCTGCTTTTGACTCAACCACTTGCCAATCTGTAGCCGATTGACTATCAATAGTCAGACTTTTTATCATTTGCTTAGCGAGTGCCAAAGAATTATCGTTTGAGCTACCATCGACCATGATAACTTCTTTCGGCGCTGGGTTGAGTCCATTAATATGAGCAAACAAATGAGGCAGATTATCTGCCTCATTGAGTATGGGAATAATAATAGAAACCGTAACAATGGCGGTCATATTTGCTAGCACTCACCTTTTTACTTTTTATTCAAATTCCAATTATAGTTGGTGTAGCTAATCTTGGTTTTGCCTGCTTTTAGATCCGCAGTTTGTGATTTATTGAGACCTAAAGATGAATTGTAGCGAGCTAAGAACCCTTCTAAATCACCGGTACCGCGCCAGTTGCTCTCAAAATCTTCTTTGTACCATTTAAAAATAGGCGAGACCTCAAGCGTACTCCCTTTAAGACGGTTACGGCTACTATCCGCTAGGAACTTACTGGTTACTTGCTCTAACTGCTTATCCAATTTGCTAGCAGTAAAAGCGTCGTTCAAGAGTGCAGGACAGCCGATGCTCGCGCAATTAACCGCAAAATGAATTCGCGGTTCGTTATAACGCTTAGAGCCACGAATGAGATTGTGTTCAATATCGTCAAGCGAACGCGTTTTTCCTAACAAAGGAATGAAATCTTGCTTCCACGGCGAGCCAAATATGCCACCGATATCCTTGATTGACTTGATACTAGGGTATTTGGTCAAAACCAACTCTACGGTGCCTGCGTTATAGACGTTAATCAAAAATGCCAACTGCTCGTCTTTACTCCAACGATTGAATTCAGATTGACTGACTTTGCTCGTCGCTGCCATGTAGCTATCAAGTTTGCTTTTATCAGCTTTCATACCGTTGTAATTGACGACAGAGGCTTTACCACCATTGGTCATCGTCACGTTTTTATTTAGCAAACTATCCCAGCTACTATGATTAAAATCGGCATAAGCGGCGCTTGATAGCATGAGCGTGGCAGCGATAAAGGTTTTAGTCATTGAGATATTTGACAGTGGTACTTTATTATTAAACATAAGATAAGCTCCGTTGATGCTAATGATAATATTGGTTTTATGAATAAGAGTGCCTAGAACCTGCTCTAAACCACTTTTACCTTTTCTTCTTCTAAAGCACCGCCACAACTACTGCCTTGTCCTGCCGTACAACCATAACAATGGTCGCCAATAGCAATATCGTCGCCAGTAGGGTTTTGGGTAAGTAGATTGCGTAGATGTCTTCGCGATCTGTTGGGTACAGGCATCTCTAACTGTTGATTAAAATCGCAATCAAATAACTCACCAAGCCAGTTGACACTAATCGTCGAGCGGCACATCACATCGGTTAAATTGTGAGCGTCATAGTTGTCTTTTAGCAGATTCATATAGGGATGAAATTCGTTTTTGGCGAGTAGCACTGCGCCAAAGCGCTGAATAGGCATATTGGTCAAGGCAAACAATTGATTAAACTCGATATCGAAGTGCTCTTTTAACTCGCGCTTATAGTCCGCCTCTAGTAATTGCTGGTTGGGCGGCAAAGAGGCGCCCTGTGGGTTATAAACAAGATTCAATGTCAACCCTGTATCTGCCCTTCCAAACCCAAATGCGTTGAGCTTATGCAGTCCCAAGATACTATCGTCAAATGCGCCTTTGCCGCGCTGTTTGTCGACGTTCTCAAGCGAGTAACAAGGCAGTGAGGCGACTACTTCGACCTCATTATCTGCCAAAAACTGTGCCATATCCTCATAACCCTCTTCCATCAAGATCGTTAAATTGCAACGATCAATGACTTTAACCCCTAGTGCGCGAGCTTCTTTTACTAAGTATTTAAAATCGTCATGCATCTCAGGAGCACCGCCTGTGAGATCAAGCGTGTCCATATCTTGCGCTTGTAATACGTCTACTATCAGCTCAACTAACTCACGCGACATCATCTCAGTCCGATAAGGACTGGCAGCCACATGACAATGGACACAAGACATGTTGCACAGATAGCCCATATTCACCTGTAGTGTTGTCAGCTCACGTCGCTTGATCGCTGGGAAGTCTGTATGTTCAAGCAGCTCAATAGTAGATTTCATAAGGTATGGCCTTTATGTGATGGCAGTTTTGATTGATCAAACATTCCAATTGTAAAATATAGCGTTTTTATTCTTGATTAATTTGCTCGCCTGCAATAGTAGAGTATCTTAAAACTATAGAGATAAGTAGCATTTTTGAGTGATAACTCATTTATTATTGCACTATTTGACGATACTATTGTGACGCTAGATAATAGACCATGTAACTAAATGGTCTAAACAGACTAAATTATTGTTTTTTAAATAGATTTTACTTTTTTCTCATACAAAAGTTTACTTATATGACGCTACAAAACGCTTATCGATGTAGCGTTTGACGTACCAAATCCAGCGGCCTTGTAGGCTGTACTTACCCCAGCTACCGATAGCGTATATATCACCGCAGGACAATAAATATAGAGTACGCGCGCGTGGTTTGTACTCTTTTAACGGCTCATTAGCCAAGTACGCCATCAGATTGTTTGCTTCCACCGCGCCACCATGCACCGCGTGTACACCTGAATGTGCCACATCTTGGTCAGTGCGCGTTGCGACATCACCTACCGCGAATACATTGGCATGTGAAGTACTTTGCTGTACGGCGCTTACAGCGATGAAGCCTTTATCTACTGTTTTAAGAGTAGTATTCTTAGTCCAAGCTGCGCCCACCACGCCAGTCGCTGCGATGACACTGTTCATAGTCATCGACTTGGTATCAATAGCAAGTTGACTGTCTTTAAAGTCTTGCGCGCGTTCATAAATGACTGGAATATCTAGACGCTTAAGCTGCTTGATCACTCGCTGAGTGAATTTAGCATCGAACCCCGATAGCAAATCACGTCCGCAGACCAGATAAACCTGATGATTTGGATTAATGGCTTGTAAGGCGACTTTTGCCGCCATAACGATCTCGGTCGCCGCCGCCCCTGCACCAATAATAGCCAGTTGATAATCCTCAGATTGCTGCGCGTCTAATAAAATCTGCTGCCATGCTTGAACGAGATGATGTAGCGGACGTATGGGTATAACCTTATCGTTAGATACATCAACCACTGCTTGATTAGTAGATGACTGATTAAAAGAGGCGTGGTTCGAGAGGGATTGAGCGCGCGCAAGCCAGTCTAAATCAGTATCAGCACCGGTATTCAACGATAAGATGTCATAATCGTGATCGCCTTTATCGGCAGTTGCGACATTTTGCGCGTTTGCATCTACGCGAGTGATGGCGCTCTTGATGAGATCGACACCTGCCTGCTTACATAGTGACAAGACATCGATACTAATCTCATTGAGGCTATAATGTCCTGCCATCCAGCCAGGTAGCATGCCAGAATACAGGCTTTGTGATTGCTCGCTGATCATAGCGATGTCTAGATTATCTGGACGCTTGGTACGCAAACGGCGCAGCAAGCCAATATGAGCGTGACCGCCTCCTGCCAAGAGTAGTTTTTTTATCGATGAGTTTTTCATAGAGGTAAAGGCGCTTTTACAATTAATAATAATGGATAATGATAACTTTGTAGGTACATTAGTAAACCATAAATTTTATGGTAACGGGGCGAGCTAATGTAAGATAAAGACATAAATATATTTGACCCCACAAAGCTTTATGGTTAGATTAGCTGAAGCCTGTACTCATGACACAATAGGTCTGTCTTATTCAAAGTATACTTTTCTTGATTATCAGTTGGGTCTAAGACTCGCCACAAAAAAGTTAGGTCTAGGACTGATCACAAATAATAGAACAACACTACCTTATAGTATCTGCCATCACCTCGCTATTTTTAAGGAATTATTTATGCCTCATCCAGAGCAAATCACCTCCTCAGATAATACTCATTATCTCCATCATACTTTTTTTGAGCCAAGTGACACTAGCACCAAGATCACAGCAACCTTGCTTATCGTTCATGGTATGTGTGAGCACAGCGGACGCTATAGCGATTTTGCGCAGTTCTTGGCAGACGAGGGTGTCGCCGTTGCCACCTACGATCAACTCGGTCATGGCAAAACGGTTAAGACCTCAGATGAACTAGGATTCTTTGGTGATGAGCATCCTGTTCAATCACTGTTAAAGGATGTTATCGTCATGGCCGACAGTCTAAAAGAGCGTCACCCTGACGTACCGCATTTTGTCATGGGGCACTCTATGGGTTCGTTTATAGTCCGTAATGTGCTCAAGCATCACGCGCATAATTTTTCAGGGGCGATCCTTATGGGCACAGCAGACGCTAACCCCTTGACCAAAGTGCTACTGCCTGTCAGTAAACTACTGGCAAAAGCGGCGCCCAAAAAGACCAATCCTGTCTTTGCTAAAGTCATGAACAAAACGCTTAATAGCCAGTTGGATAATCGCATCTCATCGTCGCCTTTTGCCTGGATTAGTGAAAACCCAGACAATGTTGCTGCCTATGAGGCTGACCCGCTTACTGGTTTTGACTTTACCAATAACGGTTTTTTTGCTTTATTTACCTTGATGGACACAGGCCTGCGTAAGGGTTGGTCCACCACGATTGCTAAAGACTTCCCTATGCTGTTCGTCAGTGGTCAAAACGATCCTATCGGCGATATGGGTAGCGGCATTAACACTGTGGTGAATCGCTTAGAAAAACAAAGCTTCAGTAATGTAGAAGTGCAACTGTATTCCAACATGCGCCATGAGCCTTTGAATGAGCAAGATAATAAAACCGTCTATCAAGATATCTTGGTATGGATAGAGAATCATACTTCAAATGCTTAACCTTTGTATTGATACCAGTACTGCGCTCATTTGCTAAAAGACGCTAAATTGGCGACAATACGGCAAGTATCTTTTGATCAAATGATTTACTCGCAGCTCTACCCTTCATTTAATTACTAACCTTTTTAAGGATTTTTATGTCATTGCAACACACTATCGAACAAGCTTTTGAGAACCGTAACGAATATAGCCCAGCTACTATGCCACAAGACGTCCGTGATGCTATTGAGCAAGTACTTGAGCAACTCGACAACGGTAGTTTGCGTGTCGCTGAGAAAAAAGATGGCGAATGGGTGGTCAATCAGTGGGCCAAAAAAGCAGTACTGCTCTCGTTCCGTTTGAATGACAATTACGTTCAGTCTACAGGCGATCACCTCCAGTTCTATGACAAAGTGCCAACTAAGTTTGCTGATTGGACTGAAGCTCAATTCAAAGAAGCAGGCGTTCGCGTCGTACCACCTGCCGTGGCTCGTAAAGGTTCATACATAGCAGCAGGTGCGGTGTTGATGCCTTCATACGTCAATATCGGTGCATATGTCGATCAAGGTGCCATGGTCGATACATGGGCAACGGTTGGATCCTGTGCACAAATCGGTAAGAACGTGCATCTATCAGGCGGCGTTGGTATCGGCGGCGTATTGGAGCCATTACAGGCCAATCCGACTATCATCGAAGACAACTGCTTTATCGGAGCGCGCTCTGAGATCGTAGAAGGCGTAATCGTAGAAGAAGGCGCGGTCATCTCTATGGGCGTCTATATCGGTCAATCAACCAAGATTTATGATCGCGAAACGGGCGAGATTTATCGTGGCCGCGTACCAGCAGGTTCAGTCGTTGTCCCAGGATCATTACCTTCTGAGTGTGGTAAATATAGCTTATACGCTGCTATTATCGTCAAAAAGGTCGATGCGCAAACGCGTGCGAAGACGGCAGTTAATGAGCTGCTTCGTTTAGATTAAGCGCTACTTTTTGCCAAAAAGCTACTTTTGACAATGAACAGTTACCTGATATTAAACGACTAAAAAGATGCTGACAGGGCAACCTTCAGCGTCTTTTTTGCATCATAATTGCGTCAAGTATGGTCGCTTAAGTTATAATCTGTCTTTATTTTCTCTACCTTAGAGCCATCAAAGAGTATCTTCGTTATCTTTAATGATAATGGCTTGATTGCCTGATTACCCCTTAACTGTATTTGAAATATTATGACTTTAAGAAACGCCACCATTCCTGTCACTGATCCCGAAGCGGGTCTGCGCCTCACCGAGATATTCTACTCTTTGCAAGGCGAAGCGCTGACCTCAGGGTTGCCGACGATATTTGTGCGCCTAACCGGTTGTCCGCTCAGATGTGTCTACTGCGATACAGAATATGCTTTTACAGGTGGCGAGCGCCAATCGCTTGAAACCATCGTGGCAACGATAGCCAGCTTTCCATGCAAACGCATTTGTCTGACAGGCGGTGAGCCGCTCGCGCAGCCAAATGCGCTTGAGCTTATGAAGCGCTTACTGACTGATGGCTATGAGATATCCCTTGAGACGGCCGGTGCGTTGACGGTCAAAAACGTGCCGCCAGCCGTCAGCAAAGTCATGGATCTCAAAACGCCAAGCTCAGGTGAGGTGGACAAAAACTTATGGTCAAACTTAGATTACTTGACCCCGCATGATCAGATCAAGTTTGTCATTATGAACCGCGCTGATTATGACTGGGCAAAAGCAAAACTCATTGAGCATCAGCTCGATAAAGTGGTTGGAACGGTTTGGTTCTCTCCGATGTTTAACGTCGCCGATGATATCGATGAACAGTTCAGCCCTGACGTACCTGTACTGGCTCGCGAGTTGGCTGAGTGGATACTGACTGACGCCCTACCCGTACGCTTTCAGTTGCAATTGCATAAAATCATTTGGGCAGATGCAAAGGGCAAATAGTTATGTTCAATGCTTTAATTTTTCCTGATATTTTATTATATTTACTAGATATGATTGGGATCATTGCCTGTGCTATCGCTGGGACTTTACTTGCTCAGCACAAAGGGTTCGATATCGCAGGCTGCATTTTGGTATCGATGGTCAATGCTATCGGCGGCGGTACTTTGAGAGATATGGCATTAGATCGTCATCCTTTATTTTGGATGACTGATTTGAACTATGTCATCGTCATTACGATGACCTCTCTTATCTTGCAGATGTTCTTTCACCTCTACCACAAGATTGATAATGCGCTCAAACTCTTTGATGCTGTTGGTCTTGCTGCTTTTAGCGTGATTGGTTTCAAGGTCGCATTAAATCTAGGGGTAGCGCCACTCATTGCGGTAATGATGGGAGTATGGACGGCCATTCTTGGCGGTTTGCTACGTGATATTATCTGTAATGAGATACCGCTCGTGCTACAGCGTGAGATTTATATCACAGCGAGCGTTGCAGGCTCGGTCACCTACCTTTGCCTCCAGTACTTCGGTGTCAATGCAGGTCTTAATGAATTTATTATGCTTCTGGTTATCTTTTTCGTACGTATGCTTGCGCTCAGATTTGACTGGCATTTGCCTTCTATTCGTTTGGTACGATAAACGATACACTAGCTGCTTTTAATATTCCTACCTCTAAAATTTTGAGAATCCTATTTAGTGAGAGATTCATGCTAACGATTGCCTTGGATGCAGAGCTAATCACCACTTTTGATCCGCGATCTTTACTCTATTTGTTCGATATGATTGGTATCGTTGCCTGTAGTATCTCAGGTACGATACTGGCTAAGCACAAAAACTTCGATGTTTTTGGCTGTTTGCTAGTGTCTATCGTAACGGCTATCGGCGGCGGCACAGTTCGCGATGTTATCTTAGATCGTCATCCCCTATTTTGGATGGTTGATATGAGCTACCTAACGGTCATTACTATCTCATCACTTGTCATGCAGATATTCTTTCATCCCAACTCTATACGAGTCGATAAGTTCCTCAAACTCTCTGATACCATCGGTCTGTCAGCGTTTACTCTGATCGGTATCAAAGTCGCTGATAGTATGGGTGCGAACGTTCCCGTTGCTCTATTACTTGGCGTTATCACTATCATCGTCGGTGGTATTATCCGCGATATGATTTGTAATGAGATTCCACTGGTACTACAGCAGGAGATTTATATCTCCGCCGCTTTAACTGGCGGTATACTCTACTTTGCTTTGCGCAACTTAGGGTTAAGTGCTTGGATTACTGATATTGCGACGATGAGTACTATTTTTACGTTACGCATGCTAGCGATTCGCTTTGACTGGCAGTTCCCAACACTGCAATGGAGATACTAAAAAAGCGTCAACCTCGTTCCAAGGTAACGCTTTTTTCTGACGTGGCCTATAAATTTTTGTGCATTAATAGGTGTTTATAAATTACTATTTTAACTAGCGCTATTTACTAGAGCCAAATCTCTGACCATCAGTTGTAGACTCTGCTTGCCATTCCACTCATTAATATCTAATTGAAACAGTAGATGTACCTGCTCGGCGCGGTAATCCCACACCTCACTATCAAAGTTAAAGTAAATGGCCTCAATCGGATATTGTACATCAGGATATCGCAGTGATAGCTTAAGATGCTTGTCTTTTAATATCTTAAAACTGAGCACTTCAAAGACACCATCAAATATCGGCGGCGCAAAACCATGGCCCCAAATACTTGCACTGGCTAGGTGCTCAGCAAACCCCAAGCTAAAGTCGCAGCCTTGCAAAGATCCATCAGTGAATTTTTGCTCAGCGAATACTTCATCATCTAGCTGCGCCATCACCTCATCAAAAGCACTGACAAACCCATCAAAGTTGCGACGTTTTAACGTCAGGCCAGCCGCCATGGCATGACCACCGAAATGGCTGATAAGGTTAGGGTACTGCTCAGCTACTTGTTCGATCGCATCGCGGATATGCACACCAGCGATAGAACGCGCTGAGCCTTTAATAGGATCATCATCACCCGTACGCTCTGTATTGGCAGGAGCAAAGACGATGCTGGGTCGATAATGACTTTCTTTTAACCGTCCTGCCACGATACCGATGACGCCTTGATGCCAGTCGTCTTTGTATAGAATAATACTACGGCTAGTGTCATTCTTAGCCTGCTTATTAAAAGGTGCATCAGTAGCGTTGTCGACTGTGTTAACGTTGTCATGACAAATGATGTCGTCATTATCATGACTGATCGTTATATCAGGCTCATCATCGCTGTTATCGTCTGCTAAAGTTTGCACGATAGTATCCGCTTGCGCACGCATCTCGCCTTCAACCTGACGGCGCGTGCGATTGAGCTGTTCAAGCTCTTGCGCCAAACGCTGCGCGGTGCTCCAGTCATCGGCCAGCAGGCATTCAATACCGATACGCATATTATCCATGCGACCGGCGGCATTGATACGCGGTCCTAATACAAATCCAAAGTCCTGCGCTTGCATTTGCTTGGGATCACGTCCTGCCTGCTCAAGCAGTGCCAGTATACCTACACTACAGCGTCCTTGACGAATCGCGGCAAGTCCATGATGCACGAGAGTACGATTATTCTTATCAAGCACCCCAACATCAGCAATCGTCCCAAGCGCGACCAAATCCAGATATTGACTCACTTGAACCGTAGACTTGTCCGCCTCGCGGCGCAATCTTGCCAAACGTCCTAGTACATAGAAGGCTACGCCAACGCCAACGAGTGCTTTACTCGCAAAGCTGCAATCTACCTGATTAGGGTTGACCACCGCTTCAGCGGACGGTACTGTCTTAGTCGTTAAATGGTGATCAGTAATGATCACGATGATACCGTTAGCTTGGGCGCGCGCCACGCCTTCATGACTTGAGATACCATTATCGACCGTTACGATCATATCAGGATGATAAGTCTCTATACCCAGCTCGACGATTTCAGGCGTCAGCCCATAACCGTACTTGAAGCGATCGGGCACGATAAAGTCAACGACTGCGCCCATAGCACTCAGCGCGCGTATCATGAGTGCGGTACTGGTGGCGCCATCACAATCAAAGTCGCCGACGATAAGAATACGCAAACCCTCGTCAATAGCTTGATCAAGCAGACGAACTGCCTCTGTGACGCCGTGCAGGTGTTCCGCTGGCAATAGTCCTGATAGACCCGTCTCTAGTTCGTTGGGCGCAGTGATACCGCGACCTGCATATAGTCTAGCGAGGGTTAAGGATTGGGCGGCAAGGGACTGCAATGCAGCGGGCAACTCGTCATTACAAGTTGCGGTATAACGGGGGGTTAAATTTAGCATGAGCGTATTCTACTGGCTTTTATAGACAGTCACAATGCTAATAGGCACTGTTAAACAATAATACTATCAACTGATATCACTTGAATATTTGCAAATCTTAGACATTGAAATATAGGATCAATGTAGCGAGACTTGTCGTCTTATTTACAAAAACTGTGCACTCTCACAGTAATTCTCTGCATTTCGCTACAAACCTATAATTGCATAGCGCTCACAAATGATTAAAATATTAGGCAGTATAATCATTCATTCTAACTATTAATTCTCTTGATTATTAATTAACATAGCAATTACTTATCAACTTCAACCTGCTAGTTATACCTTGACCATTGAATCACTTAAAAGGATATTTTATGAAAACGACTCCCGCCGCTGAAAAACTCCCTAACACGATTGATCCAAACTTAGATCTTGAACAAGTTAAAAAAGACTGCAAAAAACTGGTCAAACAACGTGCAAAATACTCCGCTGGCGTAGCCGTGGTACCTGTACCCTTTTTTGATGTAGCAGTGGACGCTGGTATGCTCACCCAGCTTATTCCTGATATTAGCGAACGTTTTGGTCTAATTAAAGGACGCGATTCTGCCATTGATCTAGAATCACGTGAAGTGCATTGGAAAGAGCTTAAGAATCGTACGGTAGACTTTGCCGGTCTGATGGCAACACGCGGTATCGTCAAAAAAACCATTCAAGGTTTTGGTGGTCGCATTGCTGCTAAACAAGTGACGAAGTTTATCCCGCTAGGCGGTCAGCTAGTTGCGGCGACGATGGGCTATACCATATTCAAAAAAATTGCGAACGATCATGTCGAAGAGTGCTATAAGCTAGCCAAAGATATTCAAAAGAAACAACATAGTAAGAACGTTTAAACACTGTTAGATACTGATTTTATATCACCAGCTAAGATAACTTAGCTGGTTTTTTTTGTTCTTGATGACTTGTGGGCCGTTCACGCTATACTTACCCATATGTCCTCTTAGATTAACCAGTAATGACTCAAACGCTTATACACTACTTTTTGCACTTCGGTATGCCGCTACTCATAGCTTACGTATTCTTCCGTCATGACTACAAACGCGTTTATCTAATTTTGCTTGCTACTATGCTGGTCGATTTAGACCATTTGCTAGCCACGCCGATATTCTCGCCTAATCGCTGTAGTATTAACTTTCATCCCCTTCACACTTATTACGCTATGATCATCTATATCGCCATGTTATTTTTCAGAAAACCCTATAAAATAATAGGGCTGGGGTTGATACTTCATATGCTCACTGACTTAAATGATTGCGTGCTGAACTATCTTATTTGTCCTGAATGCCTGCAAGATGCGCCCGCTCTTGATTTAGTGATAGGATTAAGCGATATGTTTAAGTATTAGGGCATCACTTTTAGCGTGCAAATCAGTTACTATGCTTTGGTACCTATCCTCAATTCATGAATACTAAAGGACGCTTTTATGAAAAAGTTATTACTTTCAACCACCCTGCTTGCCACCTTTGCAATAGCAGGATGTACAACGACAGGTGGAACCAATAATTCAGGCAATGCTATCGGCACGGCGAATGAGATCGGTATGAATGTGTTCAAAGCCGCTATCGACAATCAATGTCGCAGCCAGATTGAGAATCAAAAAACATGGCAGATCGCCAGTGTCGCGATGAGTGAAGCTCAAGAAGAAGCGGTAAAAACTCGAGTATGTGGCTGCGTTAGTGAACAAGCCCCACAGCAAGTCACCATCGTTGAGCTAGGGAATGCCGCTATCGATGCCAACTATCGCACTCAGTTGGTCGCACGAGTCGTCGCCAAATCTCTTCAAAGCTGCTATGGCAGTATTGTGTCTCCATAAAAACACGAAAATTTTGGATAAAAAAAGCGCGATATACATTCAATGAACGTATATCGCGCTTTATTGTAATTGTGAGATAAACTTCGAACCACTACTTATGACAACTATCAGATATCAAATATGATTTCGAGTGATAGGCTCAGGCTGCATAGCTACTGGTAGGATTCTACTCCGACGAAAGTATTTAGACCCGCTACTGATAATGTCATTCACGCCATCAACTAAATCTTCGATAACATCATCATAAATACCGTGATACAACTCAGTTTCAAAAGCAGTAAAGGGATGTTTACGAGCAGCGGCTCTAACATCAGTAATGCCTTCTTTGCTATAAAAAATATTGACCGAACCATCGCTGTTTAACACACAAGTCAAATCACCCCCATCAACGACGATATCGATACGCTCAGGTATAAAGATATAATCGTCTACATCTAATAATTCTTTTTCTACGCCCTTTTTAAATAGTGCTGCGACATCCATGGTTGTACCCTTAATTGCGATTCAAAATTCTTTAAAACTTAATAACTAGCATTTAGTACTTGTCATTTTCACTAATAAGGTCATCATTCCCTAAGGCCGCTCCCATAGGCAGAACTTTATTAATGCGAAAGTATTTAGAGTGACTGCCAATAATATCATTAACACTGTCGATCAAATCTTCAATAACGTCATCATAAATACCATGATGGAGTTCGGTATCAAAATCGGTAAAAGGATGCTTGCGCGCGGCGGCTCTCACATCAGTGATACCTTTCTTGCTATAAAAAATATTAACAGAACCATCACTATTGAGGACACAGTTCAAGTTTCCCTCATCTACCACCATGTCAATGCGCTCAGGCGTAAAGATATAATCATCTACATCAAGCAGTTGTTTTTCTACGCCCTTTTTGAATAACGATGCAACGTCCATAACCATAACCTTATTAAAATATTTTAGAATTTCATATATATATCTATATATATATATATATCTAGCGAACAATTTTCCTAGAGTTTGAAAGGTCATACTCTACATATAAATAGTATAAGAAGCAGCTGACTATTTTAAGGTAGGATATGTAAAACTGCGTTTGTGGTTGGTAAGGGTGGTTTAAATATATGACGCTTATAAAAAAAAGGTCATAGGAAGTTAGTTGTCCTTTTAGGCTAAAAAAAACGAGTCACCTAGAGGGCAACTCGCTCTACTCTTCACAAGCGAGTTTCTAAAATACTAAGCTCTTAGAGCAAGTGCGCTTTTAGCTCTAGCACTTTGTCACGAGTTTTTGCGGCGTCCTCAAACTTGAGATCACGAGAGAATTGCTTCATCAGCTTCTCTAGGCGCTTGATCTCTTTGGCGAGCAAATCAGGACTACGCAAGATACTGATATCAACATCTGGCAGATTGCTCTTGACTGGAATCGCTTGATTGTCATTGGCGTCCAAATCATCACCCGTATCGATCTTATCCGTAATACTTCGGCGCGCACCTCTTGGCGTAATGTTATGCTTAAGGTTAAAGGCGACCTGTTTTTCGCGGCGACGGTCGGTCTCATCTATCGCCTTTTGCATACTTGGGGTAATGCGATCGGCGTAGAGAATAGCCTTGCCATTTAAGTGACGAGCTGCGCGACCAATCGTCTGAATAAGCGCGCGCTCTGAGCGCAAAAAGCCCTCTTTGTCCGCATCGAATATCGCGACCAGTGAGACCTCAGGCATATCTAGACCTTCACGCAGTAGGTTAATGCCGACCAGTACATCATGCACACCCGTACGTAGCTCATGAATAATCTGCATGCGCTCAACGGTATCAATATCCGAGTGCAAATAAGCGACTTTGACATCGTACTCTTTAAGATAACTGGTCAAATCCTCTGACATGCGCTTAGTTAAAGTAGTAATCAATACGCGCTCATCAACCTCACGGCGCTTGGTAATCTCTGACAGCACATCATCGACTTGCGTCAGCACAGGACGTATCTCAATCTCAGGATCAATCAGACCTGTCGGACGTACCAGCTGCTCGACGACTTGCTCACTGTGCTCATATTCGTAGAGCGCAGGCGTCGCGCTCACATAAATGGTTTTGGGCTTGATACGTTCCCACTCTTCAAACTTCATCGGGCGGTTATTCATCGCACTTGGCAAACGAAAACCATAATTGACCAAGTTCTCTTTACGTGAGCGATCGCCTTTATACATCGCGCCAATTTGCGATACCGTAACATGAGACTCATCGAGAAACAACAGCGCGTCCTCTGGAATATAATCAAACAAAGTTGGCGGCGCCTCCCCTGATGGTCGACCAGAGAGATGCTGTGAGTAGTTCTCAATACCGTTACAGTAACCGAGTTGCTGAATCATCTCAAGATCATATTGGGTACGTTCTTTGAGGCGCTGTGCTTCAATCAGCTTGTTGTTCTCACGGAAATACTCAAGTCGCGGTTCAAGCTCCTCACGAATGGTAATACTAGCAGCGTCCAGCTTGTTACGCGGCGTCACATAATGCGACTTGGGATAGATGGTGATACGTGGCACGCTACGCACGGTCTTGCCCGTTAACGGGTCAAACCAAGTAATCTTTTCAACTTCGTTATCGAATAGATGCACGCGCACTGCCAGCTGCTCGGATTCAGCGGGATAGATATCTAGTAGCTCTCCGCGCAAGCGATACGTACCGCGTCCAAAGTCTAGCTCATTGCGCGTATATTGCATCTCAACCAAACGCTTGATCGTCGCCGTACGGTCTATCTTGTCACCGACGACGATATGGAGCAGCATTTTGAGATAACTCTCAGGATCGCCCAAGCCATAGATACAAGAGACTGACGCAACGATAATCGCATCGCGGCGCTCAAGTAGGGCGCGCGTAGCAGATAAGCGCATCTGATCGATATGATCATTAATGGCACTGTCTTTTTCGATAAAAGTATCACTTGCCGCGACATAGGCCTCAGGCTGATAATAATCGTAATAGCTGACGAAATACTCAACAGCGTTGTTGGGAAAGAACGATTTGAACTCACCATATAGCTGGGCTGCTAACGTCTTGTTGTGCGCCATGATAATGGTTGGGCGCTGAGTCTCACTGATGACTTTTGCCATCGTATAAGTCTTGCCAGAACCCGTCACCCCAAGTAGTAACTGCTCATCCATACCGCTATTGATACCATTGACGAGTTTTTTGATAGCTTGCGGCTGATCGCCTGCCGGCTCAAATTCAGTCACCATCTCAAAGGCGCGGCTTGATATTTGCGTTCCAGATGCATTAACGCCGATGATCTCAGCTTCGCCTTGGAGTTGAGTGGCCAATTGATTTAATTGACGCGACGAGCGCGGTTCAGGCATACGCATAGGGGCTGTCTTTTTCAATAGATTTATAACGATATGGGGTTTTGCTTGTGTTTTTAAAGGTAATTTGATGCCCTAAACGCATTGTTTTTTATGGAGTGTACTGCTACAAAATGTACAATAAGATGCTGGGATACTCAGGTAGAGTCGTTGACGATACTTGTGAGTTGTCCCCTATTATCTATTGAGGAATGAGATATGAGGGGTCATTGTTTATGTGCCAAAGTTTATGTGTCAAAGTGACTGTTAACGTTGCAGATATCAATATCAAGAATTCAACTCAGCAAGAATTGTTTGATAAGTTCGTCAATAGCAGTACAAATTTCAAAGATTAGCTGACTATATTTACAAAGCTTTTCACGATTAACAAACCTCTTACACGACCACTCAATAAAGCCTAACGCTAGAGGGTTCCAATCTTGGCTCAAGGTGCTATTATCGATACTGATTCAACAGGCAAGTAATTGATTACTTGTTCTACTAATCAAATAACTAGAATTAAAAACAAATTCAATAACGGAGCATAATATGAGAGAACGTTACGCAAGTGGTATTACTGACGATACAGCGAATAAAATGGTCGATTTATTAAACTCGAATCTAGCGAACCTAATGGATTTGAGCATGGATACCAAACAGTGCCATTGGAATTTGCAAGGTACTGGCTTTATCGGTGTGCATCAATTACTAGACGATACCTATGATCGTTTGACAGAAGCTTTCGATACAGTCGCTGAGCGCATTGTTATCTTAGGCGGTAAAGCCAATGGTATCTCTAAGCGTGTCGCTGAAGATTCTATTTTAGAGACCTACCCAACCGATATTACTGAAGTGGATCAACATGTTCGCGAATTGACCAATCGCTATAAGACAATCGCAAAGACATTACGCGAAGCTATCGACACTGCTGGTGATGCTGGTGATGAAGACACCGCTGATCTATTGACAGAAGTAAGCCGCGTAGTCGACAAAGATGCTTGGTTCATCGGTGCCAATGCGCCTAAGAAATAGTATTTTTGATAATCGCCACTGAACCTAAATGCCGTTAAACCTAAGTAATAGAGAACAAAAAAGGTCACCTACATGGTGACCTTTTTTGTTCTGAGTAGCTATGCTTTTTCATTCTCTTGCTTTTGCATCATTGTTGGATTCTCAATCGGCCCATCGAGATCGCAACTAGGACGATTTGAGCTTTGCATACGTAACTGCTTACGTTCAAACGCCGCATCAGCGCGGCACTGCTGCATTGAATTTTTCGTATCGAGTGGCGGTGCTGGCGTCGGCTTACCATTGTCATCAATTGCTACCATGGTGAAATAGCAGCTGTTGGTATGTCGAATGGTACGAGCACGCACGTCTTCTGCTTCAACCCGAATCCCGACCTCCATCGAAGTATTGCCAACGTAGTTGACACTAGCTGCAAAAGTGACTAGCTCACCGACGTAAATAGGCTCACGGAACATAACCTGATCCACTGACAAGGTCACGACATAGTTACCGCTGTAACGACTAGCGCACGCATAAGCTACCTGATCAAGCATCTTGAGTAAATCACCACCATGGACATTTCCAATGAAGTTTGCCATATCTGGCGTCATCAATATCGACATGTATAGTTCATGATTAAGCGGCGCTTTTTTTGCTGTAGATGAGGTATTAGATTGAGCCATAAGTATCCTTTTGTACTACTTATTAATAGCAGTATTATTAGTTTGTGCTTAGTGTAACGCAAATAAATACTTATACCATAACGGCTTGTAACCGCACTTTTATTCCTATGTAGGCATGTATTTAAAGCTTTTAGCTTAACCAGTTAAAGTGATAAGCCATCCATGCTGCAATCGCACTCACTGACCCTGTCAGTATACCGCCCCATGCAAAGTCCACAAGCGCAGTATCTAGAGTAAAGCCTTTGTATAGTGCAAGGTTAGTAAAGTCGTAAGTACCATACGCCATCAATCCAATGAGACCGCCTAACAAGAAAATATGACCAATTGAGGCGCCAGCCTTGATCTGTGGATATAACACCAAAATACACAGTGCTAGTATGTAGAACATATAGAACACGCCAGCTGCTATCATATTTGGTTCATCGGCGAGCAGGTGACCGATACGCTTTTCATAAAACGCGCCTTTCATCGTCGTCAGCCAAACGGCATCAACGGCCAAAAATATGATAACAGCAGCTAGATAAATAAAGACATAACCCATAATCAAATCCTTTTATTATATTCTCATATTTTAATCAAAACTAAAGATCATCCAGATAGCATTTAGTTACTGCTCTATTATCTATTCGTTAAGCCCGCGCCAAATGCTTTAGTAGCTAAGGTTAGCCTATTACTCTATGTTCTTCATCATTATCAGCGATAAGTCTCTACCGCAGGAACATCGGAGAAATGCAAGATATCGATATTGTCAGGTTTTACTGCCGTTAGCTGTACCACACCTATCGTACGCTCCAAAAACCCACCCTCGCAGTAACAGAAGTAAAACTCCCACAAGCGAATAAAAGCCTCATCATATCCAAGCGCTTTAATCTCCTCGCGCTGCGACATAAAAGCGTTGCGCCAGTCTCTGAGTGTATGCGCATAATCAAAGCCATAATCATGCAATTGTTTGATGACCATATCAGTCTGCTCAGTGAACTGCGTATTGAGCTCTTGATTGGAGAGCAGACAGCCCCCTGGGAAAATATGCGTCTGGATAAAATCGACCGAATCTATGTAGTCCTCATAATTCTGATCGTTAAAGGTGATAGCTTGTAATACCATAAGTCCCATCGGTTTAAGCAAATCATTACACTTTGCAAAAAACGTTGGCAGATACTCATGACCGACCGCCTCAATCATCTCGATGCTGACAAGCTTATCGAACTGTCCTGTGAGCTCACGGTAGTCCTGCTTGAGCAAAGTAATTTTGTCTGATAAGCCAGCCGCCTCGACCCGCGCCTGCGCCTCGCTGTACTGTGCATCAGAGATAGTCGTCGTCGTCACATGACAGCCATAATGCTCGGCTGCGTAAATGGCAAAGCCGCCCCAACCCGTACCGATCTCGATCACATGATCATCAGCGCTCAATTGTAAGCGCTTACATATTAGCGCCAGCTTATGCTGCTGCGCATCGGCAAGCGTCGCCTCAGGATTTTTGTATACGGCAGATGAATACATCATTGTCTCATCCAAGAAGCGCTGATACATGTCATTACCCAAGTCATAATGCGCTAGGATATTGGATTTTGATCCTGATTGATCATTGCTACGCAACTGATGCTTGGCTTTTTCAAACGTCTTACTGATGCCTGCAAAGCGGTTCTCTAATTTATTGAGTACCGCTAGATTTCGCGCGGCCAAGCGTATTAATCCCGTCAGATCATCTGTATCCCAATCCCCATTGATGTAGCTATCTGCCAACGCGATAGAGCCACCAAACAACAGCTGACGATAGACGCTGGTATTATGAATAGTCAAAGTCACTTGCAATGCATGACGACCGACTGCCGAGCTACTTTTTATATTTGATGAGGTATTGCCAAAACGATGGGTGTCAACAGACTGACCTTCAAAGTCCTCAATGACCGTTATACCACCGAAGCGGACCCGTTTTAGCGCTTCAAATACCGCTTTTCTTGCCAGAGTACTCACGCCGTTATTGACAGGTTGCAAAAGAGCACTGTCACTAAGCGTCTGACTAATGCGCGCATTGATCTTCTCTAGTCTTGTTGTAGGCTTACGTTCGGTCGGTCGTACTGACATTGTTTCGATATCCTTTTATACACTTAAGATAAGCGGTTGTTTCGGTAGATAGTTTTATTAAGATGAGTAGTTCAAGGCAATTTTTTACCTTAAATATGATCAAAAAATACAATCAAACCACCTAGAGTTGCGTGATTATATTATCTTTTAGTTTTGCCATCACTTTGGTTGCTATCAGCAAGTGTTTCGTCGTAATTGACATAGGGAACCTTTTTAATAGCAAACAGTTTGAACGCGTGCCAATAAATACGGCTCAGTGAGGTGAGGTTCATCACTGGATTTTTGCGTAGGCTATGCTGTATAGATTGCATCGTCATAGGAGCGCCTGACATCTTAATACCAGTTTTGAGCACGTCACCGCGCGCGTCGCTGATGTCAATAGTAATACGAACTTGTAAGCAGTTATCTTGCTGCTTATTGATTTTTACCTGCCAGCGGTACATCTGATCAATAGGATTAAAGGGTGATACGTGAAAGTTTTTATCGTGACAGAACTTAGTCTCTGAACCTTCTAATAAAAATCCATAGTAATGACGCTTATCCCAAGGCGTATTCGAGACTTCAGCCAATAAATGCGTTGGCACTTGCTCAGTGTCAAACCCTATATAGAAGTTCACTGGGCTAAAATACAGTCCTACGTTTCGGCATACGAGCATGCCAATCATATCGCCTGTAGGCTTACTGCCCGTCTGAGTCATAAACGCTTGATTTAAGCGGTTCTTTAGCGCTTGTACATTATCATCGCTGCTTTTTTTATCGTCTTCTTGCAAATAATCGTTAGGGTAGAACTGCTGTAACGCCTTATGCTTGGCAGAGAACAGCGGTAGTCTTTTGAGCACCTTGCCGCCTAGTACGGACAGCTTGACCTCAGGCAAATCATGTTCTGCCGCTAGCGCACTGATATTGACACCCCAATATCGATAAGGATAAGCAAATTTATGCACACTTGGTAGCAATCGGTTGTGCCAAGTCGTTCCATGGAACAGCTGATGCGCCAGTGCCATATCATCTATCGTACTCTTGTACTCGTCAGTAGCGCTTGTAGCTTTTATGGTCATGAGCGTCTCAAAAATTAGACTTTACGGCTAAAGAAAAAGCCACGTTTTTTAGAGGTGCTTTTATTGGGTCGATCAATAACAGCCGCTTGCACCTTTGCGACATAATCGACCAGCTCTTGATTGGTCGTTGCCGTTGCAACCAGACGTTTTTTGAGCTTACGAGCTTGTTTGTCTGCTTTGACTGGCAGATCCCGATAGCGAAAGGGTGTGTGCGTGCTATCACTATCAGGCAAATGACTGGCATCAACCTCGTCTTTGATCTCTATAGAGTGACCTAACGACTGACAGACGCGCAGTCCACTACGTACGCCGTCTTCGTGAAAGCCATTGAACCAGTAAGCGCCGCAGAAGTGAGTATTGAGGCCACTACCAGAGATGCGCGCCCACTCGCCTTGCGCGGCAATCATCTCGTTATCGAATACGGGATGACTGTAGTCAATATTCTTGATAACTTGGGCAGGGTCAATGTCATGATTTAGCGTGACCAGATAGTTATGCTGCTTAGTCAGTCGTTGTAAGATGTTCATATGGTAAGTCAGTACTGGCTTACTGGTTGGCGTTTCCCTGTCTCGCTGTTCTTGATTAGAAATAGCCGTCTGCTTATCTATAAGATAGTTCCAACTTGCCCATGCCAGTGACTTTTTTGGTAATACGCTGCTATCTGTATGTAGCACAGCAGTATTTTCAGTGAAACGAAAGTGGCTTAGCACGTCCTGTTCATCAGGGCTAGCATCTACTAATAGTTTGAGCGCCGTATCCGCATGACATGCAAAAATCACTTTATCAAATAGGAGTGCCTCACTTTCAGATTCTTGATTTGATGCACCGCCGCTGACCACATTGAGGGTAACTGCTCCACCACTACGAGTCACAGATTGCACTGGAGTGTTCACCCGTACTATACCGCCTGCTTTGACAAACTTGGTAACGAGCTTGTTGACGTACTGCTTGGAGCCGCCTTTGATCGTGAACCACTGCGGACGATTAACCACATCGAGCAGGCCATGATTATCAAAGAACTGGGCAAAGAATACTAACGGAAAAGCATGCACATCTTTTATACTCGTCGACCAGATGGCAGACACCATGGGCAACAGGTAATTATCCGTAAACAGACGCCCGTAGCGCTCATTGGCTAGATAATCGCCCAAGGTTTGCTGAGTAAGCGCACTAATGTCACCGCCCTGCGCTCGCACACCATCGTAGTCTTGGCGCAACTTACGAATATGCTTGTTGAACTGAACGATGTCTTTGACAAATTGCCAAAACTTAGGATTTAGTACGTTTTTGCGCTGAGACAATAGTGTGTTGATCGTATGACCATTGTACTCAAAGTTACGGGGAATGTTTTTGACCGAAAAGCTCATGTCGGTACTTTGAAACGGCACTTGCAACTCATGTAATAGACGAAAAAAATTGGGATAAGTACGCTCATTAAAGACGATAAAACCTGTATCGATTGCGCTTTTTTCGATTTTGTCCTCTTTGGCCTTTTTACCGTATTGTAGGGCGACATCAATCGTGTTGACGTGACCGCCGATATAATCGCTCGCTTCAAATACTGTCACCTCATGATCCGCCGCTAGATAGTGCGCGCAAGTTAGCCCTGCGACGCCTGAGCCGATAATGGCGATACGTGTCTTAACCTGCGACTTTGAGCTATCATCAGCACTTGCCTCGCTTTCATTGTCGCTTGCTGATAATTTATCTTTTGACGCAAATTTGCGACGTATAAATGACATATATGCTTATCCTTGATAATTTCGATGACGGTACTTTAATACTTAACTGAGTCTTCTATACTACTTCTTATTCAATTTTTCACTAACTTGTTGCCAAATCATATCTGGCAAAGCGCCTAGAGTTTTGAGCGGTAGGGTGAGTTTTTTGGGAAACTCAATGACCTCATCACCGCTGCTAATGCCATCACGAATCGCTTGACTTGCCTGCTTCGTTGTTTGTATAAACGGCATAGGAAAGTCGTTTTGTTTAGTCATTGGCGTCTCAACAAAACCCGGCACAACCAAACTCACATCAACATCAAATGGCGCAAGGCTAATCTGTAGAGTTTTCATCAAGTAATGAATCGCCGCTTTTGAGCTGCCATAAGCCTCTGCGCGTGCAAAGGGTACATAAGCAGATGCTGATCCGATCCCAACTAGTCGACCTTTAGATTCCATCAGCTGTGGCAGAGCGCCTTCGATAGCATGAGAGAGCGTGCCCATATTGACAGACATTACCTTCATAAACGCTTCACTATCAAAATTTGGCATATCTAAGTACTCGCACATGCCTGCGCCGCAAATAGCTAAGTCAATCTTGTCAATTTTACTAAAGGCTTCTACTACTTTGTCACGATCCATCAAATCTAAATCAACAGGTTTGGCGCCTAGATTTTGCAATTCAGCAAGCGCTTCATCGTCACGGCCAACAGCATATATATTGTGACCCTCCGCGAGATAGTCTATGGCCAACTGCTTGCCGATGCCAGAGGTTGCGCCTGTAATAACGATGTTTAATTTATGAGATGAATTGTTCATGGTAAAGTCCTAATTTTTATTGGCTTTAGCTTACTAAAGATAGTCGCTCATTTATAAAATCTAAATAGTCAGCGTCCAAATAATTATAGTATAGGACGTCATCTCTATTGTTGTAACTTCGCAAGCGGGGACTGAATTGACTGACACAAAATATCCAAACAGCATCTTAATAGCAAACAGCATCTCAATAGATAGGTGTCTAATAAATCATATGCGCCTATCACGAGCCAATAGATCAAAACAGAAGCTCTAATAATAGAGATTAAAGGTGCTATTAATTGTTTAAGGTAATAAAACATCAAAAAAGGCTTGACGTATTTTCTATCTTTGTTAGAATACGCCCCACTTAGCACAAACTCATTAGAGTATGCGTTAAGCTCACTGTCAGCAGTGACTGTACAGTAGTAACTATATTCCTCAATAGCTCAGTTGGTAGAGCGTCGGACTGTTAATCCGTGTGTCCCTGGTTCGAGCCCAGGTTGAGGAGCCAAATTCTAGCATTAACGTTTAGATTCGATTATGGCATTTGCCAAGACCCTCATCGCTTTGATGAGGGTTTTTTTATGGTGGTATAGGCGTGAGAATTGATACTCGTTATTTATAGAGCACTGTCTGTTCGATTAATTTTGGCAATATTGGCTCATCTAGGTTGACAGACAATAACGACTTGGCTAAAATGTGCTCCACATAACGCAAACAAGCTTATCGCTTGTGACGATAGTTGCTACTAATGCTGCAATTGTTATGACCCTTTATTCCTCAATAGCTCAGTTGGTAGAGCGTCGGACTGTTAATCCGTGTGTCCCTGGTTCGAGCCCAGGTTGAGGAGCCATATTTAGTTTGACAGTGTCAGACATAAAAACCTTTATCAGCTGATGATAGAGGTTTTTTTATGCCGATAGGTTTTATGGTGATTTAATAATGCTTCTAAGGTGTTATTTGGCTCATATTTGTTGTATGGTGAGCATAGTTTTGCTTGATTGCTTTTCGTCTTAATGTTCTATATCCCAAGTCTTCTATATAAAATCACGACAACTAATGGTTTATTATGATACCTGTCCATATAAAAAATAAGTTCTCAGATCATCCGCAAAAAGTCATGCGCCCAGTGAGCATTCGTCTGTCTGAGGAGATGATCGCTTTATTGAATGCGACGTCAGAGGAATTGGGGTTTAAGCGTATCCAAGGGCTTATACGTCTGTATATTCGTCAAGGACTTGATCGCGATCATCAAGACTATACTCTAGCGCATGATGAGGTGTTTATTGAGACGCTGCGCAAGCATGGCGTCAGTCAGCACATTATAGATGAAGCGATTATCACCACCCATAATAGCTGTACTATTCGTCCTTTTTCTGAGTTGCAAGACAAAGATTGAACACTTTGATTTAGCATATTCAAGAGGCTGAGCATCATTATTTGTGCTTAGCCTTTTTTGTACTTACTCTTTAGTCGCGCCTGCCAACTCTATTCTTACCTATGTCCTAATGATCTTTATTCTAAGTCTTTCTTACGATTATTCTTGCAAAACATAACACAACAGCTTGTGATGAATATTCCCATTTATTTATCAAACGCGGTATATTGATGAATAATAAACGGTTGGCAATACGCAATCACAAGGAGTAAATCATGTTAAATATACCTCAGCGCTTAAGCACAGCTCTGCTTGTGACTCTATCTCTTGGGATAATACCGGTGATGAGCAGCTGCTCTACGCCGCAAAATGATCCAATGCAGCAGACCATACCTACCGACTCAGATCAATGGCAGAAGCAATTGGGCGATGCCTTTGAGCAATTATCTGAGAGTGATAGACAAGTTTTGAGCCGCTATATGCTGCGCATGAAACTAAGCGAAGCTTATGAGTCAGGGGCGATGCCGCGTACGACAATCGAGCAGGCGCTAGTACAACAGCGTGAATACGAGCGCCTGCATCCTGACAATCCAACTGGAGAAAAAAGTCCTGTTGTTGCTAATCAATCAAGCAGTGCGGTTTCCACGCAGACGTATCCTGTCGCCCTACTGCCCGTCAAGAGTAGTGATAATGACAGTCTTAACCAGGTCAAGCTCCAGTTTATGTTATCTAATCATGGCACTGTGCCTATTAAGAGCTTTGAGGGTACGCTACTGATGACAGATGACAACCTGACTCAGGGCAAAGCATTCAATGTACCGCAAACCACGTTTGCACCTACTATTGAGCCTGAGCAATCTGGCAAGATTATTATAGATAGTAGCATCGAAGATATCAACGTCATGCGAGCGATTAGAAACACCCAAGAGATGACTATTGAAATCACTGAAGGAACACTAACCCTTGCTGATGGTAATAAAATTGAGTTCGATACTCAGCTAACCAATTAACAGTAGGGTACGACTTAATGATAGAGCATGACATAACGTGCACTTCCAAGTAATACTTTGCTCATGAAAACTTGTTTATGAAGCGCAAAAAAAAGCCCTAATCATCGAGTGATTAGGGCTTCTTAGTAAGTACTGAAACTTATAAATTTGGCGGAGACGGAGAGATTCGAACTCTCGAAGGGCTATGAACCCTTGTCGGTTTTCAAGACCGGTGCATTCAACCGCTCTGCCACGTCTCCATTTGTGCATCATTATAGCGATATGCTATGAGAATGCAAGTACGCAGCTCAAAAAAATCAAATTATTTTGCCGCTACTTTTGTTTTGAGCGTTTCGGCTTGCTTGATGCCAGATGCAGGCACATATCAAGCAATCTATTGGCATAACCCCATTCGTTATCGTACCACGCAAAAACCTTGTACTGATTGCCTACCTTCATGAGCTGCTGACCATCAATGATGAGCGATTCTGGCTGATGGATAAAGTCGCTAGAGACCAAAGGCTCATCTGTATAAGCCATAATACCTAATAGATGCGTTTGGCTTGCTGATTTGAGCACCTCTTTTATTGCCTCAATACTGATATCAGTACTGACGTCAGTATTATCAAAAACAAAAGTCACATCGATAGCGGCGACGTCGATAGTCGGTACGCGAATGGAGTGGCCATTTATCTTGCCAGCCATCGCTGGCAGGACGCGTTCGGTGGCAGCTATGCTACTCGATGTCGTTGGGATAATATTGTGACCTGAAGCACGCGCGCGGCGCGGATCACGATGCGCCTGGTCAAGAACGTTCTGATCCGCTGTCACCGCATGAATCTCGGTCATCATCGCTGATCGTACCCCAAATGCTTTATCTAACGTATCAATGAGTGGTACGAGCGCTTGAGTAGTACAAGAAACACCCGATATAATCGGTAGCTCGCAGGTGAGCGCCTCGGTGTTAACTCCCATGACGATGCAAGCGTCAACAGTGTCAAAGGGAGCGGCGCCTATAATCACTTGCTGAGCGCCTGCCTCGATGTGCATGTTTGCCTGCTCATAAGAGCGAAAATGCCCAGTACACTCTAATACCACGTCGATCTCAAGCGTTTCCCACAAGAGCTTGGCTGGATCTGGCTCACTAAGCATACGAATACAATAAGTGTGACTGTTCTTAGTCAAGCACAACTGCGTTTCGCTATCATCCTCTTCTATAATATCCGCACTCACCCCTAGACGGCTCAGGCGACCATGAGTGCTATCGAACTTTAGTAAATGCAATAAAATATCAGCAGGCGCTAAGTCATTGATAGCGACGATATGAATAGCGCGCCCGAGGACCTCAAAGCGCTCTATCATCGCTCGCAATACATTACGCCCAATACGCCCAAAGCCGTTGATCGCAACTCGTAGTGGCTGCGCATGGGCACTGGTGATTGCTTTGGACTTACTAGAATTTGATCTAATAGGATTAGGCGTCAACTGATAACTAGCGCTAGAGAAGTCAGGCATAAACCGGGTATCACTGTGTAATTGTCGCTATAAGTATAGGATATAAAGCGTCTGCTATAGCAACGAGCATGACTCAAGCCTTTAGTATTAAGGCGAGATAAATATGAGCGCTAGGCGAATGGTATTGTAGTCAACGCTTTGTTTGAGACTCTCATAAATGGGCTTGATCTTAACGCTACCGTCATCATTGAAGTCGTTAGGATTATTGGCTACTTTGATTGCCACATAGGCAGTGCCCACCGCTGTCATCACTTCAGCATCAGGACGTAGATGATCGCAAGCAAGGCTTGGGTCTTGGCGTTTGAGCTCACTGATATGGCGCATAATCGTCGACTGTGCCAGCTCGCGCTCTTGTGCGATATCAGCGATCGACAAGCTCTCCTCCAGTAGCATCTTGGTCAACAATAAAGTACTCTCTGATTTATCAGCAACTTGATTACCCAAGATCTGCTTTTTATCTTGTACCGCTTTTATCCGCTCGCGGCGACGCTTTTGTAGACCTTCATAAGCATCAATCACAGATTGACTTAGCGTACCGCCTGACTTTAACACGAACTTATCATGTGCCTGTTTCATGCTCTTTTCATCGAGCATGGCGTAGTTGGCGTCGGCTTCATCTGATAACGTCAGAAAGCGTTTATCAGCTCCGCGTGCGAGGGGATCTAATTGTAAACTCATATCATTCATACCGAGCAGTTGCAATCCTGCTAGCGATTTAAGACGCGATAGCGCCACATAGCCCTGTCCTAGCTCAAAAGTACGTGAGAGGTCAATTTCGGCTGCATCCAGTGTCATACCTTGCGATTTATGAATGGTGATCGCCCATGCCAGACATAAGGGTACTTGCTCATAGCTGGCGAGCACCTCTCCAGTCTCATCTTCGATGATCCACTCTTCAGGCTCTGCTATGACCTCACGTCCTGAATTGAGTCTGACCACGGGCATTTTTTGCGTAGCAGGCTTTTTAGTTTTAGCCTTGGACTTTTCTTTTTTATCTGGACTGATACCGTTATTATCATCGATATCGACCGCTTTTTCATCGCTCGCTGTCAAAGCATCGTTTTGGGCTTTTTCTTTATCATCGACCTTGACTGCCGCAAAGCCAATTAACTCGCCCATTGTGCCGTTTGAGACACTAAGCTCAGTATTGTTTTTGATAAACATCACCTTAGCGCCTACTTTTAGCGTGAGATCATCTTGGGTACGGACGGTCTTCTTTAACGTATCGACCAGTTTGCCATCACCTGTCGCACTCGCCTCAAAACGCATCGTCTCGCCCTCTAGCGCAGCCAGCTCTTTGTCATTGATTTTATTGACGTTGAGATTGTGGGTATATAGACGAGTTCTACTGATATCGACATCTTGATCGTAGGTCGCTTCTAAGGCGGCAATAGCCTCAAAAGTAACTTCTTGACGTCTGATCTGATTGAGAATGTCGTCTAAATCCAGACCACCATTGACCGCATCGCTCACTTGCCTATGCTGCTCAGATAAATAGCAGATATGAAACTTGGCATCGAGCCATGCCTCAGACATAAAGGCAAACTTATCTCGATTGCTCTCACCGCGGCTACCGATGGGTGGCAACTGAAAAAAGTCTCCTGCGACCACGACTTGAGTACCGCCAAATGCTGCGTCGTTCTTGCGTACATGTTTAAGTACTTGATTGACAAGATTTAGCTGTTTGGCATGTAGCATCGATATCTCATCGATAATGAGTACGGCGGTATCTTTGAGCCTATCGGCTAAAAACTGCTTGCGGGATAAATTGGTCAAATCTCGATCTGATAGCTCATCCTTAATACCGATACCCGACCAGCTATGAATAGTCGTACCATTCATGTGCGTCGCGGCGATACCTGTGCTGGCTGTTACAGCAACAGGGACGCGGCGCGCGCGTAAATAATTGATGTATTGGTTGAGTGTATAAGTCTTACCTGAACCTGCGGAACCCGTCAAAAAAACATTTTGACCTGTTTGTAAGATATCAAGAGCAGAAGATTGACGCATAGATCCAAACCAATAGTCTAAAGAGTGAGAGCTACCCGGTAGTGCGGCAAGCCAAAATAAGTGGTCATTATTATAACAGCTAGCTGGGCTTTGCAGACTTTTTAACGATGACTACATTGATAACTTAAAGTTATCAGCGCCCTACTATCATACTATTATAAGTCGCTATCACTCCTTATAAAAGCTTAGTAGGATGGACTGATAACACGAATAAACAAGAGCGAAAAATTAGCAGCTATTTTATAGGTATCTGACGTCATACGTTCTTTAATTTAACCCTTTTTTTTCAAGATCAGGCAAGAGTCAGCCTGTGTTTTAGTCCGTTTGGTTCTCAACACAACAAGGAATCGTTTATGTTATACCCCTATCCCAATACCCAGGACAGCACCGTCCAATTTCGCGACAAATACGACAACTTCATCAATGGGGAATGGACACCGCCCGCTGATGGTGAGTACTTTGATAACCCAAGCCCCATCGACGGCAAGACCATCTGCCAAGTCGCACGCTCAAAAGAAGCCGACATCGAAAAAGCCTTGGATGCAGCGCATGCTGCCAAAGATGCTTGGAGTAAAACCAGTGTCACAGAACGCGCCAATCTACTGCTTAAAATCGCGGATAAGATGGAAGCCAATCTAGAAGCTATCGCCATCGCTGAATGCTATGAAAATGGTAAAGCCGTTCGTGAGACCTTAGCCGCTGATATTCCGCTAGCTGTCGATCATTTCCGTTATTTCGCTGGTGCCATTCGTGCGCAAGAAGGCGGCATCAGTCAAATCGATGATGATACCGTTGCTTATCACTTTCATGAACCCCTCGGCGTCGTCGGTCAGATCATCCCTTGGAACTTCCCAATTCTAATGGCTGTGTGGAAGCTTGCCCCTGCTTTAGCTGCTGGCAACTGTGTTATCCTAAAACCTGCTGAGCAAACCCCTGCCTCCATCCTGTTTATGCTTGATCTCATCGGTATTGCTGACATTTTACCCAAAGGCGTGTTGAACGTTGTCAACGGTTTCGGTGTTGAAGCGGGTAAGCCGCTTGCCTCTAATCCACGTATTAACAAAGTAGCGTTTACCGGTGAGACCACCACCGGTCGCCTCATCATGCAATATGCCAGCGAGAATATTATCCCCGTTACCCTAGAGCTGGGTGGTAAGAGCCCTAACATCTTTTTTGCCGATGTCATGGATGAAGATGATGATTTCTTGGACAAGGCGATTGAAGGTCTCGTGATGTTTGCCCTCAACCAAGGGGAGGTCTGTACTTGTCCCTCACGCGCACTCATTCATGAGAGCATTTATGATGAGTTTATCAAGCGCTGTATCGAACGCGTCAAAGCCATCAAAATGGGTAACCCACTTGATACTGATACTATGATCGGCGCACAAGCAAGCTCAGATCAGTTAGAGAAGATTGTATCGTATCTTGATATCGGTAAAAAAGAAGGCGCTAAGGTACTAGTCGGCGGCGAGCGTGCTAAACATGACGGTGATCTTGGTGATGGCTATTATGTGCAGCCGACTATCTTTGAAGGCACGAATGATATGCGGGTGTTCCAAGAAGAGATCTTTGGTCCTGTGCTAGCGGTCACTACTTTTAAAGACGACGAAGAGGCGATGAGTATTGCCAATGATACGCTGTACGGCTTAGGTGCTGGTGTTTGGACTCGTAGCGTACATAAAGCCTATCGCTTTGGGCGTGGTATTCAAGCCGGTCGCGTCTGGACCAATTGCTATCATATCTATCCTGCTCACTCTGCATTTGGCGGTTATAAGCAGTCGGGTATTGGCCGTGAGAACCATCTGATGATGCTCGATCACTATCAGCAAACCAAAAATATGCTAGTATCGTACAGTCCTAAAGCGATGGGCTTCTTTTAACGCGATCTAAAAGCACTTTATGACAAAATCCACAACGTGCATTTAGATAGTTATTTAGTACTTTGATTTTAATAACAATAAAAAGGAATTAGCAGTATGAGTAATAAAATGAAAGCGGCTGTATTGCACGAGTTTGGACAGCCCTTACAAATAGAAGAGGTGGATATTCCAACCCCAGGTGCAGGGGAAATCGTCGTCAAGATGCAAGCCTCTGGTGTCTGCCATACCGACTTGCATGCTATTGAAGGGGATTGGCCGTCTAAGCCTAAACTGCCGCTTATTCCTGGACACGAGGGCGTCGGTCTCATTACAGCTGTTGGCGACAACGTCCATCATGTCAAAGAAGGCGACCGCGTTGGTGTTCCTTGGCTGTATTCAGCTTGTGGACACTGTACTCATTGTTTGGGTGGCTGGGAGACTTTATGTTTACGTCAAAAGAATGCAGGATACTCAGTTAATGGTAGCTTTGCTGAGTACGTCTTGGCGAATGCGAACTATGTTGGTATCATTCCTGAAGGCGTCGACTCAGTAGAGATTGCCCCCATCTTATGTGCTGGCGTGACGGTATATAAAGGTCTCAAAATGACCGAAGCCAAAGCTGGCGATTGGGTGGTTGTCTCTGGCATCGGCGGCCTTGGCCACATGGCAGTACAGTACGCCGTGGCTATGGGATTGAACGTTGCAGCTGTCGATATCGATGATGACAAGCTTGACTTTGCTAAAAAACTCGGGGCGACAGTTACCGTTAATGCAAAAGATACAGACCCTGGAAAGTTCCTAAAAAAAGAGATCGGCGGCGCTCATGGCGTACTGGTAACAGCAGTCTCTCCAAAAGCGTTTGATCAAGCGATAAGCATGGTAAGACGTGGTGGTACAGTTGTTTTCAACGGTTTGCCTACTGGTGATTTTCCTTTATCTATCTTTAATACAGTATTAAATGGCATTACTATTCGCGGTTCAATCGTCGGTACGCGTCTTGATTTGCAAGAGTCGTTAGATATGGCGGCAGCGGGCAAAGTAAAAGCCACCGTCGCCGCTGAACCGCTTGAGAATATCAATGATATATTTGAGCGTATGCGTGATGGAAAAATCGAGGGTCGTATTGTGATTGACTATACTATGTAGTCATAAGCAAGTGACGTTTTGATGTTGAGTCATCATCCTCATTAAACCTTCAAAGATAGGTCGTATCGTTTTCAGTGTCATGCTATTGATAGTAAGACTGAGAGCGATACGACCTTTCATATTTTATTAGTACAAATTAGATTTCAAACATAGGGAGTGCGACATGAAACTTGAAGCGACAGCATCTTGCGTTGAACTGATCGAGCTATTAAAGTCCAAGCACGGCAAGCTCATGTTTCACCAATCAGGCGGTTGCTGTGATGGGAGCTCACCGATGTGTTATCCACTTGGCGAGTTCAAGGTTGGCGGTCAAGATATCTTGATCGATGAACTGGCAGGTTGTCCATTTTATATGGGAAAGGCCCAGCACAAGCTATGGCGACACACGGATCTCACTATTGATGTGGTCGATGGGCGCGGCGCAAGCTTCTCGCTTGAGATACCAGAGGGTAAGCGCTTCATTGTATACTCAGAGATTTGTGCGGTTGAGGACAGTCCTGTCAAATAATCCTTAGTTAACGTTCACCACCCCTCGACATTTTGGAAACTGACTACAACCATAAAACGTTTGACCTTCGCGCGCGCCTTTTTTTGCGACGCGCTTAATCATTTCACTCTGACATCTTGGACAAGTCATTACTTGAGTTGAAATCCTAGGTTCTTCAATTTTATTGGAACTCATTACGGTGGTTACTGGCAGCTCAGTCTTAGTACTTGATTCATTTTTACCTTCAGAGATAATGAATGGTGTCATAAAAATGGCATTTTCACTCGTGAATGGCATCCTCGATGTGTCATCCTGCTCAACTTGACCTGACCACTGAGGGACTTCTCTACTCTTAAGCGTCTCTCGCGCTTTTGGTTTTGACGGTGGTTTGACTTTTAATTGCTTCTCTTCACAAGCTTTGGCTGACTCTGTAATAGAGCTAGAGTCACTCATTTTAGAGCTATCTGTTTTAGGGTTACTCGTACTATGTTTATCTCTTAAATAGGCTTTATGCTGCCGATTGGTTTTCCATGATTTATCAAATCGACTGCTTTGAATTTGCTCAACGATCGACTTAACCTCTGCTTCGGTTAAGAGTATATCTTGCTTTTTTTTCACATAAGACGCCATACCACTAGTCAATACATGCTCAGGTAAGTCATCACGGGTCTTTAATTCACACTCACCGATAAAGGCAATCATCGAATGAAAGTAACGCATATCAAGCTCAAGTAAGTCCGCTAGCGTCTTAATATGTAGATAGTTCTGTCGTAGCGGATTCTGAAACTTATACTTACGCCCGTTTGCAAAGGCTTGCGTCCACTGCCTTTGGTACTTGCTGCCGTATATCCAGCCTTTATAATTTTTGGTCTCTATCACAAAAATGCCATATATAGAGACGATGACATGATCGATTTGGGTACTGCCGCCATTGGTTAGCGGTAGAGTTATGTTATTTAATCGATGATAAGTCTCTTTATCGAGCTTGAGCCACATGGCGACGTTGATGACGGTTTCACCGAGGATACCTTTGAAGCTGGATATGAGGGACATATTCTTATCACTATTTTTAATACGAGAACACGCTCTAGCACTAGACGCTTTAATAAACCTTAATAATACAACATAAGCCAATAAATGAGATATGCTATCGCATTATTTTTGCTATCAAAAACAGCTTTTGGACTATCTGTATGGCTACCTTTACCAGTACGTTATCGAAAACCGCACTCAGTGCCAGTCTCCTACTATCACTGCCTACGATAGCATCAGCAGCACTGCAAAAATGGCAGCTGGATGTGACCAAGACCACTGTAGATTTTGAGGTGGCATACTTAGGAGTGGGTACAGTTGACGGTCAGTTTCATAAGATGAGCGGCGTCATTGACTACGATGCAAAGAACCCGACTAGAACGACTATTAACTTAACGGTAAACACTGATAGTATTGATGCTGGTGGCAACTTGCGCAACGCTTTTTTACGTCGTAAAGAGCTGCTCAATAGCGCTCAGTATCCGACAATGAGATTTGTGTCCAAAAAGGTCACTATGATCAACAGCAAAGAAGCCAATGTCACGGGTAATTTTACGGTGTTGGGGCAAACCAAACCTTTGACCGTCAAGGTGGTGCTATCGGACGTCACCAATGATTCGGTAACGCGCCAGCCTGTTATTAACTTCAAGGCTACAGGTATCATTAATCGATATACTTACGGCGTGACGGCCTTTCCCAAAGTCGTTGGCAATATGATACCGCTTGAGATATCAGGTCAGCTGGTTGCGGCGAACTAAAAATAAGCAGATCTAAAAAAGAGTGGCTAGGATATTATCCTAGTCACTCTTTTTGGTTTAAGAATAAGACGTTTTATGGCTCAAAAAGACAGAAGATAAAAAGACTAGCCTCTAGATCTGAATGCTTTAACAGTGGGAAAATATGCGTGGCATGGCTCGGTTTTCTTTAATGGTTTCGCTCGGCACTTCACTCAAGCATAGCTTTCGTCTTGCACTCGGGCAGATAAGCTTAGTAAACCTTAAAACGCTAACCTTCCATAGTTTTTAGTACTGCCACGGTTGGTCTTGTTCGATACCCGCTTTGTCTATTTTATTTCTTCTTTTTTGAATCTTGGTATCTATTTTCTCCTGCTTTTTTAGCGCCTTTTGGTTAATATCGTCTATCATTAGCTGAATCTTCTTATCAACTTTATCCTGTTCTTTTTGACGCAGCTTATCTACATTAGCTAACTCTTTTTGACGACCCTTATCTATTTTATCTTGCTCTTTTTGACGCTTCAGATTCAGCTTGCTGAGCTTTTTTTTAGCCTTCTTACTCAATGTAATATCATCTTTCGCTTGTTTGTTGACTGATTTATCCGACATGATAACTCTCCTTCTTTATGTTGTATAAGATATCTAGATACTTGATGGTAAGTCAGTATGCCTGTCTAATCAACGTATCAGCACAAAACGGGTACACGTATTTAAACTCTTTCTAGATCAGCAAATTAGACATAACACTAGTATCGGTTCACTATAGAACATCGAATTAAGATAGTTTAGAACCAAAAAACAGTCAATATTAATTAATTCGCGACGCTTTTAAGAGAATAGCGGCGACTACTACCAAAAGTTAGATTATTCAAAAATCTAAAGAATCAAAAATGTCCTGAGGATTTGAGATATTTGCAATGGTCGCGTAGGGTGCGCCCTACTTATAAATTCTAAGCTAGTTTAATGAACGATAGGTGGGTCAACTTGCCTACCTCGTTTATTTTTACTTTGATAAGCGCGGCGTTGTTTGGTTATCTCATAAAGTACAATGCCAGTTGAAGTGGCTAAATTTAGACTTTCAATCATGCCGTACATCTCAATCTGTACACAGGCTGAGCTGTTTGCAATAGCAAGATCACTAATACCGCGAGATTCATTGCCGAACCAAACTGCAAGGCGCTTTTGTGTATAGTTTCCATCTTGCAATAACACGTTATTTTGCCCTTTTATGTGCGGTGACGTCACTATAGAAGTAAAACGATAGTTTTCTAAATGTTTTAAGCAGTCTTCAGTGCTACGAAATACTTTGATAAAACTCCATTTAACAGCTGATACCGATGGTTTGAGTAGTGATTTGCGCTCTCTCATAACTTCCCAGTTATCAGGGAATAGTTGACGACTATCCACCACATAAAGCGTCCCTACACCCAATGCGTTGATATTACGAATAACGGTTGCTAAATTCTTCGAATCATTGGGCTCTTCTAGAACAACAATCAAGTTTTTGCACTGAAAGTCTTTAATGGCATCGGCACGTTGACGTATGGTTGATTTTTGAGTAGTCATATTTTTATACTTAATGGATTTGAATAATTTACTATAAAATAGTAGGACAGGCAGATTACGCTCACTGAACAGAATACGATATTTGCCGTAGGTTGGTGTTAGACTTTTCAAATTCTCGTAGAGAATAAAGGCTAGGCGTAATCCACCTATTTAAATCTTATTATTTTAATATTGGTGGGTTACGCTATCTTTTATTGTAATGCTTATCAAACTCTTTCAGAATGTTTGCATTGTAAAAAACTTTTTGGCCTGAGTTGGGGTTCCTAGGGTTCATTAACCTTATATGTGTGAAACGCTTATCGCCTTCAAAGCTTTTGCGTAATCCATGATATTTATCATTCATTTTAAAATCAATATATCTCTTTGACAGTCGTTTACTTAAAACATCGTAATCCCAAGGGTATCTTCCAATAATATCTTCCTCAGTTAAAATAACTTTCAACGCATTCTCGTCATTCGAATATTGAACAGGAACACTTGAATCACTTTTGACTTTTTGAAAATTTAAATCGATATTAAGACTTAAATTGTAATCACCGACATCTACATTGTCATACTTTTCTTCAATATCTTTAATATAGTTCAAAACGTTTTTTTCATTAGCATTTAATATAATACCCGGAGCTTTATCGAAAGCTCTAAAAAAAGATAACGGCATTAAGTAGAAGTTATAATTTGATAACATGTCCCCAAACCATAAAGAAACTAGGTGTAAGTAGTTTTGTATCGAAGCGCTTCCCAGCTGTTGAACCTTCAACGATAAAAGTAAATCATCGTTGACAAAATGAATAGAATTATCCCTAATTTCAGTTAATGTTAAAATATTATCATTGATAGCCTTATCAATTTTGACACCATACTCTTCAGTTATAATTTTGTAAGCTTGTTGCAAACTAACTGACATAGGGTTTCCAGAACGATTTTTCTTTGGAGTTGATCTCTGAGCTTTTTTACCACTTTTTAAAGTTTTATGTTCTTTAACATACAAAGATGAAAGTTTATTACTTGATAAATTAAGTACCTTAGCCTTTAGTAAAAGTTCCCACGAATTTATACATAAGACAGAAAAAGTTTCTTCTCGATATTTAAAGTCAGGTTTATTGTATATTTCGATAGCTGATAACATAGCTGATATAGATTTCTCTAACATTAATTTATAGCGAGATTTCATTTTTTATTCCTATTAGCACGTAAGGTGAGCTTGAAGCACCGATGTAACTAAAATTTAGTTCAGCTCAATCTACCATACAATAGTCGTCTTGTGGTACTGTTTAGCCCTGATTGTAGCGGTTATCCTGATGCAGGCGATGGCGTTGCGGACTGTGGCTGGAGGTGGTCGCTCAAATGATGGAACGCGTTCAGACACGTAGTCCGCACGCCATTGACGAAGCAGATAATAGCGTAGAGCAGGATTAGCTCCAAAACCGACACACCAACCATAAAAAAAGAGCCACCAGAATTATTCAGCAGCTCTTCTCCATCTGATATTATGAACTCAACTATAAATCATAGCTAAGATCTGGGCTAAAGCCACAGCCTATAAATCAGATCAAACTATTCACCGCATCAACCACAGCTTCAGTCGTGATACCAAACTCTTTATACAGATCGCTAGCAGGTGCCGACTCGCCATAAGTGGTCATGCCGATGACCTTGCCATCGAGGCCAACGAACTTATACCAGTAATCTACGTGCGCGGCTTCTACTGCGACGCGAGCGCGGATATTGGCAGGCAATACAGATTCACGATAATCAACATCTTGCTCCATAAAGATTTCAGCACATGGCATAGAGACCACACGGACGCCAACGCCATTGCTACTCAAAGTCTCGTATGCTTGCATCGCAAGGCCAACTTCTGAGCCAGTCGCGATAATGATAGCGGTTAGCGCGCCTTGCTCTTTCGCTAAGACATAACCCCCTTTAACGATGTTAGCCACTTGCTCAGTATCACGCGCTTGATGTGGCAAGCTTTGACGGCTAAAGATGAGCGCAGATGGATTGTTTGCTGATTTAAGTGCTTCTACCCAAGCCGTAGCAGATTCGGTCGTATCACACGGACGCCATGTACGCAAGTTTGGCGTGGTACGCAAGCTAGTCAATTGCTCAACGGGCTGATGCGTTGGACCATCTTCACCCAGACCGATAGAGTCATGCGTATAGACATGGATGATGCGCTGCTTCATCAATGCGCCCATGCGTACTGCGTTACGCGCATATTCCATAAACATGAGGAACGTTGCCACGTAAGGGATAAAGCCGCCATGTAGCGCAATACCATTGGCAATCGCCGTCATACCGAACTCGCGCACCCCGTAGTAGATGTAGTTACCATCGCTATCGGTATCTAAGCCTTTCGCGCCTTTAAATAGCGTTAGGTTTGAGCCAGCGAGATCCGCTGAACCGCCCATGAGCTCTGGCAATAATGGCTGCAAAGTATTAATAGCATTTTGGCTGGCTTTACGGCTGGCTACATTGTCGCCCTGCTCTTGCGTTTGCTGGATATAAGCTTGCGCTTGACTATCAAAATCCGCTGGTAATTCGCCATTTAAGCGACGTAGTAGCTCGCTTGCGAGTTCTGGATAAGCTTTTTTATACGCTGCAAAATTAGCATCCCAATTCTTTTGCATGACATCGCCTTTGGCTTTGCCATCCCATGCTTCGTAGATTTCATCATCTAACTCAAACGGTGCGTGTTTCCATGACAGCGCATCGCGAGTCAAAACGATTTCATCATCCCCAAGTGGCGCACCATGGCTAGCCGCTAGACCTTGCTTGTTCGGACTACCCGCGCCGATAGTGGTTTTGCAAATAATGAGACTTGGTTTGGTAGTTTCTTTGATGGCTTGCTCAGTCGCTTGCGTAATCGCATCAGTATCATGACCGTCAACTTTGATGACTTGCCAGCCATAGGCTTCAAAGCGCATTTGTGTATCATCAGTGAACCACCCCTCAACATTACCATCGATAGAGATACCGTTATCATCATAGTAGAACACTAGCTTGCCGAGCGCTAGCGTGCCCGCTAATGAGCACACTTCATGGCTGATACCTTCCATCAAGCAGCCATCGCCTAAGAATGCATAGGTATGATGATCGACGATATTATGACCGTCACGGTTGAACTGCGCAGCTAGTGTCTTCTCCGCAATAGCAAAGCCTACCGCATTAGCAATACCTTGCCCTAGTGGACCTGTCGTGGTCTCAATACCTGGCGTATAGCCAAGCTCTGGATGACCTGGGGTCTTTGAATGCAATTGACGAAAGCCTTTTAGATCATCAACGCTGACGTCGTAGCCTGATAAATGCAGCAGTGAGTAAATGAGCATCGAGCCATGACCATTTGATAATACAAAGCGGTCACGATTGTGCCAGCTTGGATCAGCAGGATTGTGCTTTAAAAATTTGCGCCATAATACTTCGGCGATATCCGCCATACCCATTGGTGCGCCTGGATGCCCAGAGTTGGCTTTTTGTACTGCGTCAAACGACAACACTCGTATGGCATTGGCAAGTTTACGTTCGTTAATGGGAGTGGGCATAGCGTGTCCTAATATTCGAATGAGGAGTATGGAGGATAAGAGGGAAACAAATAAAAATAAGCTATAAATTTTAGACGCAATGTTAACATAATACGCATAAGCCACGCCAAAAAATGACGTGGCTTATGCGTTTGTATTTAATAATGACTCATATTGATTTTGCTAACTGTCTTTGGGTTTGTATGCTGGGTAGTACTTAAGCCGATATAACCTCAGCCCCGCCCATAAACAGACGCAGCACTTCTGGAATCGTAATAGTGCCATCAGCGTTTTGATGATTTTCCATGACGGCGAGCAGCGTGCGACCGACTGCCAAACCCGAACCATTTAAAGTATGCGCCAAACTGGTCTGCTTGCCATCTTTGACGCGCGTGCCCATACGGCGTGCTTGGAAGTCACCGCAGTTAGAGCAGCTAGAGATTTCGCGATAGGTCTCTTGGCTCGGTAACCAGACTTCGATGTCATAGGTCTTTTGTGCGCTAAAACCCATATCGCCTGTACACAACCGAACGGTACGGTATGGTAAATTAAGCTGCTGCAAGATATCTTCTGCTTGTCCTGTCATCGCCTCTAGTAGCTCATCGGATTGATCGCTCGTCGTGATATTGACCATCTCGACCTTTTCAAACTGATGCTGACGAATCAGACCGCGAGTGTCACGACCGTGTGAACCTGCTTCACTACGAAAACATGGCGTATGCGCGGTGAACTTAAGCGGCAGCTCCTTGATATCCAAACGCTCACCGCGTACCAAATTAGTCATTGGCACCTCAGCGGTTGGAATCAGATAAAAGTCGGTGTCATCGTTGTTGGTGTGATTGGTAAGCTTGAATAGATCATCTTTAAACTTTGGCAGCTGACCGGTACCCATCAAGCTCTCACTATTGACGATATAAGGCACATACGTCTCAGTATAGCCATATTTTATCGTATGGGTGTTGAGCATGAACTGAATTAAGGCGCGATGCATCTGTGCCAGCTGACCTGTGAGCACACTAAACCGACTGCCAGTAATCCTAGTTGCAGCTTCAAAATCGAGCATACCAAGTGTTTCACCGATATAGGTATGATCTTGTATCTCAAAGTCAAAGGCGCGAGGCGTACCCCATCGGCGCACTTCGACATTGTCATCTTCTGACGCACCGACTGGCACGTCTGGCGCTGGGATATTTGGTATTTGTAGAGCCGCTTGAGTGATGCGTTCTTGTAAAGTGCGTAGCTCGTCCTCTGCGGTCTTGATCTCACCGCTGACACTTTGCATCTGGGCAAGTAATTCGCTAGCGTCTTCGCCTGATTTTTTTAGCGTGCCCACTTGCTTGGCACCAGCATTACGGCGCGATTGCAACTCTTCTGTCTTGACCTGTAGTAATTTACGCTCGCTTTCAATAGCTTGCCAGAATTCTATATCGAGCGCATAACCACGCGTGGTCAACTGCTGTTGTAAGTCGCTTAAATCACCGCGTAAGAGTTTTGGATCTATCATAATAAGTGCCTGTACCGCTAAAGAGGATAAAAGAGTGACGCTACGTAGGTGTACCCTAAGACAGAGGCTATGATACCAAGACCTAGCTGATTTGACCACGGTTTCGGCTATCGTTTTGGGTCATTGATGGCTTGTCTATTTCTTTTGGGAGCGCTTTTCGGTAAGATAAGCGCATATCTTCACGCCCCTCTTAGCCAAGCATCATCGAAACTGGTGGTATTATCTACTCTGTTGACGCTTTGCTCTAATGACTTAAACCTGACGCTTTTACTATAAGTATTTGAGAAACTTTTATGGCCTTGTACCCCTATACGCTACAACCTATCGCCTTGAACATGACCGAGGCTGAATTCCATGAAGCCCAGTACGAGCTATTTGCTAGTGCTAGCCCCTCTTTTGGTCTCTCAAGTTTTAAGACAAAAGAATGGATCATCATGGCGGTGGTAGTGATATTAGCACTGGCAGGACTGGTGTTCTTAACAGGCTATTCGACGATTATCTTTTGGCTTATGTTGGTATCAGTTGTCATCTATATGCTAGTGCGTACGCTTGGCTTTAAGTGGTACGTCAAAAAGCAGTTTGACAAACAAGTTGCCGAACAAGAAATGCCAGATGAGATGCGTCAGATGAAGCTTGGCGTACAAAAGCATGGCTTAGTTATGGCAATGCCCGTCAATCAGCCTGATCTGATGCAAAATCCGCAGATGCGTGGTATGCAGATGCGTGCAGGTTCTACCCAGCAAGCAGTGATTCCGTGGAGCGCTATCAAAAGCTGGGATGAGACGGATGACTATCTCATTATGATGTTTGAGGTAAAGGGTCAACAAGGAAGCCAAATTATACCTAAGCGTCTGAAGGCACAGAAGTTCCCTATCGATACCGTACGCCAGCATTTGACAGAAGTCGTTCCTATTCGTGGTTTGCAAACTGAGAACATACAACCGCCGAAATAAACAGCGTGTTCTCACAATTGATATAAGATGATCGTTTTGCAAAACATATCGTCTACGTGAGTTTATTTAATTTAACTTATCGATATTTACTTGTTATAGTAGTGGTCACTAAGAAGTCAATTGAATATCTCTCGAGTGCACACATGAACCCACACTCAACTACAAGGGTAATATTATGAGTAACACGAATAGTAGCACCAATCAGATCGGTCTAGAAAAAGCAGATATGAGCGAAGTGATTGCCAAATTAAATAGCTTGTTATCTAGTTATCATATGTTCTATATCAATGTCCGTGGTTATCATTGGAACGTCAAAGGCGAGCACTTCTTTACTTTGCATCCCCAGTTCGAAGAGCTGTATACAAATCTACAGGTCGAGATTGATGAAATCGCTGAACGTATCTTAACGCTAGGGGGTACGCCGTTGCATGCCTACAGCGACTTTGCTCAGCACACTAGTATCTCTGAAGATAAAAATGTCAAAGACGGCAATACTTGTGTAAAGGGTGTGGTATTAGGTTTACAAACGCTTATTGAAGAGCAGCGTGACGTATCAGCACTAGCCGCTCAAGCTGATGACCAAGGTTCAGCTGACCTAGTTGACGAGTACGTACAACAGCAAGAAAAGCTAATTTGGATGTACAACGCTTTTTTGGCTCAATAAGTCCTTTATACCTAAGAGCTAAATTGTAACTCATAAAAAAGCACCTAACGTTAGGTGCTTTTTTATGTCTAGAGGTTTTCGTTTACTGCTGTATCCACTGACGCATTTTTTCACGTTCGCTAGGCGTCGCTTGCAGCCACACCTGCATAAAGCTATCTAGGGTGTTTGATTGACTTGTATTAGCTACTGGATTAACAGTCGGATTGATGGCTGGAATAGCCGTATATGTCGTCGCAGCGACTGCGCTTGTATTAGTATTGGCGTTGTTACGGCTCGCCACAACAGGAGCTGAAGACGACTGACCTATCGCAGCTATCGCTCGCTGATTTTGCAACTCTGCGTCACCACTACCACCAAAGACGCCGCCCAGTGCTTTGCCTATCCCTGAAAACATGCCGCCCTGATTGCCACCCATGCTTTGCTGGCTTGCGACGATAGTATTATTTTGTTGTATCGCAAGCGTAGGACGCTCAGCGTATTCTTTTGCAGCTTCATAGTTTTCAGGCTGATTTGGCATAGTCAGACGATACGTTTGGTTATCGGCTAAATTGGCTGTAATACTGACATTGCCCGAGCGCAGATAGTCGTGCTCATCACGGGGTAATTTATACAGTCGATCGTATTTAGCAGTAACGGCATGCTGACCTGGCTGTAGTGTGAACGACTTGATAGGTGGCTGAAATATACTCTGCTTAACCTCTTGTCCGTTGATGGCGGTGACCTTGATATTGTCATCAACCAGCAACGTAACTTCTGCTTGCGCGAGCATAGGTACTGAGCTTACGCTTATAAGCAAAGTGCCTACCGCTATCTTTTTGAGTGAAGCTGTTGAGAGAGTCATAATATATCCTATAGAGGTTTTAAAGTATGAGATGCTATCTTTTTAACTTTAATAGCTATTATTACCATAAATAGTATTGCCATAAAATCATAAGATCTAAATTAGAAATCTAGCGGCATGGTGTGCTGATCTTGGTGAGCACCGTGATTGTCTGTCTGTGTTTCTTGGTTGATATCAGCAAGTTCGGCAGCTAGCGTCTGCTCATCGATAGTCCGTAGTGCATCGCTAATAACCGCCTTCGATATGTTGCTACGTCCAAGGTTTGAGAACATAGGCTGTATGTAAACCAAGACCTCCATCAGCGCACCGATACGATGTGGTCCTTCGCTTAACAAGTGATGTAGTATGCGCTCATCAAATTGCCAGCCTCGGCGACGCAGAATAGATTGTAGTAGTGCCTGTCGATCCGCGACATTTTGTCCGTCTGGAACTTTAAAGGTTGGTGCTTGTGCTAAACGCGTAAGTAAATCTTTGAGCTCAAACGGCAGCTCGCTTGCAGGTTTATTGGCTGCAAATAGTAGCTGACGTTGTCCTTCACGGCTACGGTTGATCAGATGAAACAAAGCCTCTTGCCATGGCTTGCTTTGCTCAATTACCTCAAGATCATCGATAGCAATAACCTCAAAGTTCTCTAATGAGGATAATACGTTGACATCAGTATGAATTAACTCATTAAGAGACAGACAAATTGCAGACTTATCCATTTCGATAAATGATTCACAAATAGCAGAGAGTAGATGCGATTTACCTGTAGCAGGACTACCAAATAGATACAGCTGTCCGATCAGACCGACATGCAACTGCCGTACCGCATCGATAATTGACATCCACCCTGGACCTGAGAAGTCGCTTAGGCTCGCATCGTGCTTGATGTCTAGATTGAGACTTAGCTGTGATTGGGCCATTGATTACCAACTTGAGTTTGCGCTATGTGAAAATGAAAACTTGCGCCAAATGTTTAGTGGTCTTATCCGCTTTAGGCGTCACATCCTTGTCTGCCATAGATAAATTGGAATACGGTTAGTGATATTTTGACTGTAAGTTTAATCCTTTAACTGACGTCACTAGAGTTTATAAAAGCTACTGCGACTATATATACCATATTTGCAAAATGACTGACAAGTCCTTTCACTTTAATAACACTATCTACTGCTACGACGTCAGTCTATTTTTTTTCAAATAATTCTAATTGCTTACGACCTCTATAAAAATCAGTCGTTAGATAATGGCTATAGAGATGACGGAATAAGACATTGAGAACCGCTGATACTGGTAGCGCAATCAGCATACCAACAAAGCCCAAGATACTCGCTCCTGCCAATACCGAAAAGATCACCCATAAGGGAGACAGACCGATCTTATCCCCTAATAATAACGGCTGTAGTACGTAACCCTCGACGGCCTGTCCTACCAAAAACGCACCTGCGATCATAGATAAGTAAAACCAGTCAAACCCAAACTGAAACAGACCTGCGATGATAGCTGCAATAAAACCCAAACCAAAACCTAAGTAAGGCACAAAGCTTGCCACGCCAGCTATCATACCAATAGTGAGTCCAAGCTCAAGCCCAATCAGCTGTAGTTGCACCGCATATACTATACCCAGGAGTACCATAACGAGCAGCTGTCCCTTTACGAACTCCATAAGCGCACGATCGCACTCTTGAGCGATGCTAATGACCTTTTTACTATAGGCAGCTGGTATCGCCATCTTCCAGCCATGCAAACGCTTGTCCCAGTTAAACAAAAAGTAAAAGGTCAAAATAGGCACGAGTACAATCAAGCCTGCACTATTTACAAAGCTCATGCTTGAAGCAAGAATTTGGCTCATCCAAGTACTGGCATCAGAGATATTATAGTGCGTCTGCATGTACTCGACCAAAGTATCAGAGAATCCGTTCACCTCTAAAGCGGGCATAACGATACTGGTATTGACCGTAAACCAGTCTCGCACCGTATCATTGTACCAGCTTAGGATCTTGGGTAGATACTCCCAAGCAGATTGCAACTGATACCAAAGCGTAGGCACAAGCCACCACAGCAGCACGATCATACTTGTCGTAATCGCAGTGTAGACGACGATAATCGCAATCCAACGTCTGATATACCTTGATAGCCTTTTGACCAGTGGATTAAACAAATAGGCCAATATAAAGGCGACCAAAAAAGGAATAATCACAGGCGTTAGCAGATACAGAAGTATCAATGACACCACAATTATGGTAACTAGGAATAAACGCCGAAAAAAAGGATCTATAGGCTGAGTAATCATTGATCGTAATCCTACCATTAGGCTTGTATGAGTGATGACTATTATGAGTGATAATTATGCGTACTTAGAATAATTCAAAAGTTGTGCTTAGCTGATTTAATATCACACATTATTGCAGACTCTGCTAAAAAAGGAGTCTTTTTTTGTGTTTTGACACTATATTTAAGGATAATAGCGATCATAAGCCCAAAAGTCGTAAGTTGTTTTGCGAGTGCTTGCTATTTTTGGGTATAATGCGCGCACTATCCTCAAACTTTTAATCCTAACTTTTACTATCTATTTAACTGTGAGATGACCATGAGTGACAAGACTTCTTTAAGCTACAAAGATGCTGGCGTTGATATCGATGCTGGCGATGCGTTGGTTCAGCGAATCAAATCAGTAGCAAAAGCGACCACTCGTCCTGAGGTGGTTGGTGGTCTTGGCGGCTTTGGTGCACTGTGCCGTATCCCTACCGGTTATACCTCACCACTACTGGTCTCTGGCACTGATGGCGTCGGCACCAAACTCAAGCTCGCTTTACAGTTAGACCGTCATGACACTATCGGTATCGATTTGGTCGCTATGTGCGTCAACGATCTGCTTGTGTGCGGCGCAGAGCCTTTGTTCTTTTTAGATTATTACGCGACAGGCAAGCTTGATGTCGATGTAGCGGCGACTGTGGTGACTGGTATCGGTGAGGGTTGCACGCTTGCCAACTGCGCGCTTATCGGTGGCGAGACTGCTGAGATGCCAGGTATGTATCAAGACGACGATTACGATCTCGCAGGATTCTGTGTCGGCGTTGTCGAAGAGGCGGAGGTTATCACTGGTGAGAACGTCAGCGAGGGCGATGTGTTAATCGCTCTTGGATCAAGCGGCGCACACTCAAACGGCTACTCACTCGTACGCAAAGTCATTGAAGTGAGCGGTATCGACGTAACTACTAGCGATAAGCAACTAGATGGTCAGTGCATTCAAGACGCGCTCATGGCACCGACTCGTATCTATGTCAAAGCGATTAAAGCATTACAAGATACTCTTGGTAGCTCAGCTCTTCATGCCATGTCACATATCACAGGTGGCGGTTTGACTGATAATTTGCCACGTGTACTGCCAGATGACCTTGCCGCTAGCATAGATACGAGTAGCTGGCAGTTCTCAGAGCTGTTCACTTGGTTACAGACTGAGGGCAATATTGAGCAAAGTGAGATGTATCGCACCTTCAACTGCGGCGTTGGCTTCGTTATTGTCGTACCAGCAGACAAAGCACAAGCGGCAATCGATACGCTCAATGATGCGGGCGAAACCGCTTGGCAGTTGGGCGAGATGGTTAAGCGTGGCTCTGACAACAGTGCGGAAGCTGTGGTGTATTGTTAATGTTAAACGACACTATACAGATAGTGCCAGACGACTCGTCAAAGCCATTGCGCATTGTGGTTTTGGTGTCAGGCAGTGGTAGCAACTTGCAAGTCCTAATAGATACGATGCAATCAGGTGCATTACCGATTGAGATAGTTGGCGTTATTAGTAACCGCGCGGATGCTTATGCTATTACGCGCGCCAAAGACGCTAACATTCCAGTGGCTGTTTTATCGCACATCACCAATGGTAAACGTATGGGTATCAAAACTTTTGAGCGTCATGCCAGTACCCAACTCGCAGCGTGGCAACCTGACCTCATTGTACTCGCTGGATTTATGCGAGTATTGAGTAGCGATTTTATTAATAATGCACCAGCACCGATGATTAACCTGCATCCTTCTTTATTGCCTGCTTACAAAGGTCTGAATACGCATCAGCGCGTCATTCAAGCAGGCGAGCATCATCATGGTTGTAGCATACATCTTGTCACCGCTGAGCTCGATGCAGGTACGGTTTTGACCCAAGCAATGCTAAAAGTTGTTCCAAATGAGACCGCAGATAGCTTAAAAACACGCGTACAAAAACTGGAGCATCAACTGCTACCTTGGACGATTTTGCTATTAGCTAAAGGAATACTCGTCATCGAAAATACCTTATCGACGAAATATCATAATTCTCTACCTACCCTGCCCTTAACACTGTTCATAGATAAATAGAAACTGCGCTTATCGCAAAGTAAAGTGTAGATGAATAATCAAAAAAAGCACAGTCACTCAATATATGAATGACTGGGCTTTATTTTATCTAACCGTAAATCGTTTTAAAACTTAAAAACGGTTTTAGCTGTTATGAACGTGGACACCTTTGATATTGACAAACTCTTTGATACCAAAGCCACCATGCTCGCGACCATGACCTGAATTTTTTACTCCGCCAAAAGGTAGTGCTGGATTGGCAAGACCATAGCCGTTGATGTAGACCATACCCGTATCAAACTGCTCATTGGCTAAACGAATCGCTTTGTCTTCGTCTTTTGAGAATATCGCACCGCCCAGACCATATCGGCTGTCATTGGCAATGCGTAAAGCATCATCTTGATCTTTAGCTCGTATCAATGCAGCTACTGGACCAAATAGTTCGTCATCATAAGCAGGCTGACCTTTTTGAACATTCTCTAAGATAGTTGCAGGATAGTAGCTACTTTTGCCTTCTGGTAATTTACCACCGACAGAGATAGTAGCGCCTTTACTTACGCTCTCTTCTACTTGCTTGTGCAGTTTTTCTTGCAAGTCTTTGCGCGCTAGTGGTCCAAGATCAGAGCTGTCACTCATTGGGTCACCAGATTTTTTGCTAGCGAACTCTTCAACAATACGGTTACGGAACTCATCATACAAGCTATCAACGACAATAAAGCGTTTCGCAGCAACACAAGTTTCGCCGTTGTTAATTAAACGCGCCAGAGTACAGGTCTGTACCGCAAGCTCTAGGTCTGCATCTTCTAGGACGATAAAAGCATCGTTTGAACCTAGCTCCAATACCGCCTTTTTGATAGCCTTTGCAGCTTGTTGACCGACAATGCTACCTGCGCCGTCACTACCAGTCAGAGTCACGCCTCGTACTTTGTCGTGAGAGATGAGCTCTTCTGACTGATCATGATCGATTAGGATCGTACGGAACAAATCATTAGGTAGGTCGGACTCATGGAGTATTTTTTCAATAAGTAAGCCTGAGCCTGTGACGTTGGCTGCGTGCTTAAGTAGAACGCTGTTGCCTGCCATTAGATTGGCTATGGTATAACGAAATACCTGATAAGCTGGAAAGTTCCAAGGCTGCATACCGTAGATGACACCAATAGGCTGGTAAGTCACAATACCTTTTTTGAGGCCTTCTATGTCACGTTCATCATCAGCGAGTGCGGCCACACCTTTCTCTGCGGTATAGTCACAGATTGCTTTACACAGATCAACTTCTTGTAGACTTTGACTATAAAGTTTGCCGCGCTCTTCAGTCATAAGGCGAGATAACTCTTCTTTATACTTGATCAGCGTTTCACCGATTGAGCTAATAACCTTTGCACGTTCTTCATGACTAACCGTGCGCCACTCTAAGAACGCTTTATGTGAGTCTTCGACGATTTTGTTCACTTCATCGTGGCTCATATAATTATAATCTTTGATATCTTCGCCCGTCGCTGGGTTTACAGTAGTAATATCTGCCATAATTCTGTGTCCTTATAGTTGTATTTAATTCTGCTTGATCGTTGTCTTCTCAATATTAAATCTTATTAGTATTAGGCATCTTGTTGATACCAAGTGCTTGTTAATACCAGATGATAGTAACAGAGAATTTAGTTTTTAATTTTACAAGATATAAAGATATGTGCAGGATGTGTTAACGATGTAACTGCTTTATAAAGACAAATTTAACGAGAGATATTTTGTAAAATCGCAACTAAAAACCAGCAATTATCATGCTGGTTCATAAAAAATTTATCATTCTCATAAACTTAAAATAGTTTGTTGATTACTGGAATATCTTGACTTTGGCTCTCTTCGTCAGCAACGACCTGACGCGCGACATGCATGATTAATTGACGGAGCCAGCGATGCGCAGGATGGTGTTGCAATAGCGGCGACCATGCCATAGTCAACTCGAACTCAGGAATAAAGAATGGGGGATCTTCCATCATAATGCTGTCGTTATTTGCTTGCATACGTGCGACGCGAGTAGGCAGCGTTGCTATCAGATCTTTATTGGCAGCGAGCATCGCTGGCATCTGATAATGACGAGTGAACACGCTGATTTGGCGTTTTTGACCCAAGCGCTGCAATGCCTGATCGATTGAGCCAAGACCGCCTGACTTCTCAGGGTTGACTCCGAATCCTACGCCCATACCTGTTTTAGATACCCAAACATGCTGAGCTTTTAGGTAGTTTTTGAGATTGAAGCGGTTAGCATAGGGACTTTCTGACGATAAAAGGCAGCTAAAGGTATCACGCCAGACCAATACTTGATGAAAGCTTTGTGGTATCTCATTGAAGCGGTTAATCGCTAAATCTACCCGCCCCTGCTCCATATCGCGATAAGAGACATCTGATGGCGTCAAAAAGTCTAAGATCACATTAGGTGCTTCAGAGCGTAAAGCTTTAACCAGTCTAGGCACCAAAGTTGCCTCGGCATAATCAGAGGTCATAATACGAAAAACGCGTGAGGTGCTATAGGGCCGAAATTCGGTGCGAGGTTCTAATACTTGGGTAAGATCAGCGAGTATTTCACGTATCCGCGGTTGTAGTTCCAATGCACGCTCCGTCGGCGTCATCCCTTCTGAGGAGCGTACCAAGAGTGGATCGTTAAATAACTTACGCAAACGGCGCAATATATTACTCATGGCAGGCTGTGTGATACCTAGCTGCTCTGCTGCCCGCGTCACATTTTTTTCTCTTAGCAGCACATCTAGATGTACTAATAAATTTAAATCGACCCTTTGCAAATTCATACGTCTGTCTCTTTGCTCTAAATTTAGCACTACTCAAGTATAGTCACATTGTGATTTGCTAACTGCTTATCTTAGCGATAATGGATATTATTGATTCAAATATATATGTTGATACAAAATCGATATCAATCATCTTTCTTAACTACATGATTTTATTATACTATAGCTAAAATAAATACCCAAGATAACGGTCATAAATTAGATAAATCTTGGTAATATGTCTATAGTGAATGCCATTAAAGGCTCAAAGTATACAGCATAAGTGTGCTTCAGATGCCTTTAAAGTAAGGTTGTCACAGTGATGCCACTCTTTATGCTTTGTTAGAGCGTAACCTTTTAAGCATCAGCACTCGCTATTCATAATACCGAGCGAATAGTGTATTTTGTAGTAGTTAATCTACTATTATCGCTAACAGGTATTTCAGTATAAACTTATCACTATGCTATTAGAGTTTGTTATTATCGAGCACCAATTATAATTCTTTTCTATTTTTTGCGCGTTCATCACTGAATGCATAAAAAATCGTTTAGATAAATACACAGGTTCGATAATAAAAGGTTTAATACAACCGTTACTTTTTAGAATTATTTTTTTGCAAGTTTTTACACCCCACCAAGGAGACTATAGATGTCAACTAACTATAAATCAGCAATTGATCTAGTACGTGAACTCAAGCAGAAGCACGGCAACTGGCAGAATATCAGCGAGACTGACGCAGCTCGTATGATGGTACAGAACCGTTTCAAAACAGGTTTAGATATCGCTAAGTATACCGCTGACATTATGCGTCAGGACATGGAAGACTACGACAACGATACGTCTCAGTACACGCAGTCTCTAGGCGCATGGCATGGTTTTGTCGCTCAACAAACTATGTATGCTAAGAAAAAGTATTTTGGTACAACCTCAAAAACTTACATCTACCTATCAGGTTGGATGGTAGCAGCCCTTCGTTCTGAGTTTGGTCCTCTACCTGACCAATCTATGCACGAAAAAACTTCAGTACCTAAGCTTATCGAAGAGATCTACACGTTCCTTCGCCAAGCAGACGCTAAAGTATTGAACGATTACTTCCGTGAGCTAAATGCTGCTGAAGAAGCGGGTCAAGACACTAAAGCTATCGAAGAGAAGATTGCTAACTTTGACTCTCACGTTGTGCCAATCATTGCTGATATCGATGCAGGTTTCGGTAATGAAGAAGCGACTTACTTGCTCACTAAGCAAATGATTGAAGCGGGTGCTTGTGCTATTCAGATCGAAAACCAAGTATCTGACGCCAAGCAATGTGGTCACCAAGCGGGTAAAGTAACCGTACCGCACGAAGACTTCATCTCTAAGCTAAACGCTATTCGCTATGCATTTTTAGAATTGGGTGTCGAAAACGGTATCATCGTTGCTCGTACCGATTCTGAAGGCGCATCACTGACGCAAAAAATTCCAGTATCAGATGAGCCAGGCGATCTAGCTTCTAAATACATCGACTTCATCGAGATGGAAGAAGTGACGCTAGAGAATGCTAAAGAAAACGATAGCTTACTCAAGCATAACGGCAAACTAGTACGCCCTGTTCGTCTAGCGAACGGTTTATATCAGTTCCGTGAAGACACTAACATTGACCGTGTTGTCCTTGATTGTGTGACTGCTTTACAAAACGGTGCTGATCTATTGTGGATAGAGACGCCAACACCAAACGTTGAACACATCAAAATGATGGTTGATCGTATTAAAGAAGAAGAGCCAAAAGCGAAGCTTGTTTATAATAACAGCCCATCGTTCAACTGGACGCTCAACTTCCGTAAGCAAGTTATCGCTCAGTGGGAAACCGAAGGCAAAGACATCTCAAGCTATAATAAAGATGACTTGATGAGTGCTGATTATGATGGTACTGATCTTGATAAAGCAGCAGATGAAGCGGCTAAGAACTTCCAAAAAGACGCGTCACGTGAAGCGGGTGTCTTCCATCATCTAATCACCTTGCCAACTTATCACACCACAGCGCTTAGCGTGCATGAATTAGCTAAAGGCTACTTCGGTGAAGAAGGCATGCTTGCTTATGCAGCTGGCGTACAACGTAAAGAGATCCGCGAAGGCATCTCATGTGTTAAGCACCAAGCAATGGCAGGATCTGATCTTGGTGATGATCATAAAGAGATCTTCTCAGGTGACAATGCTCTAAAAGCTGGTGGTGGCAAAAACACTATGAACCAGTTCGGCTAGACTCTAAACTCTAGACGCTAAGTCTTAGACATGGAGTCTCAACAAATAGAACTCCAAATACTAAGCTAAATGTCTAAAATAAAAAGCCGCCCTACATTATATGTAGGGCGGCTTTTTTTGTGGGCTAAATAATTTGGCACTAACAAAAGCTTTTCATGAAGTGCTTTTTGCAAATGCTACGTCTAGCAAAACTATATAAGCTTGTCGTCTTTATCGTTACGATTTTTAGGCTCGTTCTTATTCATAATGATATCTTTATTTTCCTCTTCAAACCATTCTTTGCGTTTGGTAGCGCTCACAATGGGTCTGTGTCCAAAAATCTTGCGGTATAGCGCTTTGATAAGCCTATAGATAAGATAAAAGACACTAGCGAGAACCACTAGCCACCATAGCTGAATAATACCTAGGGCGACAGCTCGCAGCATCTCCCAGCCCTCTTTAAAGGCTTGCTGTACTTGCTCACCAAAGCTTGGTTGCTCAGCATCTACGAGCACCTCTAGGTTTTGGGTTATTTCATTATAACTAATATCAGGCTGTGCAAAGGTCAGATTGATAGTACTGTATTTGACTTTATCTTCAATGTCCATGCGCTCAAGCTGCGCAAGCTCTTGCTGACGCCGAGCTGCATAGGTCGCGGTGATAGCATCTACATTGCTACTTTGATCCTTGTCATCATCGCTATTAAGACGCTGTTGACCCAGCTCCTGCGCCATATCGTTATTGAGCTGACCTGCCAGCTGCTCACGATAGATATCTAGAGTAACGTCTTGCGCGCTAAACTGATGCTCGTTTAAAAAGACCACTTGCTGCTGAACTTGATCCAAGAATGTGGTGACATTCACGCGAGGTACGCGAACGATCATCTCTGCCTGACGATAGTAAGTCGTTATAGTAATGTTTTTATCGCCTTGCACAAAGCTACGACTGTCCTGCGGGTTATTACTAATATCGCTAAGTGCCACATAACCGCCCTGCTGGCGCGTCAGACTCTCAATCGCATTGCTACTTTTGATTACGTCTTTCACCTTGAAGTTGGCACTAGCGGTGACCAAAAGCTTCTTGCCTGCGATCTGAATGTCTGCGGTTTGACTGCCTAATGTCTGCTCACTAGTATTCGATAAATTATCAACCTCCAACACGTTAGATGAGCTATTGTCTAACGTTTGGGGTTCGGCGGCCTGCTCAGTCGACTGAATAGACTCCATCTGTGCGCCACTCTCATATTCAGACGATGAGTCGCAACCGCTTATCAGCGCAAATGATCCTAATAGCAATAAACTATAAACGTGTTTTGCTTTAAATACTTTTATTGTAAGAGAGGTCTTCGTAAGATCTTTACTATCTGTAGATTCTTCTAGAGGGACATAAATCATTATAAGATTACTTTTGTTGAATGAATTGAATAAATTATAACGAATATTGCTCAGAAGTATACCCTTATAGCACAAGCGAATTAATGTCAAAATTTTACTTGTCATCGTCTAGTAGCTCTCATACGATGGCGACAACATAAGCTGTATGGAATAAGAGAATGCAAGAGATAGAATTGAAATTTTTGATACCGCAATCACGCCTAAAAGGTCTGGTACATCAAACCGAGGTTCAGTCCTCAAAAAAAACACCTCTAGCCGCCTATTACTTTGACACGCCCGAGCAAATATTAGCCAAGGCAGGTATTGGTCTACGTATTCGACGTGAAGGTGAAAGCTGGGTTCAAACCATCAAGGCAGGTGGCGATGGCATTGCAGCGCGAGTAGAGCATAATGCGCCATTGGCTAAAGAGCAAGTTCAGCTTATGCTAGCGGCAGACGCTCTATTGCCAGATTTGACCTTGTATCAAGGCACATCGATTGAGCCTTTGTTAGCCAACTTTGATCTCAAAAAACTAAGCAAAAAACTGATTGGTCAGTACGTCACTGATGTGATGCGTACGACGCGTCTGCTAGAAGCTACAGATAATGATCATACTGATAACAAGAATATTATCGAGCTTGCTTATGATAGTGGTGAGATTATTAGTGGCAGCAAAAATCGCTGTCCTATTCAAGAGATTGAGTTTGAGCTACTATCAGGAGAGTTAGCGTTTTTGTTTGCGACAACCAAAACATGGTGCAAACGTCACAAGCTGTGCTTATCGACGGTAACCAAAGCAGAGCGTGGCGGGTTACTGTTAACAGGACAAGCACATAGCCCAGCAGCTAAAGCTAATTTTAGACATTTTAATATTGACAAGAGTACTAGTATGCCTGCGTTTGTACGCGCCGCAGTTCACAACTGCCTGCTACAAATATTGCCCAGCAGTAGCGCTATCGTAGCAGGTAGCATGGATGATGAGCATGTTTTACAACTACGTATTGGCATTCGTCGTTTGCGCGCAGTCCTAAAAGCATTTAAAAAATACTCAGAATACATCAATCCTGAATGGCTACCCATCCTTAAGCAGACGCAAAATCTGCTTGGGGATTATCACGATTTAACGCAGTTGACCTCTCATATAGAGCCTGAGCTGGTCGCGCAAGGTGCTCCACAGGTGGACTGGGAGACAGAAACCAATAAGATCAAGATAACCCCTATCGATACGGTGCGCGCCAATGACTTCCAGCTGACTTTGCTTGAGCTGATTGAGTTTACGATGAGTGATGCTAGTATCGAATCAAGAGCAAATAAACCTGCAATTGATAAACTACCAAAAACCCTCTATAAGTATCACACTAAGTTACTAAAAGTAGAGCAGGACCCAAGATTGGACACTACTGAGGATGAGACACTACATAGGGTACGTCGCCGTATAAAAGATCTACTTTACATAAGCGAATTTGCAGCGTCTTTGTATTCAAAAAAGAAAAGTAAGCGCTGGCTAAAGCATCTGATAAAAGCGCAAAAAGCATCAGGACGGTATCGCAATCACCGTCAGTATCAACAGCGCTATCAGGACAAATCAGCGATAGATAGTCAAGCGCTGTATGGTGCTGGCTGGTTCGCCGCCAAACTAGTCAAAGATAATAAACGTTGTGACAAGCGTCTATCTAAGGTTCGAAACCAAGCGACGTTTTGGTAAATTTATTCAATCCTAAAAGAGACAGCTCTATATCTATGAGCTGTCTCTTTATTTTTATTTAACATTGTTAACTTTCTACGATCGTTACTGGTGTACCCTCTTGTACTAGCTCAAATAGCTCGATGATCTCATCGTTACGCATTCGAATACAGCCGTGAGAATAAGGCGCTCCCATAGGCTCGCTATCAGGTGTTCCATGAATGTAGATATAACGATCGAAAGTATCGCAGCCGCCTTGATCATTGCATCCTTTGTTAATACCTTCCTCAAGACCACTTAGCCATAAAATACGGCTGAGTATCCAATCACGTTTGGGAAACTGAGCGCCAAGACTTGCGTTATAAATTTCGCCCGTTGGTACACGACCGATGAATACCGCGTGACTAGGCTCATTACCGCCTATTTTTTGAGCGATGATGTGCTGACCAAGCGGGGTACAACCGCTGTCTTGTCGGCTACCTATCCCGTTCTTGCCAGTAGAAATCGCATACTGCTTGATAATAGCGTCATTACTATACAAGGCTAACGTCTGCGTTCTTATAGTGATTAAAAGGCTCGTAACTCTTTTGTTAGTCATCGTTATGATCCAATAGGGTAAAGGTATCGCTTAGGTATAGTGTAGTGAGTCAACTACTAAAGTGAGTGATAGGCAACAAAATCTATGCCAAGGGATTGTATCAGGCTCTCTAGCACCGTAATATGGTTGTACATTTTTGATGCTAGCAGATTATGACGACTATTTCACCGACCAGCGTGTCGATGTATGATTTTCTATATCAAGATACTCAGCCCATAGTCCCCTTACTAGCTGACACAGCGGCGTTATCTTTATCACAGGCACGCCTCGCTACTACAGCAAGCTTACAAGCTATTGTCAGCGCTTTGCTCGCCTATCATCAGCGTCATAATGGTCAGGCCGTTAATAAAAAACTGTTTGGACGCAGTGCAATTAAAGAGCTTCGTCAATATAACTCTATGAACTTTGAAACAATCAAAGCGACACTCTATCATCGTCATGATATCGCTGACGCTATCTTTTTGGATAATGCAACTATCGAAAAAGCTTGTACAACTATCGCTACTCAAATTGATAGCACGAACATAAAGGTCAATACTTTATTGACTTCACTTTGCGCCCTCGTTGTACGCGAACTGGCTATCTTAACAGAATACAGTCAATTGGATAGCGAGGAGCTAGATAAATGGTTTGCGTTGCAGCCTCAGTTTTTGACAGCGGCGCGTTTTAATCAAATAGACAATACTGAAAACAATAAAAACAGCGTACCAGTAGATTCGACACTATTAAATTCGCAGGTTAGCAAGGCGAGCGGAAACTTGCGATCGATACCACCGTTCAATACCTATTGGTATCAAATATCAGGTTTTGATAGTACTCAGATAACGCCAGTACAAGATATGCAGCAAGCGACCTCCAATTATCTCAAAGCCATTGGGCGCTCAGCTGAAAACACTCAGCGTGATCAGCATGATGACATGCTTATGTTTGAGCCTATGCCCGCCATTGCGCTACCGCACCAGCGCTGGTTATTGCAACTGGCAAAAATCTCTGATATTTATTTGAGTCGCAACCGTTTACGTATCACATCGGAGCCTATAAGTGCCCCTACGCCGCCGTTTGTGAGCTTGGCATTGCTAGGTGGTCATGAGGGTGGTGCAACTGCCACGACTAAAGAGAAGTCTACTCGATTCGATAAACCATACCCACTTTGGAAAAACCCCGTTATTTGGATTACCCTTTTAGTCATTGCTATCCTTGGCGCTCTAGCCATGATTAAATATCAGGCAAAGCAATCTGCGCTAAATACGAGTACCTCTAAAGCAGTTACAATAAAAAATAAAGCTAACGTCATACAACAAGAAGTGGCTATCGTAGAAGTTAATAAAGACGCTGATCATTAAGTCCACTGTACACGTATAATGATTTGTTGTTAAAACGCAAAAAGAGGCGCTACAGAAGTAGCGCCTCTTTTTTATCTATGGTAATTCTACATATTTATCTTATTTTGATAAGTCGCGACCACGGCTCGCCTCAATAGCCAAACGCAGACCATTTAGGCGGATAAAGCCTTCGGCGTCTTTTTGATCATAGGCACCCGCATCATCTTCAAAAGTCGCGATTTTTTCATCGAATAACGAATCATCTGACTTACGACCGACAACGCTTACGCTGCCTTTGTATAGCTTCACACGTACCGTACCGTTGACGTATTCTTGTGATTTATCGATCATCGCTTGAAGCATCATGCGCTCAGGACTGAACCAATAACCGTTATAGATAATCTTAGCGTAGCGCGGCATTAGCTCATCTTTTAGATGCGCAGCCTCTCGATCTAGTGTCAACGATTCAATGCCGCGATGTGCTTTTAGCATGATCGTGCCCGCTGGCGTCTCGTAACAACCACGTGACTTCATGCCAACGTAACGGTTTTCGACGATATCTAAGCGTCCAATACCGTGCTGACCACCAATCTCATTAAGCTTAATCATAATCTCATAAGGCTTGAGGGTTTCGCCGTCAATGGCAACGATATCACCTTTTTTGTATTCTAAATCCATGTACTGCGCTTTATCTGGAGCTTGTTCTGGACTCACTGACCAGCGCCACATATCGTCTTCTGCCTCGGCATACGGGTCTTCTAGAATACCGCCTTCATAGGAGATGTGTAGCAGGTTGGCATCCATCGAATAAGGAGACTTGGTCTTGTTGCCTGCATAATCGATGGCGATATCATGTTCTTCAGCATATTTCATCAAGCTTTCACGGCTCGATAAATCCCACTCACGCCAAGGCGCAATCGTTACCACATCTGGTGACAGCGCAACCGCACCGAGCTCGAAGCGTACTTGGTCATTACCTTTACCCGTTGCGCCATGGCTTATCGCATCGGCGTTGTGTTCTTTTGCAATCTCAACCAAGCGCTTGGCGATTAGTGGACGTGCGATAGAAGTACCTAATAAGTACTCCCCTTCGTAGATAGCATTGGCACGGAACATAGGAAACACATAATCGCGAGCGAACTCTTCGCGCAAATCTTCGATATGAATATGTTTGATGCCCATTGCTTGCGCTTTGGCGCGTGCAGGCTCAACCTCTTCACCTTGGCCGATGTCAGCGGTAAAGGTAATGACTTCAGCATCATAGGTTTCTTGTAGCCATTTGGCGATGATTGAGGTATCAAGGCCACCAGAATAAGCGAGTACAATCTTATTAATATTTTTGGGATCGAGCTGAGCCATAAATAACTCCTATTACAATGGATTGAGAATAAAAAGAATTGAGAGTAAGAAATAATATCAGGGATTGATCAGTCAATAAGACGCTCAGTGTACATCATAATTGCTACGGGCAAAAGTAACACTGTGCTAAGCTGCTTTTTAGCTCTCATTAGAGCTTAATTTTGGCGGTTTTGCCTCAAATACGCAACGAATTATGTACAGATGCCAGTGTGTATATTTAGTCATGCTAGCAAATCTGTTACTATGACAGCACTGCGACACTATCAGCCCCTACTTACTTTAATTTTCGTATTTTATTATAGAGTGCTATGAACCCGACTACTGATTCGATGACAGAGATTACCCTTTTGCAGCCAGATGATTGGCATATTCACTTGCGAGACAACCAAGCGCTAGCGACCACTGTCGCTCATGCAGCGGCAAGCTTCAACCGCGTCATCTGTATGCCAAACCTAGTCCCTCCAGTCAAAACCTTTGAGCAAGCTCATGCCTATCGCACGCGCATTTTGCAGCATTTGCAAGATAGTGAGTTAAGTGCTGAGCGCAAAGTCAGCTTTGATCCTCGTATGACGCTGTATTTGACCGATAATACCACCGTACAAGACATCGAAGATGCTGCAAAATCAGGTATCGTCGAGGCTGTGAAGCTCTATCCTGCTGGTGCGACTACTAACTCAGCTGACGGCGTTACAGATATTAATGGCTGCTTGGATGTCTTTGAAGCACTCGAAAAGTATGACTTGCCGCTACTTTTGCATGGTGAAGTGACTGATGATCATGTCGATATCTTTGATCGAGAAAAGCGCTTTTTGGACGACGTACTAGCTCAAGTCATCATTAAATTTCCAACGCTTAAGATTGTACTAGAGCACATCACGACTAGCGATGCCGCTGACTTCGTTTTGTCGCAAGGCAATCACATTGCAGCGACGATTACGCCGCAGCACTTGATGTTCAATCGTAATCATCTACTGCTTGGTGGCATCAAGCCACATTTTTATTGTTTGCCTATCCTAAAGCGTGAACAGCATCAAAAAGTGCTGCTCGATGTGGCCACCAGTGGCAACCCAAAATTCTTTTTGGGTACAGACTCAGCGCCGCACGCTACGGATAAAAAAGAGAATGCTTGTGGCTGTGCAGGTTGCTATAGCGCAGCCATTGCTATGCCCCTATACGCTACGGCTTTTGATAGCGTAGGTAAGATAGACAAGTTAGAAGGTTTTGCCAGTCGTTTCGGGCCACAATTCTATGGATTACCAGTCAATGAGAACACCATTACTATGATCAAAACACCAATGCAGGTGCCCACTGATTATCCTTACTTTGATGGCTCGTCACTCACGCCGCTTATGGCAGGTGAGACTCTTCCTTGGTCGCTAAAATAGTAAAGCCTTAATTTATCTATACTTTATAAAAAGTGACGTAACCTGATATGACCACTCAAAATAATAGCTCTTTTGATAATAATACAAAGGCTTCTACGATGGACGCTAGTGAGACTAAAGACAAAAATGATGCAGCGAGCACTGAGATAGCTGACGGCGAAGCAACAGAATCCTTATCACCAATGACTTTAAAAGAACGCTTTCGTAAGTTTTTACCCGTCGTCGTTGATGTTGAGACCGCAGGGTTCAACGCGCAGACCGACGCACTATTAGAGATAGCTTGTATCCCTATCTTATTGAATAAAGACGGCGTGTTTTATCCAGGGGAGGCATTGAATGCTCATATTGAACCCTTTGCAGGAGCAAATCTAGAGCCGAGTGCTTTAGAATTCACAGGTATTGACCCAAACAACCCAATGCGTAAAGCGATCGCTGAGGACGAAAAAACAGCGCTACGACGTATCTTTAAAGGTCTAAAAGAAGTACGTAAAGCAGAAGATTGCCGCCAATGCGTGCTCATTGGTCATAATGCTCATTTTGACTTAAACTTTTTGAATGCTGCGGTACTACGCACCAATAGCAAAAACAACAACCCTTTTCATCAGTTCTCAGTGTTTGATACGGTGACTCTCGCAGCAGTCGCTTTTGGTCAAACAGTGCTTGCGCGCGCTTGTAAGGCGGCGGGTCTTGACTTTGATGGCAACGATGCTCATTCAGCGCTCTACGATACGCAAAAGACTGCTGAGCTGTTCTGTCATATTCTCAATCATTATCCTATGCTGCCAAATGCATTGCACGCAGAACATGCAAACGCCGATTCAGACGATAGTGCCAACCAAGTATAATTAACATGTAATTTTAGTTTACGAGCACTGGTTTATCAGCCAATGTTAATGGATACTAATAAGTCAAAGACTAAAGTTAATTTGTGGTTCAAAGCTTAAAAACCTTTTGACCATAATCAATTTTGATAAAACCTTTAGTATGTACTGATGACTTTACCATCTCGAATTCAGCTGATAAGCAGGTCGCTATTTTTGATCACTAAGATTACAAAATATCCTGATTATAAAATATCCTAGAGATGATTTAAGTCACTCATCTAGTCTTGATGGTTAATGACGTCAAGCTTATCGAGAGGGACTTCGTTATGGAACCACACTACATGATATGGGGTACTATCATCGGCTATATGATACTAGCCTTGACAATTAGTGCTATTACTTCGCTATGGATTCGCTATCATCTCAAACGCAAAAACCTTCATCCACGGCGCGCGCTCAAAAAAAGATACTTGATGCTAAAAAAACGTCGAAAAAAGCTTGACAGTAAGCATAGACGCTATTAGAATGTGCACCACTTCAGCGTAAATGGTGAAAGCAGCTGAAGGTGTAGTACCTAGTCCCCATCGTCTAGAGGCCTAGGACACCGCCCTTTCACGGCGGTAACGGGGGTTCGAATCCCCCTGGGGACGCCATACATAAAAGCTCGTAGAGTTTTCAAACCTTTAAATTCATATTAGAATTTAAAGGTTTTTTTGTTTTGGCTCACTTCAGATTTTTCACCTAAAAAAGCTGACAATAAATGTCAGCATTATTATTTAAATTTTCCTAGAATTTATCAGCCATTAATAGCCAAGGTATAGTCATAATAACCAGTATGGCCAATACCGACTGAATCAAAAAGAAAGCTTGATGCTCTCCAACAACTTTGCTCAAAGTCACGCCTAAGGCACTATATTTGACAGGCTGAGTATCTATACCGCCCTTTTTACCTTGATCATCATAAAGGTTATGTAATACCTCTAAAAACTGAAGGTGCTCATCACAGTTCCAATCATAAGGCTTAAAAGGCATCAGGGCTTTGATTCTAAGATCTTTGACCATACAGCGTTCAAGTACAATAGAACGTAGAGACCATCCCATGAAATGACGCTCAACAGTCTCAGAAAAATCCAATATTTTCAAGTCTCGATGACGATCATCTAATAATAAGCGGTTTTTTAAGTTCGTTAGGTCTTGCTCTCGACCTTCAACACACTGAAAAAAATATCCATTACCGTAACAAAGAATGCCTGTTATGTCGTCAGCATCGTTATTCTCTGTTGCTACCTTTGCGATATCATTAAGTGTGCTAGCGCCTACAAGCCCAGCAGTTGTAATGCGACTGATATATACGAGCCGATAAAGATCTTTGGTATCTGAAGTTGTCATATCAATCACAGGTGACAATCAGCCTCTCCTTATTATTAATTTTGTAAAACAATAACGATTAAAGTTGCTTCTAAATTATTGATTTAACGTACTTTATATTTATTGTATTAAGTTGGTTACATCATAGGCCACTTTAGTCAATAAAGCAAAACTTAATTTTTATATAGCGTTTATAGATATAATTAACAATACAATTGAGAGTGCACTTGATAAATACTAAGTATAGTAGAGTGCGTTGGATGACAAGAGCGTGACATTTGTCATTAGAGTTCAGAAATTTTTTGTAATTTTATGATGGACGATACAAGTAAAGCATCATCTGCAAAGGTAAGTTTGATGTTTTGGCGGCTACCTGCAACGAGACAAATGGGCAGATCCAAATGCTCAAAAGCGCTTGCTTCGTCAGTGATACTAAGATTGTGATGAGAGATATAATCCAATACATTTTTTAGCTCACTGACTCGGAATACTTGCGGAGTCTGCGCTTGCCAAATGTTTTCACGATCAATAGTGCGCGCAATATAATGGGTTGATTCTTTATGATTACCCTGATCTTGAGGTTGGGCTTGTTTTAGAGTATCTGCCACCGGCGTAGCTAAAATAGCACCATATAATTCAGTCTTGGCAGTTTCGATGACTTTATTTATATCTACAAGCGGTACCGTAGGACGCGCTGCGTCATGAATCAGGATAAGATCATCATCGCGGGCACCTTTACTGATGATAGCTTCTACCCCCGCGCTAACTGATTGCCAGCGCTCAGAGCCTCCTACTGTAAACCAAGTCGGTAAATCAAAACTCAGACCCTTTGCAGTATCATCATCTGATGCGATCACAAGCAAACATTCTGCGATCTCATCGCTCTTTGATAGCCGCGCAATGCTATGCTGTAGTAGTGTTTGACCGTCGATAACGATATATTGTTTGGGTACGGATGCACCAAAGCGACTACCGCGACCAGCGGCGACGATCATGGCATGTACTTGAGGGGTTTTATTCATGATAGAGATTCGAGTGAATAGCTAATGGGCTATAGATACTGTGAATTAATAACGGCTATGCGTCGTTGGTGCTGTAGATACCTGTACAAAGGTCTCATTAGGTTTAATCAAACCCAAATCTAAACGTGCATGTTCCTCTACCGCTTCTAGGCCGTTTTTTAGATCGCTCACGTCTGTTCGTAGCAAATTATTGGCCGCAACCTGATTATCATTAAGCTGCTGCTGATTGCTAATCTCAGCTCGCAGCTTATTGTGTTCAAAACGACCATTTTCACCCAGCCAATATTGATACTGTAGACCCATCAATACTGCGACTGCAAAAGCTAGTAATATAAACTGGCTGAAGTATTTCATAATATGAGCACTAAAAGAATTGAATGGGAGTAGAAGTAGAGATGAGCAGTATGTGAACTTATTGACAAGTCGCATACTGCTCGGTGCTATCAAGAGAGCTAACCACGTAAGCCAATGAATTCATCAGCGCCGCGATAACTGGCACGAATTTGCTGCTCAATACGCAGTAGCTGGTTGTATTTGGCAACACGATCTGAGCGACAAAGTGAGCCGGTCTTGATTTGACCGGCAGCAGTACCCACTGCTAAATCTGCAATCGTACTATCTTCAGTCTCACCTGAGCGATGCGAGATGATCGTGGCATAGCCGTTTTTCTTCGCTAGATAAATCGCATCGAGCGTCTCTGATAAGGTACCAATCTGATTAAACTTAATCAAAATAGCATTGGCAATATGCTTGTCGATGCCTTCTTGCAAGATGGCAGGATTGGTGACAAATAGGTCATCACCGACCAGTTGGACTTTGTCACCGATTTGTTCGGTTAGATATTTCCAGCCCTCCCAATCAGACTCATCAAGACCGTCCTCGATAGAAATAATCGGATACTGACGCGTAAGACCAACGAGGTAATCAGAAAATCCTTGACTGTCAAAAGACTTATTGCCCTCACCTGCCAATACATATTGACCGTCTTTGTAGAATTCAGTAGCGGCGCAATCAAGAGCAAGATAGATGTCCTTGCCAGCCGTGTAACCCACTTGTTCAATTGCCTGCATGATAACGGTAATGGCCTCTTCGTTACTACGCAGATCAGGAGCAAAACCGCCTTCATCACCGACAGCAGTGTTTAGGCCTTGTGATCTAAGTACTGATTTTAGGCTATGAAAGATCTCTGTACCTGCGCGCAATGCTTCTGAGAAACTAGTAAAGCCAACAGGCTCAATCATAAACTCTTGGATATCAACCGTGTTATCAGCGTGCTCGCCGCCGTTGATGATGTTCATCATCGGAACTGGCATCGTCAGTGACGTCTGATTACGCAGGTTTGCGATATACTGATGCAAGGGCAAACTTTGAGATTTTGCGGCAGCTTTAGCAACAGCGAGTGACACTGCCAGCATAGCGTTTGCGCCCAAATTGTCTTTATTTTCAGTGCCATCAAGTGCAATCATTGCGTCATCTATGGCTTGCTGCTCGGTCACATCTTTGTCCATCAAGGCGCTACGAATTTGACTGTTAACGTTGGCAACTGCTTTTTTGACGCCGCGACCCATATAACGATCTTTGTCGCCATCACGTAGCTCTAGCGCTTCACGCGAACCCGTTGAGGCGCCACTTGGCGCAGCTGCACGGCCAATAGTTCCATCAGCTAAGATTACATCAGCTTCAATCGTTGGGTTACCTCGTGAGTCCAAAATTTCACGAGCACGGATGTCTTTGATAGCAATGTCGTTAGTGGTTTCTTCAGCGTACATAATGTCTAATCATTCCTTTGGTCATGCCAAGTTTGTTGGATAAAAAAGGGTCAAGAAAAACGAGCTATAGATATGGATAAAATCGGTAATAATGCTTGGCATCATAGCATAAATTCTGCCAAACATCGCCCATCTTGGAAACCATAACGGGCGATTAAATTAGCAAATTTCATGCACTACAATGAATACTAACTAAGCGAGATTTTATAATTTTAAATGTTGAGCGTCTATGGCTTATGGCTTGCTAGTATTCACCTTAGCACTGGCATCCGATACCGTATTGGTCAGCTCAACCTTAGTTTTAAATTGGGTCAATCGTAGGGCATTTAGTAAGACAGATATAGAACTTAGCGCCATCGCCGCGGCTGCTATCATCGGGTTCAAAAATCCAAAAGCGGCCAAGGGAATACCTAAGCAATTATAAATAAAAGCAAAAAATAAGTTCTGTTTGATATTACGAACCGTTGCCTGAGCGATCTTTTGTGCTGCATCGATATGCATAAGCGACTCGCCCATTAACCGCGCAGAAGCACTATGCTGTGCCACATCAGTACCCTCAAACATAGCGAAACTGGCATCGGCGGTTGCCATAGCGGGCGCGTCGTTGACGCCATCACCTGCCATTGCCACTTTGTGACCTGGCGCTTGGAGTTTGGAGATTTGACTGGCTTTGTCACGTGGACTCATAGCGCCATACGCTTTGATGATACCCAGTTGTCCTGCCACATGATCAACCACAGACTGCTTGTCGCCGCTCATTAGCACCACATCAATATCAGCTGCTTGTAAGGCAGCAATCGCTTGCGGCGTATCGTCTTTTAGATCGTCAGCTAGTGCAAAAGCGCCAAGCGGTTCATCATTGATACTGACGGCAACCGTACTGGCGATACTCCAAACTTTGGGCATATGCTTAGGTAGATTTAACTCAGCGAACGCGACCGTCCCTACTTTTACTAGTCCTAAGCCTGCAATATTGGCCTGAATACCGGCGCCTTTGATTACGCTAACGTCAGTCACGTCTAATAATGACAGATTGCGCTCTATAGCCACATTGATAAGGGCCGTCGCCAGTGGATGACTGGCATGAGCCTCAATACTCGCCGCAAGCTGTAACACATCATCGACTGCCAATGATTTGTCAACCATGACGTGATCGACCATGACGGGTTTGCCTATTGTTAACGTGCCTGTTTTATCCAGTACGACCGTGTCTATGTCACCAGCAGCCTCCAGACTTTGCGCGTCTTTGAACCAGACGCCATGACGCGCTGCCACGCCCATACCCGCCATAATAGCAGCGGGCGTGGCAAGACCTAACGCGCAAGGACAGGCGATAACTAATACGGACACCGCATGCATAAGTGCTGTATCGACCCTACCTGTGAACCACCACGTGAGCACAAAAGTTACTATCGCAATCGCTACAACGACAGGTACAAAAATAGCGGTAACTCTGTCTGCAAGGCGAGCCAGCTTGGCCTTTGAGCCTTGAGCGTCGCTAAGCGCTTGTACCATGTCGCCAAGTTTAGTATCGCTACCCTTTGCGCTGACGCGATAGAGCAGACTGCCGTTCTCAACTAGAGCGCCTGCCAGCAAGGTATCGCCGCGCTCTTTTTTGAGCGGTACCGACTCCCCTGTTAGATGTCCTTCAACGCACCAGCCGCTACCGTCAACGACAGCGCCATCTGTCGCCACGCGGCTACCTTGTTTCGCGCGCAAAATATCACCAATTTGCACGTCTGTTAGGGCGACATTGTGAAAGTCACCATTAGCTTGTTGCAACTCAACCTCATCTGGGGTGAGCGATAGTAATAAATCAATACTATTTAGACTTCTCTTTTTGGTGCGCTCCTCTAAATATTTACCCGTCCGTACAAAGGCAATAACCATTACCCCTGCTTCAAAATAAACACCAGAGCCATGACCTTTGATAGACAAAAGACCAGCTAAGCTACCATCACCATGCGTCAACCATAGATAAGTGGAGTATGCCCAAATAGTGACTGTGCCGATGACTACTAATACATCCATATTGGCAAGGCCACCTTTAACAGATGCCCATGCACTACTATAAAAAGGCTGTGCGAAACCGAACTGGACGATCGTCGCCAAGATAAACTGTATCCAAACAGGCGGCATCCACGACATGCCTTGTCCCATCAACATGCCTACCATGCCCACCAAAAACGGTACAAGACAGATCCAAAGCCCAATAAGCCGCCATGGTCTGCTGCCTGCAGCGTCCTCATCATTCTGAGCAAATAGAGCATCACCTGCTTGTAGATTGGCGACAAAGCCCGTCTTGTTGACCCATTCTGTGACTTCTTCGGGCGTTGTCTCGGTAGGGTTATAGTCGACATTGGCAGTTTCGCTTGCAAAGTTGACGCTGACCTCATAGATTGATGGCTTTTTATCTAATACCTTCTCAATTCGAGACGCACAGGCTTGGCACGACATGCCATCGATCGCCAATTGCAGGTGCGCACGCTGCGGCGCTTGCTGAGTGTTTGACTCAATATCGGCGCTAACCTCATTGCTGGCCTCATAGTTAGAATCAGTTGCGGTACTAGAATCAGTCATAGATAAAACTCGTCATACTATTTATAGGAATATATTACTATACTAAAAAATATAATATAGCAATGAGATGGTTGCTATTAATACCAATGCAAGTGAATAAACCTCTATTAACACAAAATGACCTAAACCTAATATAAAGTAAAAATAACCATCAAAAAAACCAGCCGTAATAGCTGGTTCTAGGGGCGTGCTCTAGAATTACGAGTTAGCTACTCTAGCGTCAAAACCACCTTCAGTAATGACCGAAGCAATGTCTTCTGCGCTGGTCATAGTGTCATCAAAGGTGACCGTTGCTTGATTGGTGGGTAGCTCAACCGTCATACTGAGTAAACCTTCAAGCTCAGTGGTTACGCCGTGTACACTCTCTACGCATTTCTCGCAGGTCATACCATCTATTTTGATAATTCGAGTTTGATGTGTCATGCTAAGCTCCTTTTTGCTTGACTCAATGACGGTTTACTATTATCTTAGGATAAGCTAATACCCTTACACCCTAAGCGATATAAGCGCTAACATCAACTGAGTTTGGTAAATAAGCACTAAACTATTAATTATTAGGATTTTGCGGCGCATCAACTGGGAATGGCTGCGTCACATAGTCCACCATACTGATCGCGGCTGTAAAGGCATGAATGCTAGTGTCGGTATCCTCATAGGCTATGAGCACGGTACTACTCTCGGCATCAAGTTCAATCGCTGTGACCCCAGTGATATTCTGTAGTGCGGTCGTCACGCTCTCTAACCCCTTAGCATCATTGATATTTTCGATACTGACCTTTGCCATCTTAATCGCCATGACTTATCCTTTATAGTTGGTTTAGATATCCTATCGCTTACTGAGTATCTAATACCTCAAAGCCTTTTACCAAGTCATCGATTTGTTTTAATTGACTTAAAAACGGCTCAAGCTGACTGGTTCTTAGTGCACAGGGACCATCACACTTGGCAGTTTCAGGACTCGGATGCGCCTCCAAAAACAGCCCTGCCAGCCCCGTTGCCATGCCAGCACGTGCCAGCGTGGTAATCTGCTCACGGCGACCGCCTGCGCTATCACTACGAGCGCCCGGCTGCTGTAAGCTATGCGTCACATCAAAGAATACAGGCACATTCATCTGCTTCATGGTATCAAAGCCTAGCATATCGACGACAAGGTTGTTATAACCAAAAGCACTACCGCGCTCGCATAAGATAAGCTTATCATTGCCCGCCTCCAAGCACTTATTCATGATATGACGCATCTCATGCGGCGCTAGGAACTGCGCTTTTTTGATATTGATGATGACGCCTGTTTTCGCCATAGACTCGACCAGATCAGTTTGACGGGATAAAAACGCGGGCAACTGGATAATATCAGCTACTTTAGCAACAGGTGCAGCTTGATGAGGTTCGTGCACATCAGTGATAATTGGCACTTGAAATTTTTCTTTGATTTGCCCTAGCCAGTCTATACCCTTCTCAAGTCCAGGCCCTCGGTATGAGTGTAGGCTTGAGCGATTGGCTTTATCGAAGCTGGCTTTGAACACGTAGCCAATACCCAGACGCTCACATGTCTCGACATACTGTTCAGCGATCTCAAACGCCATCTGTTTTGACTCAAGGACATTCATCCCGCCAAAAAGTACAAAAGGCTGATCATTGCCGATATTAATTATCTCACCGCTGGGAGTCTTTAGTTCGATATGTGATTGCGCTGTTAATACGTTATCCATAAACTGTTTTCCTATTTATTGTTATTACTCATAGCTATTGTAACCGATAGATTAAGACCTGTCCTACTCTAAACCTATGAGGTCTTGATACGCTAATAGAGGCGATTGGCTGACGACTAAATCTCAAACGTTTATAAAAAAAGACCAATCCGTAGATTAGTCTTTTATTGATTAAAATTTAATACGTTAGTGTAGGCTACTTATCATTGTAATTCTTAGCCGCTTTGACAAAGCTATTAAACAGTGGATGACCGCCGCGTGGCGAGCTGGTAAATTCAGGATGGAACTGTACCGCGATGAACCAAGGATGTGCGCTGATCTCAACCGACTCGACCAAATGCTGCTTGGCAGAGTACCCTGATATCATCATCCCTGATTGCTCTAATGGCTCGATATAACGGTTATTCATCTCATAACGATGGCGATGACGCTCCGTGATATTATTAGCGCCGTATATTTGCGCAAGCTTGCTACCAGAGACCAACTCTGCCTGCTGTGCGCCTAAACGCATCGTACCGCCCAAGTCTGAGTCATCACTGCGAATCTGTAGCTCGCCGCGCTCATCAAGCCACTCGGTAATCAGACCGATGATCGGTTCTGCCGTCTTGCGGTCGAACTCAGAAGAATTAGCATCGATACCCAGTACATTACGCGCATATTCGATCACAGCCAGCTGCATCCCCAAGCAAATCCCAAAATACGGCACCTTGTTTTCGCGAGCGTAAGTAATGGCTTTTATTTTGCCCATCGTACCGCGCTCACCAAAACCACCTGGTACTAAGATAGCATCCGCATCTTCTAAGCGTAGATACAAGTCTTTATTACTCTCCAAGTGTTCGGCGTCGATATAGTCGATGACGACTTTGGTTTGGTGAGTGATACCCGCATGGAGCAAAGCTTCATTGATTGATTTGTAGGCATCAGGCAGCTCAACATATTTGCCGACCATAGCGACAGTAACCGTAGATACAGGATTGAGCTGCGCCTCTACGACGCGGTCCCAATCACTTAGATCCGCCTCTGGCACGTCCAAACCAAAACGCTCGCAAATCAAATCATCGAGATCTTGCTCATGTAGCGTACGAGGAATTTGATAGATACTATCGGCATCCTCACACATGATAACCGCACGTTCTTCGACGTTGGTAAATAGCGCAATCTTGCGGCGATTGTCTTGTGAGATATGATGATCAGAGCGGCAGATAAGGATATCTGGTTGCAGACCGATAGAGCGTAGCTCCTTGACCGAATGCTGAGTCGGTTTGGTTTTAGTTTCGCCAGCACTTGCAATATAGGGCACTAACGTTAAGTGCATGAGCATAGCCTTGTTACGGCCAAGCTCGACTTGCATCTGACGCACCGCTTCCATAAAGGGTAGTGACTCGATATCGCCAACGGTACCACCGATCTCAATGATGGCGATATCATAGCCTGCACCGCTCGCTAGGATTTTACTTTTGATCTCATCAGTAATGTGCGGAATAACCTGTACCGTCCCCCCTAGATACTCACCACGGCGCTCTTTGTTCAATACATTTTGGTAGATACGGCCGCTGGTGAAGTTATTACTTTTGCTCATCTTTGAGTGGCGTAAAAAACGCTCGTAATAGCCCAAATCCAAATCGGTCTCAGCACCATCTTCAGTGACGAACACCTCACCATGCTGGAATGGGCTCATCGTACCAGGATCGACGTTGATATAGGGATCCATCTTAGTCATCGTCACACTGACGCCGCGTGCTTCTAATATAGCGGCTAAGGATGCAGCGGTAATACCTTTTCCTAGTGAGGACACTACCCCACCGGTCACAAATATAAACTTGGTCATAGTATTCTGTCGGTCGTTGGTAAAGAAGGATTTTACTAAAAATACGCTCTGAAATATAGGGTAAAACTCAAACTTACTCAAATTCTTGAGCATTAAGTAAGTTTTATTGCTCATATAAAAAGACTCACCCCAAAGGATGAGTCTTTTTACATACTATGTATACAAGGTATTGATTTAGAATTTATATTCTAGACCACCACCAGCTGCGAATAAATCATAATCAATACCAGCAATATCAGCTGAGTTTTGACCAACATAAGCATGAGCAATCATGTTGTTTTTAAACTGGTACTCGCCACCAACAACAATTTGGTCCGAATCAGAGTTAGCAGAACCAAAGAGATTATCAGTGTTATTGTACTGAACATAAACAGCGGCTGGTTTAGCAAAGTTAGTTAAGCCCATTTTAGCACTTACTACATAGCCTCTTTCGTCTTCAGGAGTAGCGTCAAAATCAGCGACTTGATATAGTGCGCCTACGGTTACAGGGTAAGCTACATACTTGCTCATATCGACAGTAACCGTACCACGGATAAGATCACCAGCTAGATTGACGTCATTATCATAAGCGACACCAGCGGTAATACCAGTACCAGCATCAAACATCAAAGCCGCTGCAAAACCATCATCACTAGCGCCATCAAATGACTCATCAGCCTTGTACATAAGTGCTAAATCTAATGGCATGTCATTATATTTAGGTGCTTTCCAGATTACTGAATTATTGATACGACCACTATCTGCTAAGTTAAAACCTTTTTCATTACTCTCAAGGTTATTCGCGCCTAGATTATCCCAATAACCACTACCAGAAGTTACAACATTGTTTACGTAATCGACAACTGAAGTATTCCGACCAAAACGAAACTGACCGTACTTATCATTATTAAATCCTAAGTAAGTATCACGACTTTGAAAATTTCTATTCGTACCATCGACACGGACACCATATTCGAGTTGATAAATCACATCAGTATTAGCAGTGGCTGCTTCAGAGCCTTTAAAACCAATACGCGATGAGTATGAGTTGACTTGAATTGAGTCTTCACCTACATCGACACCTAAACCATCAATATCAGTATTAACATAATCCACTCCGACGAACGCTTTACCGTAAACAGTCGGTGCCGCTTGAGTTGTAGATATAAATAAAGCAGTGATTGCTGTCGCCAAAAGTAATTTTTTCGTAAGGTATCTCCACTTTACAATTTCAGTAATAAGCACGCTAAAATTAGCTGGTGCCTACGATAATATCGTCACAAATCCTCAAAATACGATGTGTAACCTGCTACTAGACGCTGTCAGACATAAATTTAGCAACTTTATATTACTGTAAGATGAAAAAACCAAAATTTACAGAGAAGCAACTCATAATGTAACGGCGGTTTATGGCTATGTACTTTTTTTCTATCTTGTGAGGTAGCCTATCTAAAATGGATACATATATCGTTTTAGATAGATTGCAAAAAATTTCTAGCTTACTTTAGATAATTATGAGCATCAATCAGACTTTATTTAAAATAACCCATAAAAAAACTCACCCCGAAGGATGAGTTTTTGGCATATTAACTACTATACAAAGAATATCTATGCGTGGGTCAGTACTAGAACAAGTACTGTAGACCGCCACCGATAGCGAATACGTCAGTATCACCGCGTACAGCCACCATATTATCGTCATTATCATTATCGTTATCAATAATTGCGAAATTATCTAAATCCGCAGAGTTCTGACCGATATAGGCATGAGCAAGCATGTTGTCTTTAAAGCTGTATGTGCCGCCTAGTACGAGTTGGTCTGTGTCGTTGCCATTCACGCCACCTAAGTTTTCTACAGTGTCATACTGAAGATAAACAGAAGCTGGGCGAGCAAAGTTCGTCAGACCCATCTTAGCAGTAAGAACTAATGCGTCTTCTTCATCACCGCCATCAAAGTCAGCTTGTTGATACAAAGCACCTACCGTTACAGGGTAAGCCACATAATTACTTAGATCGACACTAGCAGTACCACGGATGATATCACCATCGATAGACATATCTGACTCATAAGCAACACCAGCTGTGAAGCCTGCGCCTGGATCAAACATCAATGAGGCAGCATAACCTTCATCGCCACTGTCGTTTTCATCAGCGCCGTAATGTAGTGCAAGTGCTAATGGTAGACCATTATAAGTAGGAGCAATCCATACTGCTGAGTTGTTGACACGACCACCATCAGTAAGGCTCAAAGCACCACTGTAGCTACCATCGTCATTTAGGCTGCTAGCACCAATGTTGTCCCAGTACCCTTTGTTAACGGTTACGTTATTGACGTAATCGATAACGGAGTAGTTGCGACCAAAACGAAATTCACCGTATTGTTTGTTCGCCAGACCGAGGTAAGTATCACGGCTTTTAAAAGCGATGTTGTCACTGCCAGTATCATCAATGTTAATGCCATACTCTAACTGATAAACAACATCAGTATTAGCAGTCATCGCTTCAGAACCTTTGAAGCCGAGTTTTGAGGTATTTGAGTTAATTTGTACGGTACTGCTGTCTTCATTGCCACGAAAATCAGGGTTATCTAAGTCAATTGATTGACCATCAACTTCGACGTCAACATAGTCAGCAGTAAGAAATGCTGTGCCGTATAGTTGTGGTGCGGCATTGGCAGCAGAAACAGAGAGAGCAGCGATTGCTGTAGCTAGAAGTAACTTTTTCACGGGATATCTCCAATTTACAATTTTAATGATGAGCGCGCTATTATTAGCTGATGCTCATAATGGTATCGTCACAAATCCCCAAAGATATAATGTGTAACTGGCTACCGGGATTAGTCAGAAAAAAGTGTGATAAGGTATTGTTACTTTAAAAAACCTAAACTAACACGACGGGGATTGGAAATTGAACACTCGTGTAAATCTATCTTAGGTAATTTATTGCGTAACATTCGTTACCAAACTCATACTTCGGCTATAAGCATAACAACTTTGACATAATTTGCAACATCTTTTTGACTTATTTGTTTTTGCTATATATCAAAAATTCCTTATAGACTATGGTGTGCATGGCCTACAAATGCTGAAATAAAATTTGCGCTATAACATGGTACTTCTAATCTTGCTTGACGATAGTATCTGTACTTGATTTATCAGTGAAGCTAAAGCTTTAGCATATAAAAAAACGCCGCTTGTCATAAGACAAGTGGCGCTAGTTTACAAAGTTGTCTAAAAATTTCTATCAAATTAGCCATTAGCTTTTAGATCAAGACGCGCTTGATGCAACAATGGCTCAGTATAGCCACTAGGCTGCTCGCGACCTTTGAATACCAGATCACATGCCGCTTTGAATGCATAAGAGTTGTCGAAATCACTTGCCATAGGCTGATAGTCACTATCATCAGCATTTTGCTCATCAACGACTTTTGCCATACGCTTCATCGTCTCCATAACCTGCTCTTCGCTCACCACATTGTGATGGAGCCAGTTGGCGATGTGCTGGCTTGAGATACGCAAGGTTGCACGATCCTCCATGAGACCTACATCATTGATATCGGGTACTTTTGAGCAGCCGACGCCTTGGTTTACCCAGCGTACCACGTAGCCCAAAATGCCCTGAGCATTGTTATCAAGCTCGTTTTGTATCGCTTCATCGCTCCAATCAGTGTTGGCGGCGAGTGGAATAGTCAAGATGTCATCTAAGCTGGCACGCTCACGTGATTTTAGCTCGTCTTGCACGTCCGCGACATTCACTTGATGATAGTGCATAGCGTGCAAGGTTGCACCTGTTGGTGATGGTACCCAAGCCGTGCTAGCTCCCGATTTTGGATGAGCCGCCTTGGTCTCCATCATCTCTCTCATTTCATCAGGTTTTGCCCACATACCTTTACCGATTTGAGCATGACCTTGCAAGCCAACTTCAAGGCCGATATCGACGTTCCACTGCTCGTAGGCGGGCTGCCATGCTTGCGACTTCATATCGCCTTTAGGGACGAACGCGCCTGCATTCATACTGGTATGCATCTCATCGCCCGTGCGATCCAAGAAACCGGTATTGATAAAGATAACGCGCTCTTTGGCCTCTCGAATGGCTTCTTTTAGATTGACCGTCATGCGGCGCTCTTCATCCATAATGCCAATTTTGAGTGTATGGCGCTCAAGACCCAATAAATCCTCTGAGGCATTGAACAAGTCGTTGGCCATCTTGACTTCATCAGGGCCGTGCATCTTCGGTTTGACGATGTACATCGAACCCTTGCGTGAGTTTGATAGCTCACTTTTACCTTTTAGATCATTTAAAGACAATAGGGGCGTAATCAAGCCATCCATGAGACCCTCAAAGATCTCCTCTTGACCATTACCCAGATCAACTAAAATAGCTGGATTCTGCATCAGATGACCGACGTTACGAATGAGCAGTAACGAGCGACCTGGCAAAATCAGTTTGCCGCCATCTATCGTCGTGTATTCGCGATCTGGATTTTGTTTACGAGTGCGTGTCTTGCCACCTTTCTCAAAGGTCTCTTGCAAATCGCCATTCATCAGGCCTAACCAGTTACGATAGACTTCGACTTTTTCTTCGGCGTCTACGGCAGCGATTGAATCTTCACAATCTTGGATAGCGGTAATCGCTGACTCTAGTAGAACGTCTTTAATATTGGCAGGATCATCTTTGCCTACTGGATGAGCGGCGTCAATCTGAATCTCTGCATGTAAATTGTTATTCTTAAGCAAGATACCTGTTGGACTATCAGCATCACCGATAAACCCGACAAATTTAGCGGAATCTTGTAGTTGAGTGCTGCTCTCGCTTTGAGCGATCTCAAGCGTACCGTCAACGACTCTAAAGCCAGTCACATCTGTATAAGAGCCTGATGCTAATGCAAAACTCTCATCTAAGAAGTTTTTGGCGTAGGCGACAACCGCAGCACCGCGAGTCGGATTGTAGCCGCCAGTCGCTTCTTGACCGTTGTCATCACTAATGACGTCAGTACCGTATAGAGCATCGTACAAGCTGCCCCAGCGCGCGTTAGTCGCGTTTAGTGCATAGCGCGCGTTACGTACGGGTACGACCAACTGCGGTCCTGCAATATGTGCAATCTCATCATCGACGTTTTGAGTGCTGACTTTGAAGTTTTCACTTTCTGGTAAAAGGTATCCAATCTCTTGCAAGAATTGCTTGTAAGCTGCAGTATCGATCTTGCCGCTTTTGGTAGGATTATCTAGATGCCACTGATCGATCTTCTTTTGCATCTTTTCACGAGTAGCCAGTAGCGCTTTGTTACGTGGAGTGAATTCTTTGATAACCTTCTCAAACCCTGACCAATAGCTGTCTGAGTCAACACCAACTTTGGGTAGGACTTCATTTTCGATAAAGTCATACAGCTTTTGGTCAATAGCAAGAATTCCTTTTTGGATACGATTGGTTTGAGAATGCTGACTCATACAGATGTCCTTTTATTTTGGTAATCATTATAAATGTTAAGTGATTGATTAAACGCTTATATAAACAGTCGTCTTTGATTCCCTATAGTAGGGTGCTTAGCGATTAACAGTAAGGGATTTAGATATATATTTGATAGTAAGATATCTTGCCTACAAAGCAAAATATTATCCTACTATCAAATAAAGAAATAAACAAGGATATGCTATTTCTTGGCTAAATGTTGGTACTGTATCATAGTGATACCCTATATCTTATCAGGCTTTGACAGCCGTAATGTCATATGCCTATCAAACGACTAGGCAGTAAAGTTAAACTGTAAGCATTCATTTCAATGCAATTTGACTTTAAAATCTGCCTAATAACGGTGCACTTGATACAATTAGTGATAAAGAATGAAGTATTACCATAGGGAGAGCCTTAACACTATGAACACAGAGCAAACAGATAAAATAAAAATCAGCGATAAGCTACAAACCCAAAACTTTTTAAAGAGCAGAGATGATGATATTAACAAACAACTGAATGCTACTTCTAGTATAGACCTGACTGCTGTTTATGAGTTCTTAGGCATGCGCACTTCGCAAGCTTGGATCAGTGCGGCAACAAATAATCTACCACTAATTATTCAAGATCATGCCAATTGCGAAAAAAAGGCCGCAGGTACGGCAATGAACCTCATCTTTCGCTATGAGTTTGCGTATGATCTACAGTGCAAATTGGCTCAGTTGATACGTGAAGAGATGCTACATTACGAGCAAGTATTGAATATTATGAAAGAGCGTGGACAAGATTGGATGCATTTAGGTGCGGGGCGTTATGCCAAAGGCATGCTAACGCATAAACGTACCTTTGAGCCTGCGGCTATGATAGATGTCCTTATCATCGGCGCTTTTATCGAAGCGCGTTCTTGTGAGCGTTTTGCGGCGCTGAGTGAGGTTATAGACGATCCGCGCTTGGCTAAGTACTATCGTTATCTACTCAAGTCTGAGAGCCGTCATTTCGAGGATTATTTAGCACTGGCGCAGTCGCTATCTGACGAGTGTATCGATGAGCGCGTTGCCTTTTTTAAGGTCGTAGAGAGCGACCTGATATCCACTCCGGATAAAGAGTTACGTTTTCATAGCGGCATACCTATATAAGTCTTTTATCTTTATACCCAAAAAAGCAGTCACTGACTGTCAGTCACTGCTTTTTTAGTTTTACTCAAAGTGATTGATATTAGTACTCATGCTAGCACTATAATTAGGCTACTAGTCTCACTTTTTGGACTCAGTAACGCTGCTATCATACTGTCCATTATCTTTAGCTATATTGTGCGGATCATGGTCATCAGTCGCGCGTTCAGCGGCGGCTGGATTGACTTTTTGCAAAGCGTCATCTGGCACGATACCTTTATTGTTATTGGCATCTTTTAGCTTGTAGTCAATATTATCATCTTGCGTGTTTTTTGGTGTACTCATAGCCTACTCCTAATAAAATCGATTGTTAGACCTTTTTTCGATAGTACTTGTGAACCGCTGCGATTAGTCTTCTTCATCAGGTGTCAAAGTACGGGTTTGTGCGTTGTTGACAGTAGCATATCGATTATTATCAGTGATTTCACGACTTTGGGGTGCTTCACTTCCAACGGTCTCTTCATTGATATTGTCATCAAAAGCCGTACTACCTTGCTGATCACGGCGATCAGGCTGACGCGCTGGGTTATCACCATCATTGACATGTTTACTATCTACAACATCATTATTAAAGGTCTGAGTACCTTTATTCACTCTAGTATTGTCTTCGATTTCGTCGTGGTTGTTTGATGCCAAATTATGCGCATCATCATTTACGATAGTAGCGCCGCCTTCTCTCTCGGTATTGTCTATACGGGTCTTGCTTAAAGCTGGATCGTTAGTATTCATTGTTATATCCCTTGTTATTATTAAATATACTTACCTAAGATCTAAATATTATTATTTTGACTCAAGTCGTGAGCATTTAGATCTGCAATTTTTTTGCCACCTGCTGGTAGATTCTCTTCTTTGCGAGGATCTGAGTAGACCTCATCTGTTTCTTGAGAGGCTTGTTCTGGACCGTCTATCTTAGGATCGTGCTTGCGTCCTTCATAGCTGTCTTTTGGGTTGATAGCTTTTGGGTGAGTAGTGCTTCCCGCTACAGGATCGCTGACAGGAACTCTTTCTTCGTTGTTAGGATGTTCATTATTCGTTGGAGCAGTCATAGCATTTTCCTTGTATGAGCACCGCTAGTATAAGTACTGTTTACATAGATATTAGTAATACTAGTATTAGTTACATAAGTATCAGATTATATGTTCATCGTAGATAGCTCAGCATTGAGTGCCCAAGACGTCTACATGATATTAGAGATTTTGAGTGCTAACTTTATCAACCGTTATTACTGATCAGTGCGTGCAGACTCATCAATAAATGGGGCTTGATTGTCCTCTAAATTTTTTGCTTGGTTATCTGATGGTTGATCATCGAGATTCTTTTTTATTTGATCAGCGTCAGCATTCTGTGCAGCATCTGTTACATCCGAGGTTGTCTTATCGTTTTTCATGATGTGGCTCCAAGATTGTTATGATTGTCGTTTAGTATTAGTAAAATATTAGGCTTTGGTATAATCCTAAATAGAGCTAGGCTAAATCACAGTTAAGTATAAGTAGCTTGAGTATTATCATACCAGTACGCTGCGGTATTAAAATGTGAATAAATGTGATGCGACCAACGAGTTTGTAACTTTCAGGAACATTATAGTACGTACCTGTTTTGTCACACGGGCGCGCCCACACCATTAATAATCTTTAGTAGATGGTCTTGAGCGATATGTAATGGCTCGTCGTCTGTACGTTTGACTTTTTGCCACTGCCCTGTGCCGTTAAGCGTCCAAGCTTGTACGTTATCTTGTAAATAGTTTTGCAAACCATCTATATATATTTGCTTGAACAACTTTTTGTCTTCAATTGGAAAGGCTACCTCAACACGGTTAAACAAGTTGCGATCCATCCAATCGGCACTAGCACAGTACAGACGCTTTTTGCCGTCATTATAAAAGTAATATACGCGCGTGTGCTCCAAAAAACGCCCGATGACAGAGCGTACTGTAATGTTCTCAGACAGACCTTTGACTTGCGGACGCAAACAGCACATAGAGCGCAAAATCAGCTCAATCTTGACCCCAGCTTGAGAGGCGTCGTAGAGCTTGTCTATCAGGCGACGCTCAGTTAAAGCATTTACCTTGATAATAATGTGCGCCCGCTTGCCCGCTTGTACATGAGCAATCTCGGCATCGATAAAATCCATGAGCTTGTCATGTAGCGTAAATGGCGCATGCAAAAGCTTTTTGAGAGTGGCAGGTTTACCCATGCCAGTCAGCTCTTGGAAGATTTTGTGCACATCCTCTGATATATCAGGATCGGCGCTAAATAGACCATAGTCGGTATAGACCTTGGCGTTTGCCGCGTGATAATTGCCCGTTCCTAGATGAATATAGCGGCGAATTTTGTCGTCTTCACGGCGGACGATGAGCATGAGCTTGGCATGGGTCTTGTAGCCAACGATGCCATAGACGACGACCGCGCCTGCCTCTTGTAAGAAGTTGGCGACGGCGATGTTGGAGGCTTCATCAAAGCGCGCACGCAGTTCAATGACCGCAGTGACCTCTTTGCCATTGCGGGCCGCTGCTGCTAGCGCTTTGACGATTTCTGAATTGGTACCTGAGCGGTAGAGGGTTTGCTTGATGGCTAATACTTTGGGGTCACTAGCGGCTTGCCATAGCAGATTGACAATAGGCGCGAACGAATGAAAAGGATGGTGCACTAGTACGTCGCCTTTACGCATAGCGGCGAACATACTGGTAGCTTTGTCGAGTTTATCGACCTCGCGGCGAAACGGCTTGGGCATAATGTGGGTAAAGGGCTGATAACGCAGCTTTGGAATATTAAAATCAAACAGCAAGCGCGTTAAGTTCACAGGACCATTGACGCGGTAGAGCTGATTGTCATGAAGCTCAAACTCATTGAGTAAATAATCACTAATCGGCGTTGGGCAATCGGTTGTGACCTCTAAACGCACTTTGTCCCCAAAACGGCGGTTTTCAAGCTCGCCCTCTAATGCCTTTGCAATATCATCGACATCGTCTGCCAAATCCAAATCAGCGTTACGCGTCAGCCTAAACTGGTGACAACCGGTGACATTCATCCCCGGAAACAGCTCGCCGACGTGCTCATGAATAATCGCTGAGAGCATGACATGATGCTCCTTGCCACCTGTGAGCTCATCAGGCAGACGAATCACTCGCGGTAAGCTACGCGGCGCAGGGACAATAGCCAAATTAATATCGCGACCAAAAGCGTCTTTGCCTTCTAAGGTGGCAATAAAGTTTAGGCTTTTATTGACCAGGCGCGGGAACGGGTGCGCCGGATCAATGCTAATCGGCGTGAGTACGGGCGAGACTTGCTCGGTAAAGTAGCGCTTCATCCATGCTGATTGCTCGCTATTTAGCTCATCGCGTTTGAGGTAGCGGATGTCCTCAAGGGCAAGAGCGGGCAAGATGTCTTCGTTTAGTATGCGGTACTGCTCATCGATAGCATCGTGCGCAACTGCGGATATCTCACCCAGCACCTCGCTTGGGCGCATACCGTAAGGGCTATTGACCACGTTGCCTAGATTGAGCTTTTGCATGATACCTGCGACGCGAATCTCAAAGAACTCGTCCATGTTCGATGAAAATATAATTAAAAAGAACAAACGCTCAAGCAGTGGATGACGCGGATCGGCCGCTTGCGCGAGCACTCGTAAGTGAAACTGTAATAGGGACAAATCGCGATTGATGTAACTACTTGGTGAATAGCTACCATCTTCGGAGCGCTGCCAAGCTACTTCAGTTAAAGCCATCTTGGTCTGAGCGCTATCTGAGATAAGCTTATCATCGTGGTTAGTATCAAATGCTATGTGATGCGTTGCGTCAGCAGTGCTCATGGTGTCGTCCTCTATTGTTACCCTTAGTTATTACTCATCGTTAGGCAGCTTGCGGCAGAGCTGCATTTTTCATCCGTTTTTTGATAATGCGCTGCTTATTACGCAGGCGTTTGTCGCCTTTATTGTCCTGATAGTATTTGGGATTGGTCAGCATACCGATAAGCAGCGCCGACTCGTCGCGGTTGAGGTTGTCAGCAGATTTATCGAAATAATATTGCGCCGCTTCCTCTATACCGTAGATACCATTACCGAACTCAGCGACATTGAGATAAGCCGCCAAAATTCGCCGCTTGTCCCAGATGGTTTCTATCATAACGGTAATGATCGCCTCCTCGCCTTTACGAATGTAGGAGCGATGCGATGTCAAAAATAGATTTTTGGCAAGCTGCTGGGTGATCGTTGAGCCGCCTGCGGACGCTTTGCCAGAGGCTTCATTTTTCTTCATGGCGACTTCGATACCTTCGAGATCAAAGCCATTGTGCTGCGTGAACTTTGAGTCTTCGCTGACAATAGCCGCTTGTTTGGCCGATTTGGCGATGTTGTCATACTCCACCCAAGTCTGCGTGACCTCGCCACCTGTCAGGCGATGCGTGAGCATGAACATGCTGTTATTAATGGGCTGGGTTTTCCATATCAGTAGCAAACCTGCGACCAATACATGAAAAGCAACCACTAACAGCACAAAAGCCAATAGCATTTTTTTGATAACGTTGCCAAAACTTGTCATGCTCTAATATCCAAATAATTAAAAGTATTGAAAGTAATAAAAAAAGAGGCGCTAATCAAAACTAGCAAGCTATCTTACCTAATTGGGCAATCGCTGTCATTATTGCTGCGATTTCTTTATCATATAGTAATAGAATAGTGGCATTAAGCTATGGCTTTGAGGCTTCAAAGCTTAGTATTAAATAGTTAAAGTAAGAGTGTGTATATGAATACAGACATAGTGGGTTTTGAGCCTAGCAAACATGAACCTGGTGGCATAGAACCGTCAGTAGCAGAACTTCGCACCTCTATTATGACAGTGCTACCCCACTTATATAAAAATAATAGCGAGGCTTGGTGGTTGTTGGGTACGTCTCACTGTCATCTATGTGAAGACGCCAAAGTACTGATGATACGCTTTTTGGCGGTGCAGCCTATCGACTACTCTGATGTTGATATTGCCGACTTCGATGACACATTAATGATGCAATTTGCGACCACTATTCCTGTGCTATTGACACCTACGCGGCGTCTCAACTATCCGTTTTCGGTCATGGATTTGCAGCAATTACTATCTTAGTAATCATGAGCGAGAACCCTATGAGAGATTTGAATAAGATTACTGAGAGTGAAGATACGATGATCGGACGCGCGTTTTTGTACGGGCTTGGCGCTTATGGTGAAGATGGCGTACGCCGCGCTTTGGCGCTTATTTACAAGGAATGTGATGTGAGTATGGCGTTTTGTGGTCATACTCACATCACCCAAGTGACTGATGATATCTTGGTCAAAGGTACTTATGAGCACCTAAAATCTGGACGCCCTTATCTTGCACCGATGCGCTGGTAGCTTTTTTGATTTGATGATTGGCTTATCTTGCACTGTTTATCATGACCTTTTAACTGATACCTATTTATGACCATACAGCAATTACTAAAGACTGCGCCTATTAGCACCTTATTATTAGTCGGTTTTATCGGACTATTTATCGTACAAGTGCTCACAGGCGTTGACGCTAACAACCCCTCGACCGAAGCACTGCTCTATTGGGGTGCTAATGCTTTGCCGCTTACAATGGTAGATGACCCGTGGCGACTGGTTAGTAGTGCATTTTTGCATATTGGTTTGATGCATTTATTATTTAATGGTTTTGCCATGTATTTTTTTGGGCAAGTGGCAGAGCCGATGTTTGGTTCCGCGAAGTTTTTAGCGCTATTTTTGCTCGCCGCTATCGGCGGCAATCTGCTCAATAGTCAGGTAACATGGCAAGGCATCTTGGATGGCTCAGCGCAGCCGGGGTTATCCGCTGGCGCATCTGGCGGCATTATGGGTATTGGCGCAGCACTATTGATAGCGGCGCTGTTTAAGATATCTGTCAATGGCATGGTGCTTAATCTAAAGAGTCTGATACTGATTATGGGTATTAATCTGGTTTACGGCTTTGCGGTACCAGGTATTGATAACGCTGGGCATATTGGCGGTGCAATTACTGGAGGGATTATTGCCCTTGGCTTTGCATTTGCGTATCGTCAACGTCTAGCCGCTCAACGACAAGCTATTGCTGAGTACAAAAACCATTTGGCAACAACCACTCCTCAAGTTATCGATCACAGTCATCAACCGCTTAACGATATTTTTAGTGATAATGGTAGCCAAATCCCTGTAAACTTAGAGCATGATTCTAGTAACAACCCTAGCCATAGTTACTCTGTGAATACGACGACTCACCCTGATAACTTAGCCAAAGTTGCTGCCAAACCTCTTTCGCCTAAGCCTATAAAAACTGGTATTATTTGGCAACTACTGCCTTGGCTTACGATGTTCATTATCATGATTGGTTTTGTATGGTGGTGGCAAGATATACACAATCAAATATTGCAAGTACTCGCGGCGAATGAATAAGTGCTCTACATCCACATTATCAATTAAAGCGTCACCTTACTTTCTTTTACCTGCTCATGAGATCCGACTATGTCAAATCAATCCGCTCCTATTCGTAACCGTTTTTTATTGACTGCCCTAGCCGCTGCTACTTTATTTAGCATTGGCAGCCCTGCTAACGCGGCCCTATTCAAAAATCTACCCGCTGATCAAGATGCTGAGCTTAGCGTCGGTATCAATGTGTTGTACGCCAATAGTGCCTATGACTTGGATGATGAGCAGGTGCGTGTCTTGCCAGGCGTGTTCTACGACAACAATAAATACTATGCACGCGGCGCTCAAGTTGGTGCTTACATCGTCAATGATGGCACCAATCAGCTGGCCGCTTATGCCCAATTGGCAGGCAGCGAGTTCGATCCTGATGATGCCAATGGCGCACTCCAAGGTCTAGATAAACGTAAGTCATCAGCCGCTGCAGGTCTTAGCTACTTACGCCGTACGCCTGTTGGCGGCTTTCGTATTCAGGCTGCCACTGATGTCTTAGACCGTAGCGGCGGTACTACTGCCCGCCTCACATATCTGGCGCGCATCACTAAAAACAAGCTGACTGTTTATCCAAGCATTGGTTTTGAGTATAACGATGATGACTACAATGAGTACTATTACGGCGTTAGTGATGAAGAATCTGCGGACACCGGTGTTGACGCTTACAAGTCCAATTCAAGCTTAAATCCGTATGTTAACGTTAGTGCCAATTACGACTTCAATGATCGCTTTGCAGGGTTCTTTAATCAAAGCTTGAGCTATCTACCAAACGAGCAGTACGATAGCCCAATGGTTGACTCGCGTACTGATGCTACGACAACTCTTGGCTTACTTTATAAGTTTTAGGGTTTCGAAGTTTAAAAGGTGGGGTTTAGTATTTGACGTAGGCTGGGCTTTTAGCCCAGTTTTCTGATCGTACAAAATTTAATAGCTACTACTAAATATATCTTGCTTTCTACTAAAATCCGATTAGATCATCACTTACTGAGCGTGCTGCTATGCCTTCGTTCCATCTACTACTCATCTATACGTTTTTACCTCTTAGCATACTATCAACAATTAATATCAGTCAGGCAGCACAAAGCGAAAGTCCTATTATTGGCAACGAAGAGTTTAAGACCTGTTTAGATACTCTGGGTAATTCTGCAACTTTTTCAAATATTAAAAGCGTCTTTAACCAATATCGTCCCGTAAGTAGCGACTCAAGCGTTCTAAAAGCGCTAAATTATCAGCCTGAGTTCTCAAAAGAGCCATGGGATTATCTGGCTAGTCTTGTCGATGAACAGAGGGTGATCGATGGTATAAAAGCTGGCGAACAACACGCTGACATCTTACAGCGTATCGAATCGCAATATGGTGTCAATCGTTATCACGTCTTAGGCGTTTGGGGCGTAGAATCAGATTTCGGTATCACTCTTGGCAAAAAAGACGTTATAACCTCATTAGCGACGCTGTCGTGCTTTGGACGGCGTCAAAGCTACTTTCGCGGTGAATATGTTAGTGCTCTAAAGATTCTCAAACAAGGCGATATTTCACCTACTGATTTTAAAGGCTCATGGGCAGGCGCTTTTGGACAAACCCAATTCATGCCTTCTACTTTTTTACAGTTAGCAAAAGATGGTGATGGCGACGGGCGAAAAGACTTGGTGAATAGTCAAGCAGATGCTTTAGCTTCTACAGCTAACTTTCTAAAAAATAGTGGGTATCAATCTAAACAGCCCTGGGGTTATGAAGTACTTTTGCCACCAAATATTAACGTATCTGGCGACCGTAAGAACAAACTATCTATTTCACATTGGAGAAATTTAGGGATTACCTTGACAGATGGCGCACCTCTGCCCGACTCGCTAAACAAGGCGGGGTTATTTTTACCATCAGGTAAACAAGGTCCTGCTTTTTTGGTAGGTCGTAATTTTGATGCTTTTTATGCTTATAATGCATCAGAAAACTACGCCTTGGCCATTGCGCATCTCTCCAAACTTATAGAAGAAAAGAATCTTGGCGTTGATTTTGTGACCCCTTGGCCTACTGATGATCCAGGGTTGAGCCGAAAAGAGTCTAAAGAGGTGCAAGAAGCTCTAAATCTGCTGGGTTATGACGTTGGCAAGGTAGATGGTATTATCGGAGATGGCACACGTAGTGCTATTCAAGACTATCAAGCTGATAGCGACCTGGATCCTGATGGTAAGGCAGGTAAAAAAATTCATCAGTACTTATTGAAAAGTGTTGATCAGATTGTTATTGCCCCAGTACAAGCGCAAAATAATGCCACTCAAAGTGCAGGAAATAGTACTGGTGAAACACTATCAAGCACTGGTAACTCCTACAGTGCCAGTAAGACAACAACTAGATCTGAACCTAGAATTCCTTGGTTTTTTGATGTTAAAGTTTTTATAGCTATAATGATAAGCTTATTCCTATTGTTAATAATAATTCTAAGGAATAAAAAAAGACGTTAACTTTAATGAATAGCTATTTTAATAGCTATTCATTGAAAATATAGTTGTTATATTCATCATTAGTAACTGTCGAAATAACTTTTGACCTCGTAATAGCGTTCACCTAGCATTCTAGTGATACATTCCATTCTGACAATCTCCTGACGAACAGATTCGGCATTTCTTGCTTCATCGACACAAGTTTCATCCCGATAATTGACCCACTGTGCCTGATTATCTGTTAATGATTGTTGTGCTGAGGTAGAAGCTGATTTCCATAGTACGTTAAACTCGCTGCGTTTATAATCCATTTCAGCTTTGACAGCAGCTTGCTCTGCAGCTACTGAAGCTAAAGCATTTTTAGCCTCAGTAGCTGCAAACTCTTCAGCTTTTTCGGCGTCAACAGCAGCTTGGGCTATTGATTTGTTTTCTACCGCTTTTTGCTTCTGTACGTTGCTTTTTTGATTAGCATCAACGACGATATTAGCTATAAAATTAGACAAATCACTACCATTCTGCATTTCTACAAAAACAACTTCGCCATCATCTGTCGGTTGTACTGAATATTCTGCGGCATAAGTTAAAGCGTTAGCATCTAGATCTATGTCTTGCTGATAAGCATCTTCTTCGACGTCTAGTTCGCCGTAATACTCTCGAGTAAAGTTAGCGTTTTCTATCATATTCACTGGAATAGTAACTTTCAACGTTCCCATGCAGAAGTTTTTAGTACTTTGAGGATCTTCTTTCGTGGTACGGATTTGAGAAATATCTGTGGTCAATTCATTAATACTGGCACGTATATTAGATCCTGATGTTCTAGTTTCGAACGCTTCACCGTAACTCTTAGCATTCGAATCAATCGATTTTTGTAATACTTCTTTTAACAAAGTTACAGCATCAGGATCACCACATTCAATCTTCTTGCTACCTATATTCGATATTTGATTGCAACCTACAGCAGTCAAGATAGTGCCTAGTAGTACTACCTTCGATACATTTCTATACATAAGTTATCCCTGTTTTAACTATTTCTTTTGAGTAGAAATATTAATAAATACAAATTCACATACAAACAATAGTATAGTAACAAAAAATGTATCTCTAGGGAACAGCCTATGTGTTGAATCGATAAACAATGTTGCCAAATAGTGGCACGATAAAAATTTCGATGCCTCAATAAAAGTTGTGATTTTTATCAAAATTCTATAGCACTATTTTTAGTAAAATGCGTAACAAAACAACTCGTAACGTTCAAATTCAGACTAATATTTAAATATAAATAAAGTATCCTTTTGAAAAATAAAAAGACCTTGCCACATAACATGACAAGGTCTTTAAATTAACTTAAAACGAAACATATAAATTAAGAAGGATGCACCATATCTGCTGGCGTGACCCACTCGTCGAACTGCGCTTCGGTCATTAGACCAAGCTCAACGGCAACTTGCTTCAAGGTTTTGTTTTCTTTGTATGCGGTCTTGGCAATCTTCGCGGCATTTTCATAACCAACATGACGGTTCAATGCGGTGACTAGCATTAATGAGTTGTGCAAGAAGTCATCGATTTTGTCTTTTACAGGCTCAATGCCAACCGCGCAATTGTCGTTAAAGCTGTTGCAGGCATCACCGAGCAGCTGGATAGATTGCAACAAGTTAAAGGCAATCACTGGCTTATACACGTTCAGCTCAAAGTTACCTGACGCGCCCGCCATGCTAATCGTTACGTCATTACCCATAACTTGCGCCACAACCATGGTCATCGCTTCTGACTGGGTTGGGTTTACTTTGCCTGGCATGATGGACGAGCCTGGCTCATTCTCAGGAATGGTCAATTCACCTAAACCACAACGAGGACCTGAGGCGAGCCAACGCACATCGTTAGCGATTTTGTTTAAGCTTGCCGCTAAGGTTTTGAGTGCGCCTGACGCAAAGACTTCGGCATCACGAGCCGCTAGCGCTTCAAACTTGTTTGGTGACGTGACGAATGGCAAGCCTGTCAAGGTTGATAATTGCTCAGCCGATTTTACTGCATAATCAGGATGAGCATTTAGACCCGTACCAACCGCAGTACCACCTAATGGCAATTCATATAAACCTTGTAGCGCATTGTCAATGCGAGTTAACGCATGATCTAACTGGCTCACATAACCGCTAAATTCTTGACCTAGCGTCAAAGGTGTCGCGTCTTGTAAGTGCGTACGACCAATCTTGACGATACTATCAAACTCTTTGGCTTTGGCATCTAGCGTATCGCGTAGTGCTTTTACCGCTGGAATCAATAAGCTGTTGATTTGACGCGCGGCAGCGACACGAATAGCGGTTGGGAAGCTGTCGTTGGTCGATTGGGCGTGATTGACATGGTCGTTCGGGTGAATCGGCTGATAGCTGCCGCGCTCAGAACCTGCGATTTCGTTAGCACGGTTAGCAAGCACTTCGTTCATATTCATGTTTGACTGGGTGCCAGAACCCGTCTGCCACACGACTAATGGAAACTGATCCGTTAAACCGCCGTTGATAACTTCATCAGCCGCTTGTACGATCAAGTCGCGCTTGTCGCTATCAATACGCTCAAGGCTGGCATTAGTAATCGCAGCGGCTTTTTTGACCAGTGCCATCGCCTCTAACATCGGACGCGGCAACGTCTCGCCACCGATTTTGAAGTTCTCACGGCTACGCTGAGTTTGCGCGCCCCAATAAGCCTCGCTTGGAACTTCGACATTACCCATAGTGTCTTTTTCGGTACGAGTGGCTTGATTCTGTGACATAACAATCCTCTTTTATAGTGTGTGAATAACTGCTTATGATAAATAGCGCAGCAAGTGCTGCACATAAAGTAGATAAGATATAAAGTGCCGTTATGATAGCATGACTTATTACAAATTTCTCAACGTCTGCGAGGATAACGATGTCTAAAAATGTCGATTTAGAACCACTTAATACAGACTTAAACCGTAACTTATCGCCAACCGATGCTGTTCCATCTTGCCCTACAACTCGTAATCCACCTAGACGACATTTCACTCGTCAGCGTCGCCAGTTAAGCAACGGCGAACGTAGAAATTTGGCTCAGTCAGCGAGTTTGCATTTAACTAAGCTAAAATCACGCTTGCCTGCGAAGGCGCGTATTGGTCTCTACTATGACGGCTTCGGCGAGCTGCCGACTCAGCCACTGCTTGATTGGTGCCAGCGTCTAAACTATCAAGCTTACCTGCCCGTCGTAGGCTCACTTGGCATCAATGATAAACGCTTGCGCTTTGTACCGATTTATCATTCAAAACTGGTGAACGTACCGACTCGGATTCATAGCTTAGGCATGAAGCAAAATCACAGTCGTCAGCTACTATGGGCAAAAGATTTGGACGTGGTTATTTGTCCACTGGTGGCAGTAGATTTGGATGGCAATCGTATGGGTATGGGTGGTGGGTTTTATGATACGACGCTTGGTAAAAGCTATCGTTCAGGTGTCAAGAAACCGTTGAAGATTGGCTGGTGCTATGACTTTCAAGTCGTAGAACAGCTTGCGCGCCAGTCATGGGACGTGCCATTAGATGGCTTGATTACGCCTAGCGGCTTGAGGTGGTTTCAACCCAATCCTATTAAAGAGTTAGAAGTAGAAACGTCTAGCGCTGATACGGTTGATATGTACTTACAAGCATTGGGCAATGATGATGCTCGCGAGATGCTTTACTACAGTCAAGAACAAGACTTTAGCGCTAAGGAATTATCAAAGGTGATTAATGAAGCACGCTTGAATGAATTGCTAGCGCAGAGTGATGCTTTTATAGCTGGTTTGAGTGGTGAGATTGGGGATTTTGATGGAGATGATGAATTAAAGTGAGTAATGTGTAGGGTGCGCCAAACACCATCAAGTTTCACAACACCATCGCTGCAATCCAGCTAAACGTAAGTAGCGGAATACTATAATGAAGAAAGTTCGGCACCACGCTATTACTGACGCGGCCTGCGATAGCCGATAAACACGGCTGTCAGTAAACCGATAAACATACCAAGTGCTGGAACCGCCATCGCTTTGGTCGAGACTATCAGCCTTTTAAAAGGGCGTCAGTTCACCTGATTTTGACTACAAAGCCTATGCATAGAAACTGTCAGTTGAGGATACGATAGGGCATTTTATCAATATTTCTTGTCGTTAAGCCTGTTGAACTATAAGCCTTGCAATTTTGCTTGCGGACACCATTTATTTAACATGAAACACTAACTTGACTGAACAAGTCTAGTGAACGAGGATTGAATATATGAGTGACTATAATATCGATAAAGACAACATCGACATCGATGTCTCGGCAGTCGTGCCAGAGACTGATGACACAATCATGGATAACAAGTCAGACCATTACTTGCCGCTATTAGCGCTACGTGATGTCGTGGTGTATCCGCACATGCAAATCGCCCTATTCGTCGGCCGCGCGCCCTCGGTCAAAGCCGTTGAATTAGCACAGAGCGAGTACGGCAATAAAGTCCTAGTCGTCGCGCAAAAAGACTCGCTGACAGAAGACATTGATCAAGATAACTTGTATCAGTACGGTACGGTTTGCCGCATCGTTAGCACCATGCCACATGACAGTGATGAGAATTGCATAAAGGTACTTATCGAAGGCGAATACCGCGCCCGCGTTGATACGTTAGAAGATCATGGTGAGCTATTGATGGCAAGCTTTGAGCGTGCTGATATCGACGTCGCTATGGACGACAGTCAACAAAAAAACACGATCAAAGCCCTCACTAGCTTGTTTGAGAGCTATGCTGATGCGCGCCTACGTAACGCGCGTGAGTTGACTCGCGTCGCCAAACGCATAGACGACTTACTTGAGCTGGTATATTTCATCTCAACTCGCGTCTCAATGGATTTGGAGGTCAAGCAGTCGTTCTTAGAAGACAATGACATCAAGACTCATATCAATACTTTGACTGAGTATCTGGTCAAGCAGAGCGCTGAGCAAAATATCGAACAAGATATCCAAGACGCTGTGCGTCAGCAGATGGAAGACAACCAGCGCGAGTACTTCTTGAACGAAAAGATGAAAGCGATCAAGAATGAGCTGTCTGATATGAGCGACGGCGCGTTCGATGGTGAAGATGATGTGGGTGAGCTTGAGCTACGCCTAGCAGACGCCGACTTGCCAGAAGATGTGCGCAAAAAAGCGGAACAAGAGATGAAGAAGCTCAAGATGATGCCGCCGGCGTCCTCTGAGTCCTCGGTCGTGCGCAACTATATTGAGTGGATATTGGATACGCCGTGGAATGCGACGACCAAAGTATCAATCAATTTAGAAAAAGCCAAAGCCACTCTAGATGAAGATCACTATGGTCTAAAAGATGTCAAAGATCGCATCTTAGAATACCTCGCCGTTCAATCACGAGTGAAAAAGCTTCGCGGTCCGATTCTTTGTCTCGTCGGTCCTCCTGGTGTTGGTAAAACTTCACTCGGTGAGTCGATTGCACGAGCAACGGGTCGTAAGTTCGTCCGTATGGCGCTCGGCGGCGTCCGTGATGAAGCGGAGATCCGTGGTCATCGTCGTACTTATATCGGTGCGATGCCGGGTAAGATCGTACAGTCTCTAGCCAAAGTAGAAGTCAAAAACCCGCTGTTCTTGTTAGATGAAGTGGACAAAATGGCGCAAGACTTCCGCGGTGATCCTGCATCAGCCTTGCTTGAGGTTCTTGATCCCTCACAGAATGATACGTTCAACGACCATTATCTCGATATGGATTTGGACTTATCACAAGTGATGTTCATCTGTACCGCAAATAGCATGGATATCCCGCCTGCGCTGCTCGACCGTATGGAAGTCATCCGTCTGCCAGGTTATACCGAAGAAGAAAAGGTCAATATCGCTCAGAAGTATCTCGTACCAAAAGCGATCAAGCAAAATGGTCTAAAAGACGGTGAGATTGAGATTGTCGAGGCGGCGTTGCATAGCATCGTACGCAGCTATACGCGTGAAGCAGGCGTGCGTAACCTTGAGCGTGAAGTCAATAAAATCTGCCGCAAAGTGGTTCGCGGTTCGGTTGAGACTCATGGTGCACGTGCTCCGAAAAAAGACGACCGTCAGCTGGTCGTGGTCGATGACAGCAATATAGATGACTATCTTGGCGTACATCAGTTTGACTACGGTCTGGCTGAAAAAGACCCTGAGATTGGTCGCGTCACAGGACTTGCTTGGACACAAGTCGGTGGCGAGCTGCTTACCATTGAAGCCGTCGCTATGAAAGGCAAAGGTGAGCTTAGCTTTACAGGATCCTTAGGTGACGTCATGAAAGAATCTATTCGCGCAGCGATGACCGTCGTTCGTGCTCGCGGCGATAGCTTAGGTATTGACTATGACACCTTCAAGACCACTGACGTCCATGTGCATATGCCAGAGGGTGCGACGCCAAAAGACGGTCCATCAGCAGGCGGCGCACTGACGACAGCCTTGGTCTCGGCGATTACAGGTATTGCTATCCGTCCTGATATTGCGATGACAGGTGAGATTACTTTGCGTGGTAAGATCCTGCGCATCGGTGGTCTCAAAGAGAAGCTACTGGCAGCGCATCGCGGCGGTATCAAGCATGTATTGATTCCAGCCTCTAACGAGCGTGATTTGGCAGATATCCCTGATAACGTCAAAGAGGGTTTGACGATTCAGCCCGTAGCGACAATCGATGAAGTGCTTAAAGTGGCTTTGGTCAGTATACCAAAACCGCTTAAGCCTGCTAAAGCGGTGGTTGATAAAACGTCGGATAAAGCACTACGTAACTAAGCTTCGCTAAAATTCAACGAGCTTTGATAGTAACAAAATTAAAAAGCCGCTTATCTTTTATGATAGGCGGCTTTTTTGTGCTGCAAAAATAGTCTAGATCAGACGCTATGCTATATCTTAAAGACATGTTTATCTGGTAACAACGATGGCTTTATTACTTACTCACTCAGAAACTAGATACCAGCGAGACGCTTATTTGGAAGAATGAAATAAATCAAGTGCGGTAAGAGACTTTCAAACCCCTACAATACTTACACTTATTAACTGATTGTTGCGCTTTTAATAAATAACTATGTCTACGTCTTGGCTATACTGATTTCGACATTAACACTCTGTCTTATACCTTTGCGGTTAAAGACAATAAATAAAATTCTAAATCAATATGTAATCAATTGGAGAAAACAATGAATAAGACTATGCTTGCAAGTGTCCTATTATGCGGTTCAGCTATAGCGATGACAGGTTGTCAAACGGTTCAAGATCAATTACAAACCGGTAACCCACTCAATCAACCAACGCTCAAATCTACAGTTAATACTGTCGATGGTAATGATACTGAAGTCGGACAGCTATTTTTGCGTCCTGTCGATGGCGGTGTACAAGTTTATGGTAAGCTTATGAATTTGGCACCTGGTAAAACAGTCGCTTTACACATTCATGAGACAGGTAGCTGCGCTATGATGGGCAAAGCCGCTGGCGGTCACTTCAATCCTGACAACTACCCGCATTCTAACCCTGAAGATGTGATGGGTCATGCTGGCGATTTGCCGAACCTAACGGCGAACGAAGATGGCGTTGCTACTATTAACTTTGTAAACAAGCAAATAACAGCGACGCCAGCTGGCAAATATAGTGTCAACCGTTTGGCCTTTATCGTACATAGTAATGCCGATGATTATACTAGCCAACCATCAGGAAACTCAGGCGATCGTATTGCCTGCGGTATCATTGAAAAGAGCTGATAAGCTTTTAAAGATTTAAAATTAGACAGTAAAAAACCTCTTAGATTGCTAAGAGGTTTTTTTATTGAAAATATGAGCTGGTAGGTAGTAAGAAGAGACTACTCTTCTACCCACTCGCCTTTACGCCAATAAACACCCCAGCGCGTGGCTTTACCATTTTTCTCAGAACCGATGTACTGCTCTTTTTTCTTACGCGACCAACGCAAAATAGTTGAATTGCCATCAGGGTCTTCGTCAGGTCCTTCAAATAAGTACTGGAACTTGTCTTCCATCTTATCTTTGATTTCTCGTAATTCGGCTAGTTTTGGCGGACGTGTCTCACGCACCTTTGGAAACTTGGACGCGGCTAAGAACATCCCAGCTGCCCCTTCACGCAAGATAAAGTAATCATCATGCTTGGTGGACTTGAGATCCGGCAAGTGGATAGGATCCATACGCGGCGGCGCAGGCTCACCCGTTTTGAGTACTTTGCGCGTATTGTCACAGTTTTGACAAGCAAAATAAGGACCAAAGCGTCCAGTCTTTAGCTCCATTTGTCCATCGCACTTATTACAATCGATAGTAGGCGCATCAGAGCCTGGAACTTCAAATTTGCCTTCTTCTAGAATATAACCGTCACAATCTGGATTATTGCCACAAATATGCAATTTAAGACCGCCGTCAACGATATAGCCGTTCATCGCCGTACCGTCTTTGGGACAGCGTTTTTTCTCCATCAAGTCTTTGACTTCAGCCGCTTCGTCATCGCCCTCCGCATCGTCAAGATTGGCAAAGGCTTCAACGGGCATCAAATTCTTGGTACCTTTACAGCGCTCTTTTGGCGGTAGATTGTAGCCTGTGCACCCTAAGAATACTCCTGTTGAACCCGTGCGCAGTTGCATCGGACGCGCGCATATATCACAGTGTACATCGGGCACATCGGTGGGGTCATTGGGACGCATGCCATCCTTGTCTTTGGCATGTTCAACTTTCTTTTTAAAGTCTCCATAGAAGTTATCTAACACATCTTTCCAATCAGTGTCGCCTTCTGCCACATGGTCAAGCTTGTCCTCAAGCGCGGCGGTAAAGGTATAATCCATCAAATCAGGAAAGCTATCTGTTAATCTATCAGTGACAATATCGCCCATCTTTTCGGCAAACAGGCGCTTATTCTCAAGTTTGACATAACCGCGATCTTGAATGGTTGAGATGATCGACGCATAAGTCGAGGGACGACCGATACCCTTCTTCTCAAGCTCTTTGACGAGGCTGGCCTCAGTATAGCGCGGCGGCGGCTTGGTAAAGTGCTGGCTGGGGTCGAGCTTATCGAGTATGAGCTTGTCGCCTTTTTTGACATCAGGCAGCAAGGTATCATCGGTTTTGGCAGGCGGCATCACACGAGTAAACCCGTCAAAGGTCATGGTACGACCACGGGCTTTTAGCTCGACGTTACCCGCTTCTACAAATAGATTGACCGATAGATACTTGGCTGGCAACATCTGACAGGCCACAAACTGACGCCAGATCAGCTCGTAGAGACGAATAGCATCGCGCTCTACGCCTTTGAGTTGAGTGGATTTCATATTAACGTTAGAGGGTCTGATTGCTTCATGCGCCTCTTGCGCGTTTTGCTTATTGCCATAAAAGTTGGGCTTTTCTGGTACGTAATTTTTGCCGTAGCTGTCTTCGATATAGCCGCGAGCATTGGCTAGTGCGTCCCCTGACAAGAATGTCGAGTCGGTACGCATATAAGTAATATGACCCGCCTCATAAAGACGCTGCGCTAATATCATGGTCTTTTTGACTGAGAACCCTAGGCGCGTACTGGCCGCTTGTTGCAACGTTGAGGTGATAAACGGCGCGCTAGGACGCGACTGTGTCGGCTTCTCTTCACGCTCTTTGACGATATAGTCGTTCGATTTGAGAACGTCTAAAACTTTATCAGTCTGCTCTTTATTGACCAGTTTGAGGTTTTTGTTATCCTGCTTGGTGGCCTCTAAGCGGATGCTTATATCTGCTTCTTTTTTGTCATCGATATGCGTGTCAGCATGGATCTGCCAATACTCTTCTGGAATAAAAGCACGAATCTCATGCTCACGCTCAACGACCAGACGCATAGCGACCGACTGTACGCGCCCTGCTGATAAGCCGCGAGCGACCTTTTGCCAGAGGATTGGCGAGACCATAAAACCGACAACGCGATCCAAAAATCGTCTTGCTTGCTGCGCATTGACGCGGTCGATGTCGAGCTTTGAGGGCTGCTTAAAGGCGTTTTGAATCGCCGATTTGGTAATCTCGTTAAAGACCACGCGCTGATACTTACTATCAGGCCCACCGATGACTTCTTTAAGATGCCAAGCGATAGCCTCTCCCTCGCGATCCATATCCGTTGCTAGATAAATGGTATCGGCGTCTTTGGCGAGTGCTTTGAGCTCTTTGATGACCTTGGTTTTGTTTGGTAGCACTTCATAGACCGCTTTCCAGCCGTGTTCAGGATCAACCCCCATACGGCGTACCAACGCTTGCTGGGCTTTTTCTTCTTTTGATAGCGTCTCGTCTTTATTAGCGGTGGTTTTTTTGGCGCTTTTACTTGCGCCTACAGGTAGGTCACGCACATGACCGATACTTGAGCGTACAACGAAGTCGGTGCCTAAATATTTATTGATGGTTTTTGCTTTGGCGGGGGATTCGACGATCACCAACGATTTGCCTTTAGAGAGAGTACTACCCTCTGAATCAGCCGCTTTAGTGCTCTTTGAAGCTCGAGGCTTTTTGGCACTGCCGGTAGCTTTGATGGTTCTTTTAGTTGTGGTTTTTGCCATATCAGACGACACCATAATAAAGGGATTAAAAGGGGTTACAAATAACTAGATAAGAGTTGATTATAAAAATAATAGTATCTAAAACAGAGTATCAGGTTACCCATAATAGATAGATAACCGTAACCTAATTACAAAGACGTTACACTGCTATGAGTTGGGATGTCAACTGTAAAACAGCGCTTTGCCTAAAACAGTTTGGATAATAAAAGAGGTTTTGCTGTTAAGCCATGCTAAATTATTGGCAATTGGCTTGCACTTTTTTGTGCGTTTTGCACTTGTAATGCCCATTTTTCTAACTGGGTTTTGAGCACCGATAGGTCAGGCTCAATGTTATACGATTTATAAGCAGGATTGGTCGATGGGCGCACATAGTCGATATCCTCCCAATAGATAATCACGCTATTGGCCTGAGTAATGAGCGCCTTGACAAACGGCTCTATGGTTGGCGGTAGCTCAAGCGGCACCTTGTCTAAACTAAAATCTATCTTGGGCGGTAGCTTTGTTTTACTCATCTGAGTACTTGTGCGTACCGCCGTTGGAATATCGAGCTTGGTACTTGTATCTACCACAGTATCTTTGGTGCTGTTATCTGCACGCCACTCACCATTGATAGCTTTGTAGCGTGTATGGGGCATTTTGATGTTGTCTAACACTAGGCCATACTGCCCTATCATACCGCGCCCCATCTCGTTATCACGGCCTTGCATCCACTCAGGACAAGCAACGAGCTTTGGGTTAAGTTGCATACGACGCGCCTCGATACGCAGCTTGTCTAAACGCTGATCGATACCGCTAGGTTTGAGCGCCATCATACTGCCTAGTACGAACATTACGATAAGAATGGCGATCCATATTCCCATGACAATCAAACCCTAAAGCAAAATAGTGAAGTAAAGCAGTAGCCGCTACTTATAATGAGTGTACATATTCAAAAATCAAGCTTGAGCGAATAGCAGGCGATAAAGACATGAGCATCTATCTACCGTTATATACTTAGCTTTCAAGCACTTAACGACAAAAATTATGCTCGGTAACAAGACGCAAAAAGTTACGGCGTGTAAAAAGGTGCTATCATAAACCATAACTCCCGATGCGCGCAGGTTTATTATGATTCCCTTATTAGCTGTATTTCAGTCAAAGTTGCAAAGCTCATCGATGATGGGCAAATCTAGTCTGACTTTATCTGTTGTAGGCGCCGCTTTGCTCGCTTTGTCTGGCTGCGCCACTACCCAAAAGAGTCTCACACCAGAGCAGTGTCAAGGCAGTAACTGGCAAGAGGTCGGCTATGTCGATGGTATGCGCGGTCGCTCAGGCGCTTATTTTGGTTACTATACCAATAGCTGCGCTAGCGTCGTTGGTGCGACGCCCAATCGCGTTATGTGGGAGCAAGGTCGCCAGCAAGGGCTAAAGACTTATTGTACGGAGCTAAATGCTTACAAGGTTGGGCGCGAAGGCTATGACTGGCAGCCGGTCTGTCCACTTGAGGGTATTGAGAAGTTAGAGGAAGCCTACTCGCAAGGGCGCTACTATTATATCCGCCAGCGTGATCTTGACTATCTGCGCTCGCCCTATCCCTTTGGTTTTAGCGGCTACGGTCGCTACGGTTATGGGCCGTTTGGCTATGGCTGGTAGTCCCTTAAAAGGTAAATTAGAAAAGGTAAAGAAAACCTTGTCAAATAAAAACCTCGCTTAGTCAAAGCGAGGTCGGAGATAGCGTTATTATTTTAATTTTCATTGTGATTGTTTTGATCATATTTTTGCTTGGAGCTTTGCTAATTTATTTAGCCCGCTTATTTTTGTAAAAACCTTATTCATTGACAAAAGCTATCTTGGTCAGTCCCGCTGTACTCGCTGCCGCTAGTACTTGTGCGACAGTATCGTACTTACTGTCTTTATCAGCACGCAAATGAATTGAGGGCTCATCATCCGCCTGCCCTTCTAAGCTTAGCCGTGAGTTTAACTCCTCCATAGTAATCGCCTCATCATCCCAAAATAGTCCAGCATCTTTATCGATACTAATCTGAATGACCTCTTCTGGCGTCTCGTTAACCTGCGCGCTAGTCTGCGGTAGATCCAGCGGCACCGTTGGATTGAGTACTGTCGCGGTCAATAGAAATATAATCATCAAGACGAGCATGACATCAATGAGCGGAATAAGGTTCATCTCATTCATGCTCTGCGTGTCATCGTCACCCAATTGAAATGCCATAATATTCTCAATGTTTTGTCGGTATTTATATGTTCTTTGCGATATCAGTCGCTGTACTGGACGTCATCGATTGTGCCAACAATTCATGCGCGCGGTCATTGGCATGATACATAACGCGGCGATTGATACGGATAGCTAAGTTATAAAACACCACTGCGGGAATAGCGACTGCGATGCCAAGTCCTGTCATGATCAGCGCCTCACCTACAGGACCTGCTACTTGCGCAAGCCCCGCTTGACCTGTGCTACCGATATTACTGAGCGCATGAAAGATACCCCATACCGTACCGAACAATCCGATAAAGGGCGCAATAGCCGCCGTCGTCCCTAATATAGGCAGTCCGCGCTCACTAGCAAAACGATAGCGGCCGATATGCTTGAGTAGCGCCTGCTCTATAACCAAGCGGCGAGTAGCAACATCACCTGTGCTCAGATCTGTCTGTTTGGCTTGAATCTGCGCGCTCAAATCGTCCGCTACCGTGCTTGCCAAGTTGCGGCTTTGAATAATACGGATAATACCGGTCACCCAAGAGAGTATCGATAGCGCGAGTAGTATAAAAAACAGCGCCTTTGTCACCATATCGCTGTATTGCCAGTAGCTCATAAAGTCCATGTAGACTCCTAGTGTGTTGCTTGGTTTAGATATAAAGAATTAATAGCTCTGAATTTATAAAATGACTATTTTTGCAATTTCTTGTCATCTCTGTCGTTATAGTGTCATACGAAACGAAAAATTAGCTATGCTTTTAGTAGGAGCATTACCTCTTGTAGCAGGATTTAGTTTAGCTCTGGATAAAGCGTTTACAAAATCTCTATCAAATGCGTTTTTGCCTGAGCTTTGAGATATTTTTATATTACTTATATTACCACTTGAGTCCACCGTCATACTCACTCTAATTGAAGCTTCAGACCCTCTAAAACCATAATTTTTATTTTGGATAGAGGTAAATACAGGTTCTCTTAACCAGCTTGACTGACCTATGTTGCCATAAGCGGCAGGCTCATTACTTGTCGCTTGCGCTGCAGCTTCTTGTTCTACCTGTGCTTGTGCGGATGCTAAAGCTTGCCGCTCAGCGACTCTTTTTTGCGCTTCTTTAGCAGCATTGGCTTTATCTTGTGCCTCTTTTTGCGCTTGCTGCTGTTTACGCAGATTCTCTGCCTGTAATGCCGTCTCAGCCTCAGCTTGTGCGGCTAACACTCTCTGCTGCTTCCTAAGCCTTTGAGCACTAAGCTCTTCTTGTGTAGAGGTATTAGCTACTTGAACTGGCTGTTTTTTGATGGGCTGCTGCGGCGCCTTGGGCTTATCTTCTACTACTTTATCCTTTGATTCTACAACTTTTCTATCTTCATTAACCGTCTGTTTTTTGACGACAGGCGTAGACTTATTAGTAGGCTCAAGCTTTTTGACAACTTGCGGCTTAACAGCAGCGATAGATTTGGCTTTGGGCTGAACGTTATCCTCTCTTGTAGGCTCTACCTCTACTTCTTTGGTCACTATCTGTTCGATATTAACAGGCGGCGTTACTAGCTCAATCTCTATCGGCGTAACCTCATCTGCTTCAAGTGGCTGGGCTGGGACAGATTGCGGCTTTATCATGACCAATGCCATCGCGGTCAAGACGTGCAAACTCACCACGACACCGATGACAATCAGTATGAGTTTATACGGTGATGAGTGGCTAGTAGTCGAATTCATAACGCTCTACAGCTTAGGTTAATGGCACAAGAATTTTGAGTAATTATCTATTATGAGTAAGCATTGTAGAAAATTGAAAGGCTCAAACTCAGAGATGGCTAGATGATATTATAAATGAGAATCATTATCAATAATAATTTTAAAACTAGTCGTACTTCACAGTATACTGGCAACCCGCTTATCTTTCTTGATAGTCTTAGACTGAGCACTTTTATGGCGGCGCTTTTTGCCTTTGTACCAAAGATATACGCCAGTGACTGATAATACACTTACTGCCAAACCTACTAGCGCTAGGAATACTTGATATAGTAAATGACCAAACCCAAGACTAATATGACCCATGTGCAAGGTTGATAACCAATGGTTGGTTTGGCTACCAAATGATGAGTTTTGATAGCCAAAGTTCACACGCTCAACGCTACCAGTTTTTGCATTGACCGTGATGGATGATGCACCGCCTTTTTTACCAATATCCTTATTCGTTTTGAAGCGCAGTTGCCACTCGCTCTCATCCTCTATCCAACGTATGCCTAATAACTGCTGTACGCTTATGCCCTGACTTTGAGTAGCGATTTCAGCCTGCTCGCTCAAATAGGCAATGCTATGGGCTTTATTGACCACATCAACCGTATCGATATCAGCAACCTCATTCTTTACCGCTTCAATACTAGTACCCATTTCTGTGCGAGAAACTTGTCTACCTGAGGCAGTGTTCGCATTGGGTTGTTGCAGGTTTGCTTGCCTTTCGCCTTGATATTCTAATCCGACAACAGCCTGCATCACAGGCTGATAGAATTGAGGAAGATTAAAACCTACGCTTGACCAAGCAATGATAAATAGTATCACCCATAGCCACAAACCAAAGGCATGATGCAGATCATAGTTAAGCTTAAAGGTATTGGTCCTGGTACGGATTTTCCAAGCAGGTAGCCAACGCGTTATAAAAGAAGCTCGTTTTTTTAAGGGGTGGTGCTGATTGAGCTTGGGCTTCTTGTTGGTTACTTTGCGAGGAAAAGTGAGATAAAAGCCAATAAAACAGTTGAGTGTCCATATCAATGAGATTATACCCAACAAAAGCTTACCTATATCGCCAAGTAATAGCTCACGGTGCAGCCAAAATACTTTCCACATCGTCTTGCGCCACGTCCACTCATCTCTATCACGAGTACCGATAATGTCGCCCGTATAAGGGTGAACATAAACCTCTTGAAATCGGGCATTGGACTGATTATTAGCAGCCAGACCTCGGACTCTATCTACCGAAAATACTGCTGAGCGCTCAGCCTCTATCGATGTTGGCATACTAGAAAAAGCATACTGCGGGTAAGCGCTAACCACCCTATCATGAAGCGTGGCAATAGGGAGCTGCGGATTTTGCATCGCTTCAATATAAGCGAGATCTTGATTAAACCGGTGATCAAGCTCTTCGTGAAAGGCTAGCAGAGAGCCTGTTAGCCCCGCTACAAATAAAAATCCTGCCATGACAAGACCAGTATAATGATGTATCCATAGACAGCTTTGACGTAAGTTAGATGAAGTCATTCTGTTGAGTCTTAATAAAAGCGATGTGATAAATTTGAGTACGCTGACAAGTAGTTACCTTTAGATTTAGTTACTTATTGTGACTAGTTTATTATGACTCGCTTATCGATTGGCACTACTTGTCAGAAAGTCAGCTCTCTAAATCAAAGAGCCGAATTTTTTGTATTTTAATGGATTGCTTTGATTCTAGAATTGATAGCTCAAAGACGCTTTGATATTGCGACCAGCCTCAAAGTCAGTAGAGGCATCCGCTGTCGTATTAAGACGAGAGGAATGGCTAGCATAAGTTTCATCGAATAGGTTATACACTCCAAGCGTTGCGGTTACGCCGTCAAGCTGACGCGGTGCATAGTTCATATAAACATCATGTACATCATAGTTTGGCTTTGTATCGCCCTGATTATCGGCAATGGATGCAACATAAGTACTACGCCATCCTAAACCCACGATATCGCTTGGCTTATAATTTAAGTTCACCATATAGCGATCACCTGAGTCAGCACTACCGCCACTCACTGAGGGAATACTATCACCTGTTTGGTCGCCCTCGCTACGCGCGCGCGCGTAGCTCAGTCCCATTCCAAAGTTAGCAGTACTATAGTCAGCTGCTAGCTCAACGCCTTTGATCTCGTAGTCTTCATCGCTGTTGATCATGCCTTGGCAGTCTTGCAAATTACCAGACGCGCCGCGCTCGCCAGTCGTACAGTTGAGACCATAGCGACCTGCGCGATCTCCGGTTCTGACATATTGCTGATAGTTTTCGATATCAGTTATGAAGTATTTGGCACTTAGTTGCAACGCATCATCAGCCACTGTCAACCCGCGCAGCGTCGTTGCAATACCGACCTCAGCATTAGAGCCTTCTTCTGACTTTAGATCATCATTAACATAAATGCCAGCACCATTGCTATTGAAGACGGCCTGCCCTAAGTCAGGGCCATTGAACAGTTGCGTGTAGCTGGCAAATACTTGCGTACTAGGGGCAATCTCGTAACTGGCCGCAAGCGCGCCCACGACATTATCATACGTCTGATCGCCCGAGATAAATTCTGGTGATTTATAACGATCATAGCGTACGCCAGGAATTAAGGTGAGCTTGCCTATACTCCATTGATCCTCGACGTATAAAGAAGTGTTGGTTGCTTCATCACCCCCTCTTTTTTGGAAGTCTCTGGATAAATCGGATTCTTTTTTGTAGTGCTCAACACCTGTGATGAGCTTATGAGTGCCTTTAATACCTTCGATTACGCTACTGTCAATCAAGCTGGTGTTCTGAATTTTACCGCCTGTCGTTTTTACTGTTGCATCAAACTCATAGCGCCCTACATTATCAGAGTCGCGTAATATTTGCGTCTCTGTCTGGTAGATGTTGGTATCAATATCAATCAGCTGACTTGCAGGATTATAAGTGTGATCAAGCGTATATGTATCGCGGCTTACCTTTTGCGGTATAGGATCATCGGTCAAGCTTGGAAAGTCTGGACGAAACGGAAAAACACCTTCTTTATCTGTACGGCTAAAGCTTGCGCCTACGTGGTGATCATTGCCAATGTAAGCGCCGGCTTTTAGTAAAATATTCTCGCCTTCGCTATCTTCAAAAAGCTCGCGCCCCCTACCATCTTTGCCAGAATTGGCATCTCGCTTACTATAGTAAGCCAATAGATCGATGTCATCAGTCGGTGCGCCATAGATGGTGACTGCGGTTAGTAGCTCGTCGTTATTGCTAGCATAACCTGCCTTTAACTTAGCACCGATTTTTTGGCCTGACTTGAGTAAGTCTGCCGCATCCACTGTTTCAAATGCAACAGCGCCGCCCAAAGCATCATTGCCAAGCGTGACAGAATTATTACCCACTGAGACTTCTGCTTGTTTTAGCAAATCTGGGTCAATCGTCACATCACCCATGTGATAAAACAAAGCGCCCTCTTGGCGTGCGCCATCGATCGTCACTTTTAGATTGGTATCATCAAGACCACGTACTCGTACTCGTTGATTGATTGTTGAGGTACCTCCTACTGTGACACCTGGTATGACATCCAAAAAATCACTCAAGTGATCGGCTTGCGCCGCTGGCGTATAGTCATCTATGTACACGCTATCTTCTTGTACTTGGTCCCGTATTGAGGTATTTGCGGTCACCGTGATGGTCTGTAATGTCGTTGTCGGCACGTTATCTGTTGTCGCAGCGCTCGCTACTTGCGACCCTAAAGCTATAGCTACACTTATGGATAATACCGTCAATCGTCCACAAATCTTTTGCTCAGTACTGTTTTGATTCGAATACTTGTCTTCACGCATAATCTACTCGCTCTGTTTCATTCCCAAATTTTTAATTTATGTGAGTGATGCTCACACATCTTAGACTTATCAATAAATAGCTATCGCTAGCAGCAGCAAATTCATTAATACTAATGTTAATGATAACTATTATCATTTAAATAATGAGAGGCATGATAACCAAGTATTAATACTTTGGCAACAATAAATACAAAATAGTTTTTATACAAATCGCATCAGGGTATTTAATACAAACTCGATGTGTGCCATTATCTCGTACGTGCTTTAGGTCGTGACTCTAAATATTTGGTTGTCGATCGTATCAACGATGAAGGTAATCACTGGCATGAGTTTTGTGTCAAAGAGTGGCACGTTCAGACGAATATTAATCGCGCAGCTAGCATGGATTGTAGAGCTGACGGTGGAATCTAGCGTGAGTGAAGTGAAGTTTATGCTTCGCTAGTTCAGCTTTAGTAAACCGCTTCAATAATAAGTAACGACACATAAAAGACAGCCCTCAACTGGGTTGTCTTTTCTCATTTTAGCATTACCTTTGGGGGTTATATCACACGGCCATTTAGAAGTCTTGAGCGACCAAAAACCTCACAAAACAATGCGATAATTAGATATTAAAAAGAGAATGGTATGGCAAACACTGGTAACACACTCTCAGCGTGGCAGTCATGGATAGGGACTATTCAGATTATTACCGCAGCGATTTGTTGGGGTACGCTGGGCATATTTTCGACGTACCTTAATCAAGCGGGTTTTAGCGGTTGGCAAACTACGATCTTGCGAGTCGTGACTGCCGCTTTGATCATACTCGTTATGCTGCCTAAGTTATGGCCTAATCTACGCAAACTACGAGCAAAACAGTGGCTTGGCTTAGCGATACAGTCGTTAATTGGTGTATTGGGTATGTCGTTGTGCTACTTTTTTGCCGTAATATACGTCGGTGCTGGCCCTGCTGTTGCTCTACTTTACACCGCACCGGTTTTTAGCTTACTATTTTCAGCATTATTACTGAACGAATCTATCACTCGCAAGTCCGGACTCTTAGCGTTGGTCGCCGTGTTCGGCGTCGGGTTAACGATGTTAGGCGATGAGGCACAGATCAACTGGGGCATCGTATTGGGTCTGCTAGCAGGAATTTGTTATTCATTGTATGGCGTACTTGGTAAACGCGCGATGCATGATGCGCATCCTGCTCCCTTAGTCTTCTTTACCTCTATCGTCATTAGTGCTAGCGTTCTACTGCTATTGCCTGACACTTATCGGACGTACTATAAGTTATTCAGCTTGCCGTTGCAGACTTGGACTTTTGCTATTGGATTATCTTTGATTGGCACAGTAGTGCCATTTGCGCTATATATGAAAGCATTAGAGAAGCTACCTGCTACCCGAGCGTCCGTGTTTACTATTTTTGAGCCATTAACGGCTATTGCCTTAGCTATCTTATTATTTAACCAATCGCTCGGATGGATTCAGTACGTCGGTGTCCTGTTAATTTTACTCGCCGCTTTATTTAATGCTCTATTGAATGGTACGACGACGCGCGTGCCTCGTTGGTTACAGAGGCGGCAAAAAGTTTAGTCTTATTTTCTAATCTCTATAAGGCAACTGCTGTTGTTCAAATAGGAAATAAAAAAAGTTATGTTGAAACTATTATTTTGACTTAAGATAAAGCCTCTAAGTTAATAAATAGGGCTTAGTGAGAATAATGGGGAATAACAGTGCTTATATCAACTCATCAGCTTTGTACAAAGACGGCGTAACGCCTTGCAGGTTTCAAGATTATACCTTTGAAGACGAAGACTTTAGCGGTTATATAGATCCTAGCGCTAAAGAATTATATGTCTCTAGCAACTGGACGACGGATAGCACAACCCTACTTTATCAAGAGAACGCGACTTACTTGCCATTAGTCTCACAATCGAAACGGGTTGATCGTGTTTATCAAACTTCAGATAAAGAACTAAACGACAGCTATCGTACGACTATCAGTGATAGTCAAACGGCTATATGGGCAGGATAATGCTACCGAATTAAAAAAGGAGCGACGAGAGTGGATCAAACAGCGCTCAGATATTTGCGGTGCTGATGTCGATCATCTACCTAGAAACCAAGTAGAACAGGTTTGTTTTATACAGAGCAATGAGCGGCGTATGACTGATTATTTGTTGTGGATTGATTAAAGCATGTATATGACCTATCAAACATACTCAAGAAACTATTAAATAGTCATTAAATAACGATGTTAAGTAAGTGGTAAGGGCAACCTATTCACTAATTCGCTGCAAAAACGCTTGCGTACGCGGATGCTTTGAATCCTCAAATAACTGCTGCGCACTACCCTCTTCGACCACATGACCATCTTCAATCAACACCACATGATCTGCGACATCACGCGCAAAGTTAATCTCGTGGGTCACAACGACCATCGTCCAGCCCTCAGAGGCCAGCTGCTTCATCGTTCCAAGCACGTCTTGTACCAACTCGGGATCGAGAGCCGAGGTCGGCTCATCGAACAATAGCAAGGATGGCTCAATAGCCAGCGCGCGCGCGATACCTACGCGTTGCTGCTGACCCCCAGACAATTGAAACGGGTACAAATCGGCTTTGTCCGAGAGACCAACCTTGTCAAGTAGTCCCAAAGCTTGCTTTCGAGCCTGCGCTTTGGTCTGATTTTGTACCACCGTCGGCCCTAACATTAGATTCTCAATCGCGGTTTTGTGCGGGAACAGATTATACGACTGAAAGACCATGCCCGCTTTACGTTGTAGTGCAAGCAAGGTCTTCTTTTTGGGTTTGGTAGCAAAGTCGACTGTCAAACTGCCATCATCGAACGCAATAACGCCTTGATCTGGAATCTCAAGCGCGTTTAGACAGCGCAAAAAGGTCGTTTTACCTGACCCTGATGGCCCTAATATCACCACCACTTGACCTTTGTGAATGGTCAAATCGATACCTTTGAGCACTTGATTACTACCAAAGGCTTTGTGAATATTGCTGACTTGAATCATAACCGTTTCCGCTGACAGATTGAAAATGCTAATTAAATGGGTACGAGTAAACTGTAAGATAAGCAGTGACGTTATTTAGCCACATAGCGATCAAGTCGCGTCTCAAGCTTACCTTGGATAAAGGTCAAAAACAGACAAATACCCCAATAAATCACCGCAGCTTCGGTATAGACGAGCATGAACTCATAGTTGCGCGCGGTAATGATCTGCGCTTGCTTAAACAGCTCAGTGACCAGCACTAATGAGGCAAGTGAGGTGTCTTTTACTAAGCTAATAAACGTATTGGATAACGGTGGTACGGAGACCCGTAGCGCTTGTGGCAAAATCACGTGACGAAAGGTCTGTAAGTACGTAAGTCCAACAGTCGACCCCGCTTCCCACTGACCCTTTGGAATCGATAAAATCGAGGCGCGCACCGTCTCTGACGCATATGCACCGATGTTCAGTGAAAAGGCAATAATCGCGGAGGGAAAAGGATCGAGTTTGAGCCCTATACTTGGTAGTCCATAAAAGATGATAAACAGCTGTACGAGCATCGGTGTTCCGCGAATAGCAGAGACATAAATACGAGCCAGCCTATAGATAACTTCATGGAACCAGCCTGCACGCGGCACGATACGAATCAGCGCTACTGTCAGCGCTATAGCCATACCAATAGCAAAGGAGATCAGTGCTAGCGGTATCGAGTAGTAGATACCGCCTTTGAGCATTGGCCAGAACGAATTAATAACAATCTGCGCCCGATCCGCATCCATAAATGGCAGTAATGCTAATAGCTCAGCGAGCACTGAGGTTATAGACGCTAGCATTATTTTTGCTGGCTTATATCAGCACCAAAGAACTCCTGACTCAGCTTCGTCAGCGTTCCATCAGCTGCTAGAGCAGCCATTGCTTTGTCTAGTTTTGCGACTACAGCATCGTCACCTTTGAGCAGTACTAAACCTGAACCTGTCTGCTCACTAGCAGGCGCTACCAATTTTATCTCAAGATCGCTATCTGGGAATTTCTTCAAATAATCGAGTACTGCAAGATTATCATTCATCGTAAAGTCAGCGCGGTCTTGCTTGACCAGTTGAATCGCTTGTGCCATTCCTTCGACTGGAATGACTTCTGCTTCATAATTCTCTGCCAGCTCACCATAATTACTGCTGAGTGATTGCGCACTACGCAAACCTTTTAGACCTTCCCACGAGTTATAGCGACTATCAGCCTTCGCTGCCAACACTACAGCACCCGACCAGCTATATGCTTGTGATTTATCGTATTTTGCTAAGCGCTCAGGGGTCGTTAGACTGACTTGATTGGCAACCATATCAAAGCGTTTTGAGTCAAGACCTGCTAGCATTGCATCCCACTGGGTTTCTTTAAAATCGACGTCCACTCCTAATTTGTCAGCGACCGCGCGAGTCACTTCGACATCGTAACCGGTCAGCGCCCCACTCTCGTCATGATAAGTAAACGGCGGATAAGTGCCTTCGGTACCGACGTTGATAGTTCCACCACTATTAATACGTTGTAGTAGATCAGATCCAGCAGCGCTATCTGCCTCATTGCTATTAGTGGTGGTTGACTGACCACAAGCGGCAAGTAGTATGGTACTGGCGGCAAGGGCCAAAAGAGTGCGACGTTTCATAGGGCGTCCTTAAAATGAATAAAGCAAAAATGCATAAGGCAAACAAAGTTTTATAAAACCATATTATACAACCCATATAGGTACTGTATTACTTGGCTCTGATTGCCAGATTTGAGGATAATGCTGGTATCTTTCAATACTATTTTATATTATTTTTCTTCTATTAGGGCGTGTTTGATAATTCATAAACGAGCACTGCTGATCACTAAAATGGTTCCAGACACGGCGCAAGTTGAAGATAATGTCTAGACCTTAACTAGACTTGTAACACACTGCTTATATAGAGCTGGGGAGAAGTTTTAGCATCAACTCTGAGAACGGATTGAGCAAAGCACTGCTTTGCCCGTTCGCAAGGCGAGAGCTGTGCTTGAGTGGAGACAGGACTCTTTTTTGCCGCTCCTTTGATAAAAATAGACGCTTACAAGACTCGTCTTACTATTTTTATCTTGCTTCTAATTTAAGAGCAGCACCTAAAAAATAGTCTCTATCAGTGCCATGATCGAAAGATCAAACACGCCCTAGTTTTCTATAAAAAATAAGAGTAAACAAAATAAATCGCTGATACTTAAAGTAGTGTCTAGTTCATATACTTTTGACAAAAATAACTGTGTAAAAACAGTGAGCAGTCACAAGACTATCTACAACCAAAAAGCCCCAACCAGTATAGGATTGAGGCTTTATTATGAATCATAATTAACAGACTATCGAATAAACATGTTATGCAGCAGTTGCATATTTTTGACGTACGATGTGGGTCATCTCAACCATATTGCGCAGTTGCAAGAGCGGCGGTTGTACGCCAAAAGCGACTGCTTGGCTAAGTACTAAATCATAGTGGGCAATGCCGCTTGAGTAGTCGTTTTTGCCTTGCCAATAATGCTCAAGGGCAAACTTGGTCTGACGTTTATCGCCGATACGGGGATAGCCTAGGATGTGAGCTGAAATCTTAGCGGCTTGGCTGCTATTAGAAACTTGGTTGCTGGCTGTCATGTTGTACTCCATCGATAGAAAAATTAGAATGACTATTTCGATGGAGCAATCATAGCGGACTTGTATAGTGAATAAAAATCAACTTACTTGTTATAAGATGAATTATATTAATGTCATATAATTTGTAAAACTCATCCACAAAAAACATATCAATGAGCATTAGCAGATTTTTTGTCTCTACGCTTGTAACTCATAGACTCAAAGCAAGTTTAATATTTCATTCTACGCTCGATTTGTTCACCCTTGAGCATATCAATTTCATAGTAGGTTAGAGAATTAACCTATTTGCGATTGTTTTTGAATACTATTTCAAACATTTGACTATTGGCTACTCGCTTGAGCTTTTACGGCTTTAATCACAGCTGTCAGACTAGCGCCTAACGTTATAAGTTTAGGTTTACTAAAAAATCACGCATGATTATCTTCTTATTTCTATCACCCTATTGCTCATAAAGTAGCGTTTTTAACGCGTATCTTCAGAATATATAGATCGCAAAACGCAAGGATTCTGTTTATAGAAATCAACTATAAATTTGTACGCTGAGTCCATACATAATCAACTTATTTTTATCCTCGAACGCTATAATACGTCAGCATTACAAGCCAATTTATATTTCTATTCATGAGACCCTTATTACCTATGCAAAGCACGTATCAGACCGCAGCCTTAAACGACGATTACTATTATTCAGATATTCTTTACTCTCCTTATCAAACACTCCCTCCTGTGATACAAGACACGCTGTTAGATCGACAACGCATTATTGTAATCGCGAACAATCCTTCGATCACTCAGGCCAAACTTGAAGCCCTATTGCAACCTACTGATATGCTGGTTTTGTTTAACGACTTTATTCATGCTGAGTTTTTTGCTTATCATCCTAGTGCTAAAGATCTACCGAAGCTCTTATTCTTTAGACAAAATGGCGACAGCTTATTGCATTTTGGCTTACCGCCACGCAGCAATAATTTGACCGCGATACTCGAAATGACAAAACATGCGACGCTTGGTATGTTATTTGGGAACACTGACTATCAGTTCCCTCTGCCAAGCGACGACCCCAGACCCAATGATGATCCGATCACCGCTAACCGAGTGCTAGAGATTCCAAAGCCACTCGATAAGTTACTGCGGAGTCAAGAGCATTGCGGCGTATTGTCAGAGCAACATAGCGTAGTGGCGGATTACCCTGTATTTGCTGATATTCACTCTTCTGCGCCGACATCAGGGTTTTTGTTATATCGTCTACTACTAGCGGCATGCTTGGAGGTGCAACAGCAGAAAAATGCTGATACTCCGATATCCATAGTCATGTTAGGCTTCAATAATGAGAATAAAACCGCGAACTTTTGGGAAGGTCATAATTGGGCGTTTGAGAGACAAGAGCTTGCCACGCCGCCTCATGGGGTTGAGATTATTCGTCAGTATTAGTTGATTAATGCCAGCAAACCCGTGCTGATGAATATAGGCTAACTCAGCCATTTACACATAAGGCGCATCTGGACAATGCGCCGCAAGAATTTCAGCCTCGTTTGGTTGCCTTTTGATACCAATTGCCATCGTCTGCGTCTCCTGCCAGTCAATCAATTGCAACTGTGCAAACTCTGTCAGCCATCCTGCCATCGGCCAATGCTGCCACTTTTCATAAAATCGATTGGCATTAATCACAATGCTGTCCAAATGATTGAGCGGTGGCCGATACACGCTATGCTGTTGATGGTAAATCACATTGTCCGTTAAATAAAAGTCGATACCAAGCGCGCGTGCCACAAAAGCGAAATCGGTGTCCTCCGCGCCGTAGCCGACATAGTCAGTATCAAACCCCCCAATCTGCTCAAACTGAGGACGCATTATCGCAAAACAAAGGCTCCAAAATGCGCCGTAATCTTGCGTCTGCTTAATAGACTTACCATGATGCTGTAAATCAAAGTTATCCCGATAAGGGTTAAATACGGACAGCTTGTCTAAAAAGTCGGCTGTTAATTTACCTTGTTGTAGCTGGCTGCCCTCATCGTCTGTCAAAGGGCGGGTTAGATAGCGCGGTTGACCCATGAGTAAGGCTTTGGGATGTGCTTGAAGCTTACTATACAACTGCTCTATAAAAGTTGGTGCGACAATACAATCCACATCCAAAAAAATCATCGCATCATATGTAGCGCGCGCAGCGCCAAGATTACGGTTACGACCAATATCAAATGACGCGCTATCTGCGACCCCATCCTCAGTCGTTGCAATCTTAATGATATTCAAATCATATTCTGCTAAGCGCTCAGTCTCGGCATCATCATTAACGATAATGACCTCACTTGGTCTGACACTACCGTTAGCCAAGCTACTTAGTAAATTATAGAGGTGGCGGTTGCGTCCGTAGCAGGTGGTTACTATGCTCAAAGGTACGCTCGCGGGCATAGCGTTATGAGTGGCGTTTTTTACTTTAGTCGTCATAAATACGTTTACTCTTATTATCTTTCAGGTTTTATACCACATTGCGGCAATAACCAATCCTCAAACCAAGTTTTGACAGAAGCATAGTCACCGATACTATCCATAAAGTTTTGTGCAGGGGTGCTAGTTGGATGACCGATCAAAGGAGTTTTTTCTTTGTTAGTCGATTTATCGCTAATCGATTCACTGGGAGTGAACAGAGAAGATGATACGTCTTGACTATCCAAATCTGTCATTTGGGCCGTGAATTGCGCCCAACTCAAAGCGCGACCTTGTCCAATCAACGCCTCTGCCATGACGTCTTGCTCACGGTGTGGACGCTGATCTGGCAATACTACAAGCGGTGTCGCGTAATCATAAGCTTGCGCAATACCGTTCAAACCACACGCCATCAGCAGCAGATCGCTATGAGCAATAAATGGAGTCACATCATCCACATGAGCGGCGATATCGACACAATTACGCCTCTCATCATTGATAGGCCCAAGCGATATAATCAGCGCATTTGGTAATAGGCGGCGTAACTCTGGTAGCTTGGCATCAATAGCGTCGTGCCCACCATAACCTTTGATTACGGTAACAATGTCTTGCTTCTTAAAATTATCTTCAGCGAAATTATCAGCAGCGTCCAAATGAGCGTCCAACCGCTCGTGGATAGCACTATCAGTTGTGAGCGTTGTTAGTTTGTCTATGAAAGACGTCAAGGATAACGGCTTATCTGTTTTATCAGGCATGAAATCCAGATATAGTGTTTTTTGGCGTACCCAGTCCGGCGTTGCTGCCGCTTCTAATACCTTTGGGTAAGGAGCCAATAGTCCAAGCGCGCCTGCAAAAGCATTTAGATGTGGCGCGTCATTACGCTCGCCTGCCAGTCTCACATACAAGTAGGGCACGCTAGCAGTGCGACATAACATAGCGACTTCGACGCTCACATCAATAATCATCAAATCAATCTGACGCTGACGAATGCCATCAATGAGTTGACAACTACGGGTTTGAATATTGACATTGCCAACGGGTGAATAATGCAAGCTACTTGGCTGCCAATAGTCCCCTGCTCGTCCTGGCAATACCTCCTCTGGCAGCTGATCCTCAGCGCTCAACCGTACCATTTGCTCATCAGTTATCGTGCTAAAGTGATAACCCTCGTCAGACAGGCTAGTGAATACAGTCATCTGCTTACGCAATGCAAGTGGTAACAAAGCCGCCAGTTTATCCGCTTGGCGGCAGTGGCCTGAGCCATGATGATGAGCATAGTAGCCGATACGCATAGAGGATATCCTAAGGTTTTTTGCTTAAGTAATGAATCAATTCAGTCTGTTTTTTGGAAGATTTTTAATAGGTTAAACCAATATTCAAACTTACGCCCCAAGCCCAAATAATAAGTATTATCTAAAAGGACAAGGCTTGACTCTGAGTATGAACACTACGACTATTCTCTAAGGCCTGCTCGTATAGGCTCAGATAACCATCGACCATTGCAGCGACAGAACAAAACTGCTCAGCACGCAAGCGACATGCCGCGCGAGAAATATCTTGGATAGTATCAAAGGCTTGAATAAAGGCTTCTTGGTCCATTTTGGGTACGATAATACCCGTCGTAGGTGTGATAATCTCCTGACTCGCCCCAACATCAAAACCTATGACTGGCGTACCGCAAGCCAAACTCTCCGCCAAAGTCAATCCATAAGGCTCATCCCAAGTGCTAGTAAATAGCATAGCGGTAACTTGACTCAGATGCTCATTAATTTGGTCTTTACTCAGATGACCCACATAATCGAACAAAGACCCATCAAGCTCATCTTCTTCTAGTAAGGGCGCCACATACTCATCGAAATATTCCTGATTGCTTTTAGGTCCAGCAATGATCAGGCGCTTGCCTGCTGCTTTGCAGTACGCCATAGCTAGATGTGTCCCCTTTTCAATACAGATGCGCCCGTACCAAAAATAAACCTCGTCTTCAATAGGCTGAACGTTGGCTGTAAACGATTGAACATCGATACCGTTATAGACCACTTGAGAAGGCACGAACTCAGCAAATAGCTGCCGCTGATGACTACTGATCGCAGTGAACTGGGTTTGTGTGCCTTGGCGTAGTGTTAGCAGCGCCAGACGCAGCTGCGGAAAAATCGGCGTATGAAAAGTCGTAAAGCACCGTGCGCCAAGCGCCTGCCCCATCATCATTGGGATATGATGCAAGCTATGGTTGTGGACGACATCAATTAAACCTTGCTCATCACGACTGATAATATCGCGCATGGCATGCTGATAGACCAAATACTGATATAGCTCTTCACGGCTCATACCGACCGAATCATGCTCATTCTCGTAAACGAGCGCATCAAACTGCGTTCGCGTCATAAACGGTATGAGCGTGGCATTCGTTTGGCTCTCAGCGTGCGCATATAGCAATACGTCATGTCCTTGAGCGACCAACTCATTACAAATAAGCTCAGTAATCATCTCAAGACCGCCTGCATAAGGCTGTGCAATAGGGTATAAAGAATGGGCGATGATAGCGATATGCATCTTTTTTGGGGTTCCACTTAGTGAGTTAATAGTTTGAGTATAATCAGGTATATAAGACTTGTTAGCAGTCATATCCAAGGTACGAGTATCTATATACGTAAAATGAAAAGTATAGAAAACGGCATCAGAAGTGTTCTGACTCGTGTAACTTCTTGGTATCAAAAGTAGTAGAGACAGACTCGTTAATACTTTTTGATGCTCTGTTAGATAGGGTGCTTTTAGTCGTTAAAGGTTCGCTGATAATAGTAGTATAACCGTAGTTATCAAAAGCTACTTTTGCCGACCATAGCTTTATTAGAGTAATCATTAACGCGCAAAAAAACAGCACAGGAGAGTAAAGCGCTGACCACGGAGATGTCAGGACTACTGTCGCTATATTAAGTATAAGTAATAACTTTGGTAAAGCACTAATATTGGCACGGCGCACTGTCTTGCGAGTACGAGCGATATCTTGTTTGGGCGTACAGACGAATGGTTTGTCACGGCCCCAAAGTACAGGCAGCCAAGATAACGCGCCAACCTCCCAAAAATTTAGATGCAAAGCCCAAGCGCGTAGCCTCTTGTAGAGATCTGGTGCATAGCGGCTATCAACTTGCTGGTTTAAGGGCGATTTGTCTTGGCAATAAGCCCACAATCGTCTGAATAGAAAAACACCATAAGCAGCATAAACGATATATAAAGGAGCAAGTAATACAGACATATCAGCATTTACCCCTATCACCAGTACACTCAGTACGATCAGCTGCGTACAAAGATGAAGGAGGATAAAGATACCTGTAAAATTAATCCAAGCACTCAGCTGAGATAAGTGCGCACGCATATAACTTAAATCTTTGTGTGTAATATTTCTGACTGTTGAATCAGACGCTATACGTGAATCAAAGTAAGTATTGAGCACTTGCGCATTACCATAGACCCAGCGTTGACGCTGAGCAATCAAATCACAAAAGGTATTTGGCAATACGCCTGTGGCAATGACTTTAGGTATAAAACGGCTTTGAAGGCCCATACGGTGCATCAGCACGCCCATCTGGGCATCTTCAGTGATTGACGCCCCAGACCAGCCACCAATATCTAGCAAAGCGCGGCGACGAATGACTGCGTAAGTGCCCGTTGATAGCGCGCGCTCACTATTAAAATCTCGATACAAATGATAGTTGAAGTAATGGTTGAGCTCGCTATGAATATCAGCGCGTCCTGCGTCACGATAAAACTGCGGGAACTGTAGTAGTGCGTGAGTAGGATATTCATCTATGGCAGCGACAATAGCCTCTCTCGCTTTTGGCAGAGCCTGATAATCGCTATCAACGACGACGATATGACTACAGTTTGGATTCATAAGTCCAAGTGCCAAATTGAGCGCGCCTGCTTTGAAGCCCTCTACCGCATCGATATGATAAAAGTGTACGTGTAGCGCATCATCAAGCGTGTCGCAAAAATCAGCTAAAGGCTCATACAACTCTCTTTGAGTATGATTATTGTCAATAATAATGATCTCATCATTGACCTCTTTGATAGCGAGTAACGAGCGAATAGTAGCCAGTACTAAAGCGATAGGTTCAGCACGTATAATCAACTGGTAACTAAGTGCTATAGAAGGGCTAATTGGAAGAGGGTTATCACTTACAAAAGAATTATCTTGAAGGTTTTGAGTATGAGTGTAGGAAGTATCGACATGAATTAAATCGTTTGCCTTTTTTATGGGCGACTTGCTGTCTTTGGCAGGTCTGTTTTTTATTATAGTGTCACCGAGTATCCTAAGCGCACTTTGAGTATTATTTAACTCCTTACTGATCATCATGTTCTATCCCTAGCTGCATATCCACCACCTAGTAGTGTGTAATATCAAAAAGTGATTCAATGATAGCTATAAAGAAGATCAATAATTACTGACGCTATGTCTAAAATCCTGAATAAATGTAACGCTGAGTAAGAAGTGTAGAGGTATTTTTAAATTAGCTACTTACACGCCAAAAAACTTTAGCAGGAGTCTAGTCAAGGATAATGAGCATTACAGTTTAATCAGAAAAATGCCTACCTTTTGGGTAGACGACTGCTTAACTTACTATGCAAAATGCTTATTTACTACGATAGAAAAATAGACGTTTGGTTCGGAGCACTATAGGCGCTCAAGGCATCAGCGCCATGTTTAAACCTGATAGTATTAGCCGCTGCAATTGCCTTATATCGAGCCGACCATAGTAGTGATCTCTCGCCAGTCATCTTGCATAATTTTGAAGAGTACATGCTTGGCGAGTGGATGATCAGAGTCAAGCATAGGATGATAAAAGTCATCTTGCGTGTTACTCATACCGATACGCTTCATAATCATTTGTGAGTGCTCATTAATAACGGCAGTGAAGGCCACGACTGCATCAAGTTTAAGATCATTAAAGGCAAAGCATAGAGCTGCGCGCGCCGCTTCAGTGGCATACCCTTGTCCCCAATATCTCTTTTGCAAACGCCAACCTATCTCGACACTTGGTGCAAACGGCATATCTGCGTGAGTCTCATTTAAGCCAACCATACCGATGAATTTATTAGTCTCTTTTAGGCTCACGACCCAAAATCCCCAACCGTTATCTTCAATAAGTTGCTGGCACTTATTGGCAATCACATCGCTCTGCGCAGAGGAGAGTCGTTTGGGAAAATATCTCATGACCTCAGTATCGGCATTCATTTGCGCAAAATCAGCGTAGTCACTTGGCTGCCATTGTCTAAGTATCAGACGCTCTGTCACACGTGTTGATATGCCCGCCTCTGACATCTTTATCTTAGCTGTCATGCTACCGTCTTACCTCATCTAGTATAAGTCACACTGTAATGTTATAACTTAAATCACGCGCTTCGTCACCTGTGATACCGCGAAAACCCCAGCAGTGCGCAGGCTGCTCTTTTATGGTGATCTCGATATCTATCGGTGCTATCCCTACCTGCGCTTCAATCTGCTTAAATAATGCTTTAATCAGCGCCTTTTGTGTGGCGATAGTACGTCCTGCCATCATGTTGATCTCAATGACAGTATAAGCCGCTGAGCGATCGCTAGGATAATAGAAATCTTCGGCATCCATAGGCATAAAACGCTGTGCACGCTTGCCCTCTGGTAGCCCAAGGACAGACATCATGCAACTATGAATGATCTCTGATAGCTTACGTTTGATGGGGTTTAAGTGCTCTTTGATACCATACACTACGATCATCTCTTACTTGTCCTCGTATAGTTGTTGCTATGATTTTAGTCTCTAAATCTTATCTATTTGGACGCAGGTTTAGACGGCTAACACTAGCAATAAGCGCCACCATTATCATACCCATAATAATCAGAACGCCAGACATCATGTGCGCCGCGTCATAATTGAGCGCTTCGACTTGCTCATAAATCGCAATAGAGACCACTTTGGTCTCGCCTGCGATACTACCGCCTATCATCAGCACCACACCAAACTCGCCAATAGTATGAGCAAAGCTGATTAAGCTACCCAAGACAATACCGACCTTTGCTTGTGGTAATGCGATGGTCATAAAACGTCGAAGGCGGCTTGGCTCTAGTAGTTGCGCCATCTCCATCACGCTTTGTGGGATACGTAAAAACTGCGCGTAAACGGGCTGAATAAAGAACGGTAGGGAGTAAATGATAGAGCCGATAACCAGACCTTCAAAGGTAAAGATTAAGGGGCTAATATTGTGCTCGCGAAGATAGTGACCAATGCCAGTGCTAGGGCTTAATAACAGTAATAAGTAAAAACCAATAACCGTAGGCGGCAGGACAAGTGGCATAGCAACAATACCCATCAACACCACTTTTACACGTGCAATCGTCTGTCCACGACTGGGTTTAGCGAGCCAATAAGCGATTGGTGTGGCAAAGAGTAGCAGGCACAAAGTAGTAACCGTAGCGAGCTTGAGGCTGACTAAAAAAGGACTGAGCATGTTTGACATAAGCGATGAATCTATCATAATGTCATTTCTCATAGCTCGTTACTAACGGCGTTAACAAAGTTTAATTCTAACTAAAAATTACTACTGAACCGTTAGATAGCCTGCTTGTAAGAAGTAACGCTGTCCTACAGATGAGCGCAAATAGTCTGTAAAGTCTATGGCAGCTGACGCGTCACTGAGGCGTATGCCGTCTTGCAAAATAGCAGGATAAGACTCAGGCGCTAAGGTAATAAACTGGTTAGGCTCAGCGTTGATAGCGATGAGTTGTGATAGTGCTACAAAGCCATAATTAACATGACCTGTATGCGCATATTGAAACGCTTGTCCGATATTTTCTGCTTGTATTAATCGTTTTTGCTGCTCTACAGTATCGTATACTTTTTGCGCTTGTAGATAAGATCTCGCCGATGCGCCATAAGGAGCAAGTTCAGGATTGGCAATAGCTATCTTACTAGTCGTATCGCTCATCAATATATCAGTCAGCGCCTGCTCATTTAAAGGGCTAGTGACACTATAGAGCGCTAGCTGACCTTGTGCATAGGTAAAAGGCTCACGAGTCTCTTCGCCTTGAGTGCTACTGTCAGCAAGTTTAGCTGGAAACTCCTGATTGGCGGACAGGAATATATCATAAGGTGCACCTGCTGTAATCTGCGCGTATAATTTACCAGAAGAGGCATAAGTCACCTCTATATTTTGCTCAGGCAGGTTATTATCCTTTTTATAGCCCTTGATGATAGTAGGTAACACCTCAGACAAATTAGCAGCGGCAGCAATACGTAACGTCTGATTTTGCTTAGTGTCGTCGTTAGTAGAGGCTCTATCTGTAGCACTCTGTTGCATACAAGCACTCAACAACAAACTTGCGCACAAAAGCGCTGCTAACTTAACCATTATTGCTAAGCCACTTAGACGGCTCATCTTCATAATACTCCTGCTTCCATACTGGAATATCCGCTTTGATCGTATCAAGTATCCAGCGGCAAGCATCAAAAGCGGGATAACGATGGGCAGAGACGACCCCCACCCATACCGCCACATCACCAATCTCAAGCGCGCCGATACGGTGGATAGCAATGGCATGAGTAATCTCAAAACGCTGTTTGGCCTCGAGAATAATAGCGCGGCCTTGATTAATGGCTAAGTCTTCATAACCATAATAAGTCAAGCGCTCAACACTGCTCGCATTATTGTGATTGCGTACGCGACCTTCAAAACAGACAAAAGCACCGCAGCGATCATCATCAAGGGTTTTTTTGAGACGGTCTTCATCTATGGCGATATCTAACAAGGCAAAACCATCGCGCTCGGCGATGGCGTATACCTCATCAATGCTACGTTTGATGGTTATCGAATGGTTGTGGACACTGTGTGTCATATATTATCTCTACTTTTTATGTCTAAAACCCTTACTTAACCACCAGCAACTGGGGTAATAAATACCACACTGTCGCCATCATTAATTGGGTCTAACCATCTAGCGAAGTAGTTATTCACCGCTACGCGCAGCTCTTCTTGCGAATGACTAAAACCATGCTTTTGACTTAAATGCTCATAAAGTTCGCTTAGTGAGGTTGACGGCTCAACCTTAATGATCTCTTCTTGACAATTAGCGGCGTCGGCTAGACTAGCAAAGTAGAGCACTTTAATGCTCATAGTAGTATTGACTTGGGTTGCTGCTTTGCTTACTGGCTCGGTTTCTCTAATAACGCTCATCATATTCTCCATTTCTTTCAGACTATCGAGCTTTATGGTCGTAGCATTGTTGATTACTAAAAAAAGGTACGGTGCTACGCATGACTATACTCTGATTTGCCGCCCGTTTTGGTTATCAAGCGCACATTATCAATAACGATATCATGCGATATAGCTTTGGTCATGTCGTAGATAGTCAGACACGCCACGCTCACGGCTGTTAGTGCTTCCATCTCAACGCCCGTCTTGTGAGTAACTTTGACCGTAGCGCTAACGATGATACTGTTTAAACTATCATCATAGTCAAAGGTTAAACCGATTTTGTCGAGTGGTAATGGATGACATAGTGGTATCAAATCATGAGTACGCTTGGCGGCCATGATACCGGCAATATGAGCGGTTTGAGTGATACTGCCCTTTTTGGTCATACCATCAGCGGCTTTTATTTGCTTGTAAATCTCGCTTGGAAATCGTACATGTCCGGCCGCATTGGCCTCTCGCGTTGTGGCGGTCTTGCCACTGACATCAACCATAGTAATATCGCCGTCGCTATCTAGGTGCGATAATCCAGATTGGGTCGCAGTATTTTGATTGTCTGTTTGGACGTTACTATTCATTGAATGTCTCTTACGTTTTTAGAGTGCTTAACGAGTCGTAGGCCTGTTTAAACTCATTAGGGGTATTAAAATTAGTCAAATGCTGCCAGTTTTTTGCCAAAAGTACAGGCTGTACAATAGGCTCGATAAATGACATGACTCGGCGCTGCCCGCTATCAATGTAAGCTTTTAGATCAGGCTCAAGGCTCAACTGATAAAGCCCTAACAATGGATATAAATGACTCTCATCAGTCAAACATATTACTTTTTTATCGGTTGACTGACTTATTGAATGCTGTAGTTTCTGCCATAAGTCTGTAGCAGGTATCAAGCTATCGCAGCTCATAACCAACAGCCATGACTCATCATGTAACGGTGTGCACGGCTTTAAATTCGTCAAAGCCTGCAAAGCGGATTCAATAGCCACTAACGCGCCGCCCGTCTTAATCTTATCATCATTGTTTTGATCTTTATTATCAACACTATCGTAATCGGCAATATGAATAAGAGGTACGTGCAAGTCATGGATTCTCAAATCTGAATCAATGTTGAAGTTGCGACCATTATCAGCAATCATAATAGGCAGCGTGTACCCAATGTGAGACTTAGCCAAGTCTAGCGCCTGTCTAACATGATAATCTAGCACGCGCTCCTCTGTTGGTAACATAAGCTCCGCTTTAGGCGTGCCCATACGTTTGGATGCGCCGCCTGCTAAGATAACCACACCTGCCAAACGAGTTGAACGGTTTGTAGAGTCAGTCATATCAGTTATGAGTAGGATTTTGTGCCATAAAGTGCGGTACAAAATTACATGGACGCGTACGGCTATCAAGCTGCTCTTTTAAGATATTCTCCCAGCCTGTACGGCATGCACCTGATGAGCCTGGCAAACAAAAAATCCCGGTACTGTTTGCCATACCTGCAACCGCACGCGACTGTACCGTTGACATGCCGATCTCATCTTTTGAGATCAGACGGAACATCTCACCAAAGCCATCAATCGATTTATCAAATAAGACGCTTACCGCTTCTGGCATACTGTCTCTGACAAAAAATCCTGTGCCGCCAGTGGTAATCACCGCATGCACTTTTGGATCGGCAATCCAGCCACTAATCACCGCTCTAATCTGATAGATATCATCAGTAATGAGCTTGCGATCAGCCAAATTATGACCTGCCTCAGTTAAGCTATCTACTAAATACTGCCCTGAAGTATCCTCTGCCAGCGTGCGACTGTCAGAAACGGTTAAAATAGCAAGGTTAAGGGGGATAAACTGGGCAGCGGGTTTGCTCATAGAGGTTCCTAATGAAATATAATTTTAATACTTTAAAAATGGGGCGACTGACTCTAACCACCGATAATCGATAAGTTATGCATGATGCCACTATTAGAATCATGCAAATGATGATGCTCAGGTTTGATCGGCATAAAGCTATGTAAGGTATCGACTAAGCCTTGCACATCATTTGTTTGCAAGTACTGACGGATATCATAGCTGCCTTGGTCAAATAAGCACAGATGTATACGGCCTTGGCTACTGACCCGCAAGCGATTGCAAGTATCACAAAAGTGCGCCGCATAAGGAGCGATCATACCGATGCGACCTCTATAATCTGGATGGCTATACTCAACCGCTGGGCCATCGCTACTGCCCCGTTCGTGGGGTTGCCAGCCCTGTTCTAGCAAGTAATCGATGATAATATCAGACTGCGCGTGCTGGGCAAAAAACAGATCACTATTATCACTAGTCTGCATAAATTCTATAAAGCGATAAGTGACGGGCCTATCTTTAACATAGTCGATAGCGGTTATCAGGTTTTCAAAAGCCGTCTCCGCCATCAACACACTGTTTATCTTGAGTTTGATATCTGTAGTGTCTAATAAGGTATCCATATCTGTCATCAATTGAGGCAAAGTATCAAAGCCTGTCATCTTATGAAAGGTAGCCGCATCAAAACTGTCCATGCTGATGTTGAGCTGATCAAGTCCAGCGGCTTGCCAACTGGCCAAATGCTTACCAAGTTTGTAGCCGTTACTAGTCATGGCTACCGTTTCTATACCAGCGGTGTTCTTAATAGTTTGGATAATCTCGACAACATCACGGCGAATGGAGGGTTCACCGCCTGTGATTCTCACCTTTTTGGTGCCAACTTGGGCAAAGCTGCGAATAAGCGTGGCAATCTCAGGAATGCTAAGCTCATCGTCAGGGCGCTTACCTTGATAGCCATTAGGTAGACAATACTCACAGCGAAAGTTACAAAAATCAGTAATCGATAGCCGCAAGTAAGTCAAACGACGGGCAAAACCATCTGTTAAAGGCTGGTGGCTCTTAGTTGAATGATCAGTAACAGCAGGCACAGCGACAAACGACATCCCAGAGCTATCAGCTCCAGCGAGTGCTGCCGGCGAATACAGTTGAGCACTGTCTTTGTTCAGAGTATCGTCATTCATAATTTACTGCCATTGGTATTGCTAGTTGTAAGCGCTACTTGCACTTATCGTCTATCGCTCTATTGTAACGCTTGCCCGCAACTTTTCTTGTAGTGATCTTTAAGTGAATTGGCAAACGTAAAATTAATTGTTCAACCAATAATTAGCTATGTAACCAAGGAAAAGGTTGTACGATTACTGTACTATTTGCTGCCACATCGCCACTGTCCTTATCTAATACAATAAAACAGTTGGCAAGGCTTAGCTGTTTTATTCTATGAGACTGCTGCCTTGAGAAACACTCCACCTGATACTCGCCTGCCGCGCTTTGCGTCAATACGCCGCGCTGAAAGTCTTTGCGACCGACAGATTTTTTGATGTCATTAGTGAGCGTAGCTTTGACGTTTATTTGCATCGGTTGCTCAGCTAAGCTCGCACCTGACATCTGCCACAGCGCTGGTATCACAAACTGTAGAGCCCCAACGACCGTGGATAGTGGATTACCAGGCAGACCAAAGTATAATACGGGCTTGTCTAACTGTTTGTTTAATTCGCCAAGTAACTCACCAAACACGAAGGGCTTACCAGGTTTCATCGCTACTTTATAGTGATTAATCTGCCCAAGCTGCTCAATAACTGTCGTCAAAAAATCATAATCACCCACCGATACGCCAGCGGTTGAGATCAGTACATCACAGTCTTGCATGGCCTCATTAACCGCAGCAGTCGTCTTATCTAAATTATCAGGAATGATGCCGTAATCGCGAATAGTAATCGGTAAGTCTGCCAGTAAAGTTTTTAGCGTTAGTGTATTGGAGTTGTATATTTGCGCCAGACTGGTCAGCTCATTACCAATAGCCACGAGCTCATCACCAGTTGCGAGCAAACCTATGATAAGTGGCTCAAAAACCTTGACGTGACTGATACCTAAGTTTGCAAGCAGGCTAATATCAGTAGGGTTAATGCGCTTACCGACTCTCAAGACGGCTTCACCTGACTCGATCTCTTCGCCTTGTTTGCGAATATTGCTATCGATCTGAGCCGTTTGCGACAGCGTAATAGTATAAGGCTTTGACTTATCAAGCATGTCTTTTATTGCTGTAAAGTTCGTATTCTCTTGCATAATGACCGTATCACAGCTATCAGGTACGACCGCGCCTGTAAAAATACGTACGCCCTGTCCCGCCGCTAACTTGCCATTATATGCGCTGCCCGCTTGTGACTCGCCCACGATTTCTATAGTACTGTCTGTCGATATTATGCTGTCTTGTACGATAGCATATCCATCCATCGCAGATACGTTTTGTCTTGGCACATCAAAAGGCGAGCTAATATCTTGTGCTAGTATTTGATTGCGGCTGTCTTGCAAAGCGCAAGTTTTAATGGCTCTTTGTTGTAGAGCAAAATCGTTGTTATTATAACCCTCTACGCGCTGTTTTATTGCTGACTGTAAGGCTTCCATAGTAATCATAATGCGTTACTCTTTTTTATTTATAGCATTAAACTCATAGTATTAAACGTCAAAAATGCGATATAAAACCACTTTGTACTAACTATCAATCCATCTTTGCGCTCTAGCATGAGCGAGTTGGTAAGGCGTGTCAATGTCATAGCTAAGCTGCTGGTTGTTCACTCTGCTGATTTGATTAGCTGGCAGTCCTCTAATTAGGTGACGTAACCCTTTATCCCCTGTTAATAGTGCTTGCCATTTATTTAGCAGTTCATGATCAATGACTAGCGGCAATCCGACGATATCTTTATTAGAGGTATTAGTAGCAATTTTCTCATCCAAATCTTGCTTATTGCTCAAGTTGCTTAGACTGCTGTAACTGCTGGCAACTACCCTCTGCGACCCTGCCAGCAAAGCTTGTAGATGTTCTTTATCAAGAAGCACTTGATCAACGCCCATAATCAATACTCGATTGATTAATAAATTATCACAGCTATCGACACTAACCAAACGGCTTAACGCCTCAACACCTAAATACAAGCTATGCGCCATACCCGTTTTGGGTGTTGGATTCGTAACCGTGTGAATAATGGCATGCTGAGTAGATAACTCGGTAATCGCACTGACTATTAATGAATTACCCTCAGGAAGAACAATTATAGTGGCTTCTGGCTGGGTCACTAAAGCAAGCTTAGTCATATAGCAGATTAAGAGTTCGCCCTCCTTTTTAAGTAACTGTTTTGCTTGACCTAAACGCTGACTCAGACCACTTGCTAGAATAATAACGGCATGGTTTTGCGCTTGTAAGTCGTTAAGCGCTGACATGGATTGGCTAGCAGTCATAAACCGCTCATCGCAGAATCAATCCTCTGAGCTGCCGTATTTAAAAGCTTATCTTTAGGACTTTGACTTTCTAGCCACTTTGCTGGTGATAAGGCATCTGGCTGTACCTGATTATGCATAACCGCGTTAATCTGCGCCACAATACCTAACGCTAAAGCTTCGGGCCCATCACCACCAAGTTTATAGCCGATAGGATACTGTAGCTTATCGACACCCTCGTTTAAGACAGTAGCATCAGATTTAGTAGCGCTGATCTCATCAATCAGGCGCTCGGTACGATAGCGCGGGCCCAATTGTCCAAGATACTTATAATAATTGGCATGTTCTAGTAATACAGCAAGGCGAGCGCGATCTTGACTGAGGCTATGCGACATCAAAGCAACGGCAGCGTTGCTACTGAGCTTTAGCAAAGTTTCGGTATCTTCCAACGCGAGCGGCATGACGTCATCCGCTTGCGGGAAACGCATACGCGTGGCATATTGCGCGCGACTGTCTACGACAGTAACATGCCAATCTTGCAACTTTGCCATAGTGACTAGCGGCATGACATCATTACCTGCCCCGCAAATCAGCAAACGGATTTGGGGCTCCAATCGTTGTACTAGCCACTCTGTGGTTGAATGAATATTGTCATCATCTTTTACGACCACGTATTCGGCATTTTTATTATCCAGTTTATGCTGCGTTAATTTTTTAGCAGTATAGATAAGTGCGCTTCGTTCACTAGACTGTGTTTGATCTGAGTTACTATTGGTAATGGCGCTATCGGTACCAAGGGCTGTTACTTGTCCCAACTGACTATAATCATCTAAGTGAATTCGCATACCAATTCGCATTTGACGATCGTAAGAGTTAGCGGTATGAATTAATGTAGCTATCGTGACAGGGTGCTGCGTATGTCGAACTTGATGAATGATATTTAAAAGCGCTGTCACCGTGGTCAAACGCTCAAACAATACGTGCACACGTCCATTACAACCCAAGCCAAAATTTAACTCGTCTAAACTGTTATCATAGTCGTCCTCTAAATCTACTTCTAAAGAGTCTATTTGAGCGGTTCTATCACTAGTAGGAGTGCGCGCTTTACCATTGGCAATGTATTCAATATCATCGCCTGTTTGATAGACTTGCACGTTAGCACCATTACGAGTCAGCCAAAAGGCACGTTTGATAATATGTGGTTCAAGGCAGCCACCACTAATCATCCCAACCGAACGTCCATCCTCGCATATAAGCATCATAGCACCAGCACGGCGATATGCTGAGCCTTCAGTGCGGACGACCGTTGCCAATACAGCATCAACGTTTTGACTCTGAGCATCATTGGCTAATTTAAGAATGTCAGCGATTTGATTCATAGCGCCTCTAATTTGATACGTATACAAAATATTTGAATAAATAGATAAATATTTATATTTGGAATATTTAGGAGGTAAAAACCCGCGACTTAGGCGGGTTTTTTTGTATAAACAAAATTTAAAAAACTACTCTGGCATTTCAGCGAGCAATTTATCTAAGGTAATCGGAAAGTCGTACACTCGCACGCCAACCGCATTATAGACCGCATTGGCAATAGCAGCAGCAGCGCCTGCGATAGCGGTCTCGCCTATACCTTTGATGTGCATCGGATTGGTATACGGATCATCCTCTTCTACCAAAATAACCTCAAGCTGCGGGACATCGGCATTGACGGGTACGTGATACTCAGCAAGGTCATGATTGCATAATCGACCATCGCGTTTGTCATGAATGACCTCTTCCATCAGTGCCGAACCGATACCAAACACCATACCGCCGTAGCACTGTGAGGTTGCAGTTTTTTCGTTAAGAATGCGACCTGCAGCGAATGCGCCTGTCATACGCTTGACACGAATCTCACCTGTGACTTTATGTACTGCGACTTCAGCGAAGTTGGCACCAAACGAAGACTGGCGATATTTTTTACCATTTTTACCAGGTTTGATTTGACCTTTAGCACTGACTTTTTGATCATCATATTTAGCGATAATCTCTGCCAAGGCATAAGACTGAGAGTTGTCAAAATCAAGTTCTTCTGCCTTAGATTTTGGAATTGGTAAGCCCGTCTTTTCAGCCACTCTATCTGCTAACTCGGTTGCTTTTTCTACCAAACCAGACACTTTTTTAACTAAACCTTCAGCTTTCTCCTTACCCATTTCAAGAGCAGCATCAAGAGCGATTTCTGTCATGCTAGGCTCATGCTCGCCCACTTGCTTGATTTGACCATGATCAAACTGAATATTATCAGGATAAAGACCAACCTTATCTGCAATAATCTCACGCAGTTGCTGACAGGCTAAGTATACACCGCTACCTGCACTAGCAGCGCCCCAACTGCCACCTGAGCCTGATGCAGCAGGTAGATCACTATCGCCTAACTTCATCTCAATATGATCGATAGGTAGCCCTAGCAAATCAGCAGCAATTTGGGAGAATACTGTATAAGAACCAGTACCAATATCAGTCATATCAGTTTCGATGATGGCTTTTACACCAAGCGCTTTGGAGTTGTCCACCTGTAATGTGGCACGAGCTTCTGATGGCTGTAATTGGTTACCGCGAGCAGCCGCAGCCATGCCCATACCCATCCACCAATCGCCCTCTAAACGACTGGCAGGAGTAGCATCGCGCTCATCCCAACCAAACTGCTTGGCACCTTGCTCCATACAAGCGATAAGCTTACGCGATGAGAATGGAATGTCTTGGCTTGGATCTTTTTGAGGTTCGTTGCGGCGGCGAAGCTCAACGGGGTCTAAATTGAGCTTTTCTGCTAACTCATCCATCGCACATTCAACGGCGATCATACCAACAGCCTCGCCAGGCGCACGCATAGAGCCGGATAATACTTGGTTCATATCTACTTTTTTGTAATGTACGCGGCGATTCTCACCGCGATACATATAGTGGGTTGAGAGTGCGGCTGGCTCAAAAAAGGCTTCTTCTGGCAAATTGCTAGAGACGGTCTCATGAATCATCGTATCTATAATGCCATCGTCACTGCAACCAATAGCAATGCGCTGACGCGTGTTCGAGCGTCTAATTGTCGCCTCCATCACTTGCGGGCGCGTCATCGTAATCAGTACGGGACGACCCAATTCTTTAGCAGCTAGGGCTGCGGCTATCGATTCAGGTGAGATACCAAGTTTGCTCCCAAATCCGCCACCCACGTAATAAGCAATGAGTTGCACCTGATCTTTCTTTAGATCTAGAGCATCCATAACCTGTTGCTTGCAAGAGGCAAGCATCTGATTAGCCGTATGTAAAACAAGCTTATCACCCTCCCAATGTGCCAATGTAGCATGCGGCTCCATCGCTGAGCTGTTTTGGCTTGGCGTATGATAGAGGCGATCAACGGTCACCGCAGCATCCTTGAGACTCTGCTCCGGTTTACCTTGTTCTACGTTTTTGTCTGAGCCACCACTTTCATCGACCTCGTGAGCCTCTGATAACTCAGCAGTAAAATCTAATGCTGCCTGATCAGTCTCATCTTCATAGATGACTTTAATAGCATTTGCGCCCTCTCTTGCCGCCTCGAAAGTTTCAGCAATGACGACAGCTATGGGCTGACCATGATAGAGAATTTCGCTAACGCCCTGCGTTGGTGCTTGAGTTGCACCGCCCTGCTGGGCATTACGCAAAAACTGCTCAGGCTCAGTGACTACTTTGATAATATTAGGAATATTATCTAGTGCGCTACTGTCTATCTTTTTGACGCGACCCTTGGCAATTGTTGCACTGACCAATACGCCGTAAGCTTGATTCTCCAGCTGAATCTCGGCGCTATAAGCGGCCTGACCGCTCACCTTTAGTGAGCCATCAACGCGATCAATAGGTTTGCCTACCAATTTGCTCGCTGTAGTATCGAACAAGGTATCGACAGGCTCATCCATCGTCATTTTTTTGGTCGATTCTGATGGTAGTACTGAGTCCAATAATGACATGATTATGCTCCCTTGCCAGCTAATGCGCGGCCAATAACTTGTTTGAATAAACGGCGAGTCAGAGGTATCTTAAAGTCATTTTGACCACTACCCTTAGCCTCTTCTAATAATAAATCAGCCGCCTGTTTGATAACCTCATCATTACCGTCAGTACCTACCAATAACGCTTCGACTGCTTCATTGCGCCACGGCTCGGTACCGATACCACCAAATGCTAAGCGCACGGTTGCTAGATGACCTTTATCATCGACATCTATGACCGCCGCACAAGACAGCAAGGCAAAAGCGTATGAGGCACGGTCTCGCACTTTGTCATAAGTGTGCATACCTTTGATAGGTGCAGGTAGTACGACATGAGTGATCAGCTCACCTGACTCTAATACCGTTTCAATATGCGGGGTATCTTTTGGTAAGCAATAAAAGTCTTTGACATTAATTTTGCGAGTTGAGCCATCTGCCTTGACGGTCTCGATAGTCGCATCCAACAGACGCATCGCCACTGCCATATCGGAGGGATGCTGAGCGATACAAGCGTCGCTCGTGCCCAATATCGCCAAAGTGCGATTCTCACCATCAATGGCAGGGCAACCAGAACCTGGATTACGCTTATTGCAAGCGCTATCGGTCTGATAAAAATAGTAGCAACGTGTACGCTGTAAGAAGTTACCGCCGGTCGTGGCTTTATTACGCAACTGACCTGTTGCCCCTGCCAAGATAGTACGAGATAGGACAGGATAATTGGCGATGACCTCAGGATTAGCGGCCAGATCACTATTGGTAACGAGCGTACCGATTCGCAGTCCGCCATCGTCCGTGGTCTCTACTTGCGCAAGCTCTAAACGCGTTACGTCAACCAATTTGGTTGGCGTTTCAATCTCAAGCTTCATCAAATCTAAAAGGTTGGTACCGCCTGCGATAAACGAGGCGTTATTGGCACTGGCAGAAATCGCAGCTTGCTCAGGTGCATTGGCACGGCTATATTCAAAGCGTTTCATGAGCGGCCTCCTGACATTGTTTTTGGCTTGCTAGAGTTACCAAGTTGAGTTTCACTCGGTGGCGGTGACCAGATACCAGTGACGGCGTTTTTTGCTGGCGCATCTATTGATGAATCAGCAGCTTGACCTTCTAACACTTGCGAGATGGCTTTGACGATATTGGGATAAGCAGAGCAGCGGCAAATGTTCCCACTCATACGCTCAGCGATTTCTTGTACCAGTAGCCCATCGGGATTTTTCAGGTCTTCACTAACATAGCTTGGCCAGTTCTGTTTGACCTCATCAATAAGCGCTGTCGCTGAACAAATCTGCCCAGGCGTACAGTATCCACACTGAAACGCATCATGATCTTTAAAGGCTTGTTGCAACTCAGATAGCGACTCAGGCATACCGATGCCCTCAATCGTCGTGATCTCATCACCGTCATGCATAACGGCAAGGGTTAGACAAGCATTGATACGCTCGCCGTTGATCAAAATGGTACAAGCGCCGCATTGACCGTGGTCGCAGCCTTTTTTGGGACCGGTTATTTGCAAGTGTTGGCGACACAAATCAAGGAGCGTCGTACGAGGGTCAAGGTCATCAAATTGATGCTCTTGTTGGTTAATCATTAACGTCAAAGTAGACATGCTGGCTTCTCGCTGGCAGTTGGTTTTAGTTTTGGATGGATTGTGGTTTCGATAAGAAAATGAGCTAACAAGTAGATGGATTTATTATGACCTATCGACGAGCTAACTTTGTTTTTTCTTTGTAATACTTTTGAAAAATTGAATACGGACTAAAATTATCGGGTGAATTATTAATTATGAGACAAAAGAGAGCGTCACAATAGATACTCGCGGCGCTACCTAAGGCGCGTCATCTTTAGATGAGTCATAATGTCAATTGACTGATTTTTTACTGAGGATATGATCTTTAAGCCTATAACCTCACGTCATAATTTCAAATAAACCTATCAAATCACGCGCCATTGTTTTTACCTTTACTATTATAGTTATTTTGATGGCATGTTATTCTGATTCGTCACTATTCAAAGCATTATAGCCTGTATAATAGGTTACTCTATCGTTCCGTAAAAATCCTGCCAAACCCAAACCATAACGCTCAGCGACGCGCACTGCCGTACTGGTCGGCGCTGACATTCCAACGAGCCATGGCAGCCTCATACGGATAGATTTTTGTACCAGCTCGATAGACAGACGTGATGTCATCACTACACAATCGATGTCTGCTTTTTGCCGCAATTGCCAGCCGATTAATTTATCAAGGGCATTGTGACGTCCAACATCCTCAAATAGATACAATTGACCCTCATAAACCGTTGACGCTGCATGAACAGCACCTGTTAACTGATGAGTGTGCTGGGCAGCATCTATTTGTATTCTTATCGCAAGCAAAGTCTCTAACTCTGGACGCGGGCTTGACTCAGAGCGAGCAGTTAAAGAGCTCTGATAAGTGCTCAAATCTGGCAATGCTTGAGTCAAGCCCGTAATACCGCACATACCACAGCCTGTACGCCCTGCTAGTTGGCGCTTTTGCGCTTGAATACGCTGATGGCAGCGCTGATTGAGCACCAGCTCTACGACATAAATATCATAGTCTAATAAATGCTCAAACGACGTTTCTAGGTTGTCACTATTGTCTTCGTTAAAGGATTTATCGTTATCACCAAAGGCTTTAAAATCAGCGCTATCAGTCAGTTGAGTAACGTCCCAATCAAGCAAGTCTCGACTGTGATCTATTAGGCCTTCACTAAACAAAAACCCAACAGCTAGATACTCTAACTGTTGGGGACTTGCCATTAATACGGCGTAATGAATGCCATTGATTACGATAGCAACAGCCGCCTCAATAGCAAGATCTGCCTGCCGACTATCAATATCAAAATCAATCTTATCTGTTGCGCTCGGCGACGTTGCATTGAGCGATTTGACAGAACCAGACTTTTTATCCTTTTTTTTATTCTCAGCCTGCAAGTAAGCGTGCTTGTGCGTGAAATGGCTACGCGACAAGGGAGATACTGGTGTCAGTGCCAATGTTGATGCACGCGCGCTCTGTAAGTCTGTATCAATGGTCATAACTACTCGTGAACCTATAACTTATAAATACTTTCTAAGCAGCGCAATTACTATCAGTATGCTAAGCGGGTACTGCTGAGCTTAAATCCTCTACGACCTTTTCACGACTGCTTTGCTTAACTTGACTTATTTTCTCCAACACAACCGTTGCCGATTTATAGGCTGGTATATGCGAGTCTGGCGCTTTGGTATCTAAATCAAATAGATCATTACATTCAGGATAGTAGGTGGCGACCGCGTTGGCAGCGATGTCCATTTCTGTCAGTACCAGTGGCCCTAACACGCGTTTCTCGCCATTGCTCGTCTCGCGAGTAATTTGAACAGTATCGCCTTTACTAAAGCCTATTCGGCTCATCTCATCAGGATGCATAAAGAGCACATCACGGCGATCCGTTTGACGGTAGCGGTCTTTATAACCGAAAATCATCGTATTAAACTGATCATGGCTACGGACACTCGTTAATTGCCAGACTTGCTGCTTGTTATTTTGCTTGTTCATAGCGTTGTTATCGCTATGGTTGAGTGCTGAGGTTCGCGTTGCCATCTGCTCTACAACAAAGGTAATCGGATACTGCGGCACCTCAAACTGTGCCTTTTTGCTATCAGTATTCCAGACACGATGACGCGCAGGATGATAAAGATGAAAACCACGATCAGCGGCGCGTACGCGATAATTGAAGTTATCAAAACCTTCAATAGCCTCAGCAACATAGTCACGAATAATATCGAAGTCCTCACCCATCTGTTGCCAAGGAATATCGAACTTGTCACCGAGTACATGGGTTGCCATATCAGCAACAATCTGCACCTCAGACTTTAAGTGATCACTTATCGGCCTGAGGTTACCTTTAGAGCGCGCAATCTGGCACATGGAGTCCTCTGTTGTGACGAACTGCTCACCTTTGCTAGTGATGATCTTTTCGGTACGGCTGATACAAGGCAAGATAATGTTATTAGCGCCAGGATGTAGCATTGTGCCGTTTAGCTTAGTGGCGACAAAAACATTGAGTCGAGTGGTTGTTAATGCTTGTTGAATCGCGCTCTTATCTGGTGCAGCTACCGCATAGTTACCACCCATACTGACAAAAGCTTTAAGCTTGCCGGCGATCAAGGCTTTGGCACCTGCAACGACATCGAAACCATCTTCACGCGGCATTGGCTGTTTAAACACGCGTTCAAGACTATCGAGTAGCTTTGCGTCTGGGCGCTCGTGGACACCCATCGTGCGATCGCCCTGTACGTTAGAGTGTCCGCGTACTGGAGATGCGCCAGCACCCTCGATACCGATCATACCCATCAGCAGTAGCAAATTGGTAATCATCGCAACATTATCATCACCTTGAACGTGCTGGGTAATTCCCATGCCCCACGTACAGATGGTCGCTGGACTGTCGGCAACCATGCGCGCAACCTCGATAATTTGCGCCTGCTCAATACCTGAGCCACGCTCAATATCTGTCCATGATTGTGCCATTAGCCACTGTTTTAATGGCTCAAACCCTGAGGTGTGCTGGGAGATAAAGTCAGTATTAATCTTGTCGTTTTCAATTAGCCACTTAGCGATACCTGTCAGTAATGCAGCGTCACCACCGATCTGAATTTGGATCACATCATCAACTAGATCATCGCTCTGACCTGCTGCCATGTGCGCAGGCTTTTGCGGATTTCTAAAGGCACTCAATCCTTGCTCACGCATCGGATTGACAGAGAGTATCTTGCAGCCTTGCTTATGAGCGTGCGCAAGCATCTCTAGCATACGCGGATGATTGGTCGCCGGATTTTGACCGAACATAATAATAAGGCGCGCTTGCTCAAAATCCTCTAACATTACTGTCGCTTTGCCCACCCCCAATTGACGACCGAGCATCACTGAAGTCGGTTCATGACACATATTGGAGCAATCGGGCATATTGTTGGTGCCAAACAGACGTACAAACAGCTGGTACAAAAAAGCGGGCTCATTGGTCACGCGCCCTGAGGTATAAAATAGCGCCTCATCAGGAGAGTCCAATCGATTGAGCTCTGTAGCAATACGCTCAAAAGCGGCGTCCCAAGAGATTGGCACGTAGCGATCTTGCGCAGCATTATAGGCCATCGGCTCTGACAAGCGTCCACTGTGCTCAAGCTCATATCCAGTCCAGCTTTGCAGCGCAGTTACAGTATTTTTGGCAAAGAACGCCGCGTCCGCTTTGGTCGACATAGTCTCACTAGCGATTACTTTAAATCCGGTCTCACAGACATCTAAAGTCTTGTGAGTTTTGTGATCAGGCCACGCACAACCGGGACAATCAAAACCACCATTGGGCTGATTGCTCATCAGTACGCTCAAACTCCCGCGCAAAAAGGCTTTGTAGTCCATAAGTTTGCGAGTCGATGCAACGAGCGCAGGCCAACCGGCCGCAGGATGAGCATAAATAGGAATCTTGCGCATGGTAGACCTCATGTCATTTATGGTATTAAAACTAGAGTAAAAAGTAGGTGCTGAAAAAGAACAGCTATGACAACTAGTATTCAACGTAATCTTAAAAATAGCCAGTAGAAACCTAGCAATATGAATGCTTCTTCACAAAAGTAAACGTGCTGGTCAAGATAAATAACGTAAAACAAAAAGACAAAGCAATAAAGTCAAAAATATGGGATGCGTAACCGTTTGTTAAATATGAATTTCTATCCTATTTGACCGGCACATACCTTACAGGAATAGTCTCTTTTAAATCGTAGATTGTGTTGACTCATATGCTTGCCATCCCAGTTTAGTAATTGACCTGACAACGGATTGTGACCTAGTCCTAGATATTGCAGAGCAAGATTGGCTTGCATATTACCCATCACTGTCGTTGTGCTGGCAAGTACACCAGAGTTGGCACAATTTTGCTCGACGCTTTTATTTGTGAGTATCTCTCCAAACACGCAGTAATAACATCCCGTGTTTTTATACGGCTCGTATAGCGCGAGCTGCCCTGTCATAGCGATAGCTGAGGCTGAGAGTAGTGGCAAACGCTCTACCACACTGATCTCATTTAACAGCTGACGAATCGCAAAGTTGTCCGTACAGTCAAGCAGTAGAATAGTTGAGTGATCCGCACTATGAGGGACGAGCGACTCATGCCTCTTTTGCGCTATCAAGTCTGATAGATCATCCATCGATTGTGCATCTAGACGCTGCATGCTATAGCTGACTTCGATCAAAGGATTTATCTGATTTAACACCTCAGATGCGGTCTCAGCTTTGTTCTGACCGACATTTGATGCGGTAAATAATGTTTGCCGCTGTAAGTTGCTCATCTCAATCGTGTCATCATCAATCAGATGAATATGACCGACCCCTGCCCGCGCTAAAGTCTCAGATGCTGGACAACCTAAGCCGCCTGCGCCAACAATGATTGCCGTACTGGCTTTTAGACGTACCTGCGCGCTAACATCCCAGCCATCGAGTAGCACCTGACGGGCATAACGCATCAGCTCATCATCAGTTAATTGTAGATATGGTTTGCTCGTATCTGACACGTCAATCCTTTTGTATCTGACTATAGATGCCATATTGTACAATAGTCATAGCTATCGAGGATGACTTTTAGGATGTCCTCCTATAATGATAATGCGTCAATAGTTAAATAAACGCTTGCAAAGTCGCCAAAACTTGCTAAAATGCATGGCCTAAATAGGCGTATAGCTCAGTTGGTTAGAGCGCTACCTTGACATGGTAGAGGTCAGCAGTTCGAATCTGCTTATGCCTACCAAATTTAGAAAGCCCCAATCTCACGATTGGGGCTTTTTTTATGCGCATAGTATGAGGGCTGTAGCGCAAAAACTTGACTTGCATCGCTCTATGATTATGTTAACCAAGTTAGCTCATAATGACTAAAAAAAGCGACGGTGACCAAATGGTGACCACCCCTTCAAAACTGTAAAAAATAAAACCCTCTTTTTGACCTCTACCTTAGTTTCTAACTTTGAGTCTATTCTCCCTTACTTTCTGGTTTATACTCTTTGAGCTATGCTGAAAAAACTATAGACCTAAACTTAATAAATCAAGTTCATTAATAGAAGTTTGTTCATCTATCTTGTTTTAACGCAATAGACTCGACAACTGATAACCAATTTTTGCCACGACTACCATTGTTCAATACTGGATAATCTCGATCACTGTGTTTCATTGTTATCGAGATTATGCCTTTAGGTATCCCAGATACAGTTGATACTGTAGTGGCGCCTTTCACACCACATCGGTTACATTGCTATTAGCGGCCGCCTACCCACACTCTGTAAATATAGTAAGGGGGCTGACCTTGATCAACAGTGCCAGTGAACTGTGATGTTTTGTGCAATTGATTCACCGCAACATATAACCAGCCATTGGTATCTAAAGACACGTTGTCAGGCCAATCGAATCGACTATCTCGTACTAACGGTGTCATCTGTCCTTTATTATCGAGCACATCTACGCCATTATCATTTAAGTTGGTAATGTAGTGGTTTCCGTGACTGTCTATAGTAGCACCGTCTGAAACGGGCTTATCACCAACACGAATAATGCTCTTACCAATCTTCTCATCACTAGCATTCGCTCTAAATAAGGTCGCGTCTAAGCTGTACCAAGATCTACCATTCATCGCGCCAAAATAAATCGTATTATTATCGGCGGACATCGTAATCGGGTTAATGCCGTTGTTTACCGGCTGACCACCTAGCATAATATCCACACCATTGATCACTATTTTTGCATCAGCTTCAGGTTGCAAAGCGACGTGATTGCCAAAACGACGTATTTCATTGGTGTTCATATTAATGGCAATAATGGCTGGATTGGGAATATCGGCTAAATAAATCCATCCATTTTTTCTATCGACCACTAAATCTTGCACAAAGCTATTTTTTGGTGCGATGTCTGTAGGTATATCGATTTTGCTAATCAATGTACCGGTTGCAATATCAAAGCCCCAAACCCGAGTTTTACCGATGTGCTGGCCCATATCGACAATCCATAATCCACCTTGATTGTCTTTGGTTATACCTAATGGTGTATCAATGGTCGCTTCACCATACTGCCCTTTAGGCGATTGAAACTTATTTGAAGGCCAAGGCTGATAACTGTTGGGCCCAGTCACTTCAAACAGCTGCACTCCCTGTTCACCGTCGTTGGGATGCACGGTAGAAAACACCCGACCATCGCTCGTAGCCATGACGTTCCCTGGGCGAATAGGCAAACCGATAACGGTTTCTATCTGTCCCAACGTAGCGACCTCACTTTTTACTTGAGGAGCAGATATAGCTTCGCTCTTAATTAAGCTACATCCTGCTAGGGCCATAGTGACTAACCCAATAATAAAAATATTCTTCATCGTAAATTCCTGAGTGTTTGAAGAGGCCTGTAGTGACCCCTTTATCTAATGTGATTGCTTTAAGTGAAGAGGTTGACTGGCTTGCTTATCCTCATCTTCTGGATGATAACGCATGAGGTCCATTCTCACTTTTCCACTAAATTTTTCCGTTGTTTCAATAACACTTTTAAAACCATCAGTTTGAAGACAAAAATGAAAAATAGCCAGTCGAGAGAAGTCTACTTTATGTCGCTTTGCGCGTTCTTTCATTTCAAATGACTTAACGCTATCGGTAGTCGCTAAGCGTGCGATATTAGAACCTTTGAGACCTTCGCCAAAGATAGCAATGCACATTCAACTTATAATAGACTCGCACTCTTCTCCAAACTCAGATGAATAATTCGTAATTTATTTCGATGAAGTGAGTATAATTCCTACGTAAGCGCGATTTTGTACTTTTTGGTTTTTTAAGGATTGATAAAATATCTCTATCGGATTTGACTATTAGGAGAGCTGTCCGCTTACATAATGAAATATGTCACCCTATAATGAATGATTATGTATCTTAACGAGCAAGGCAATCGATTTGAAAATTTTAATGGTGTTATTTTATGGCCTTAACAAGGGCGCTGGTGTTGAGCGAGTAGGTTCTATGATTGCTAACGGTCTATCTGAAGTCGGTCATGGCATAATGTTAGCCAGTATTGGACCTTGTGATAAACCCTTCTTCCCCCTAAACGATGATATCAAAATAATTGCACTATCAGATTCTCCACGGGTTAATTTGGGCCGTATTCCTAATACAATTTATACAATAAGAAAGCTGTTAAAAACAGAGCATATTGACACAATAATCGCGGTAGACACAAAGTCTATTCCCTATACTTTACCCGCGACTTTAGGCTTGCAAGTAAAACATATAGGCTGGGAGCATTTTAATTTTGATCCTAGCAAAGGTATGAGCAGGAGCTCTATAGTCAGACATTTAGCGGCACGATATTGCGACTCAGTGGTTACCTTGACCCAAAGAGACAAGGAACACTGGCTAAAAAATACTCGTCACAAATCACAAATAATCGCTATAGGAAATCCTTGTCCATTTCCGGCTCAAGAGTATATTAAACATAATAAAAAGATAGTGTTAGCTGTTGGTCGTTTAGATAAAGATAAAGGTTTTGACTTATTACTTGAAGCTTGGCTTCAGGTCACTACTGTTATGCCAGAATGGACATTAAAAATAGTTGGTGAGGGTGATCAAAGAGCGAATTTAACTCAGTTTATCCAAAAAAACCAGATGATTGAGAAGGTAGAATTGGTTGGTATGACTGACAATGTGGGTCACTATTATAGGCAGGCGAAGATATTTTGCCTGAGCTCTCGGATAGAAGGGTTTGGTATGGTTTTGACGGAGGCGTTAGCTTTTGGTCTCCCTATTGTTAGCTTTGATTGTGGACCTGGTCCCGCAGAAGTTTTAGAAGATACTGGCTCTATTTTAGTGCCTAAAAACGATGTTGACCAACTTGCTTTAGCGCTGATTAGTTTAATGAATGATGATGAGCAGCAAAGAGTTATTGGCTTAAGAGGTAAAAAGAAAGTCGAAGGGTATCAACCTGATCATATAATAGGTAAATGGTTGGACCTACTTAAAAGCTTTGAGCAACCTAAAATATTACATTAGGGCGTGTTGACTATAAAAAAGGTATAGCTATTAAAAATATTATTGACCCTTATACTTGCTATGGACAAATAAAATAGCGCTATCCAAATATTAAATGCTGCCTCCTACGAAGAGACAGCACTATTATTATCAACCACATAGTGACTCAAAGGTAATGACAAATAAGCAGCCTTTACTTATCAAAAATGGATAACCGTACGAATACTCTCACCCTTATGCATTAAGTCAAAGGCGTCGTTGATGTCATCAAGACCCATCGTATGGGTAATGAAGTCCTGTAGTGGGATTTCACCCGCTAGGTAACGCTCTACATAGCCTGGCAATTCTGAACGGCCTTTGACGCCACCAAATGCGGAGCCTTTCCAGACGCGACCTGTCACGAGCTGGAAGGGACGGGTTGCGATCTCTTTTCCTGCGCCTGCGACACCGATGATGACTGACTCGCCCCAGCCTTTATGACAGCACTCAAGCGCTGAACGCATGACATCGACATTACCGATACACTCAAACGAATAGTCAACACCGCCATCAGTTAGCTCTACGATCACCTCTTGAATAGGCTTATCGTAGTTTTTAGGATTGATGCATTCTGTTGCGCCTAGCTTTTTGGCAAGCTCAAACTTGCTTTCATTGATATCAATCGCAATGATGCGGCTGGCTTTTGCCATTTGAGCGCCGATGACCGCTGACAGTCCGATACCGCCTAGACCAAAGACGGCGACCGTAGCACCCTCTTCGACTTTTGCGGTGTTCATAACCGCGCCCATGCCCGTAGTCACGCCGCAACCTAACAGACAGACTTCTTCTAGTGGCGCTTCTTTATTGACTTTGGCCAATGAAATCTCTGGCAAGACCGTATATTCAGAAAAAGTTGAGCAACCCATATAATGGTAAATTGGCTCGCCATCTTTATAAAAACGGGTAGTACCATCTGGCATCAGACCTTTACCTTGAGTCTCGCGCACGGCTGAACACAAATTGGTCTTACCTGAGCGGCACATTTTACAGACGCCACATTCTGCGGTGTATAAAGGGATAACATGGTCGCCGACTTGGACACTGGTCACGCCCTCCCCAATTTGCTCCACGATACCACCACCTTCATGACCCAAAATTGCTGGAAATACGCCTTCTGGGTCTTCACCAGATAAGGTAAACGCATCGGTATGACAGACGCCGCTGGCAATGATTTTTACGAGTACTTCGCCTTTGCGTGGCAGCATGACATCCACCTCTTCGATCGATAGTGGCTCATTTGGGCCCCATGCCACAGCGGCTTTTGATTTAATAAATTTATCTGACATAGTTGTCTCTCTTTTTGAGTAATGGTATTGCTTATTGAATATAGATCTATTTAGCTTATAGTGCTTACCTAATAGAGGCAAGCAACCGTTGTCGCAGTATTTAAAACATTTCATTATATACTGATGATTATAGTTTTTTCTGAGCGGATAACAATGTGCTATATTTACAAATGTCTTTTACACAGTGGTAATAATGATGAAATGGGATGGTATCAGTGAATTTGTTTACGTCGCCGAATATGAGAGTTTTACGAAAGCTGCAAAAAAAATAGGCATCTCCACCGCCCAAGTGAGTCGGCAAGTAAGCGCCTTAGAGCAACGTCTCAATATTAAATTGCTCTATCGAACGACTCGTAAGGTCTCATTAACAGAAGAAGGCACTGTTTTTTATCAGCACTGCCGCGGAGTACTTGATGGTCTGGACGCTGCGGAGCGCGCAGTGACGCATTTACAATCAAAACCGCAGGGCATGATTAAGATGACCGCCCCTGTCACTTATGGAGAGCGGCAATTAATGCCATTGGTGAATGACTTTATGGTGCACTATGATGATATTGAAGTCACTGCCCTATTGAGCAACCAACAGCTCGATTTGGTTGAAGGCGGCTATGATTTGGCAATTCGCATCGGAAAGCTTCGTGATTCGACCATGATGGCAAAAAAGCTGAGTAGCCGCACTAATTTTGTCTGCGCGTCGCCCTCTTATATTGAAAAACACGGCATACCGCATTCTCTAGCTGAGCTTAGTCAACACAACTGTCTATTAGGTACGCTAGATTATTGGCACTTCAAGGCATCGGGTAAAGAGAAGAACATTCGAGTGGCAGGTAGAGTGCGCTATAACAGTGGTTATAGTTTGGTCGATGCGGCTATAAAGGGATTGGGTATTGTGCAACTGCCTGATTATTACGTGCAAAAGCACTTAGAGTCGGGAGAGCTTGTCAGCTTATTAGATAACTTTAGAGAACCTAAAGAAGGTATTTGGGCCGTCTATCCTCATAATCGCCATTTGTCGCCAAAAATTAGGCTGCTACTAGATTATTTAGCAGCACATTTATCTACACCCTAACTGGGTGATAGTCAAAACTACCCGACTCAATCCTTTTTTATCAGTAGCACGCTGGCATAGCGGTATTCTTTTTATTTGGGATTAACTATATCAATAAAGCTTACTATTACTGTAGGGTAAAAGTTATTTTCTTTTTAGACCCATTATCTTTTGTACGGAATAACGTATGATAGTCGCTATCGTAGAATAACGCAGTAGACCTGCTCAGTCTAAGCAGATTATTATTGATAAATCATCTATAGCTAAAGAGTCTATTGCTAAGGAGATAGGGACGTTAAAGAGATAAGGACGCATTATCGTAACTTATTATGGTGCCCCATAGCGCTCAACCCGCAAATATCAGTAGCAATATTATAGGGTCTGTTAAACATTCAAATATTAGGACTGCTGATCGCTAAAATCGCATCAAACTTTTTATTAGATCAGGCGTAAATCGACGATAATATCGAGACCTTAGCTAGGGTTATAACAACGTTTGGGGTGATTTTAGTATCAGCCTTTCAGGGCAGGGCTATTTTTTGTCAATACATGGCGAAATTGTCTACCCTAGAATGACTAGGCCTCAAAAATTTCACTGCGTATTGTCTAAAAAATAACTACCGCCAGTGCCACATTTGAATGTTCAACAGACCCTAATTTTTGACCTACTCAGATACCGATAGTCTCAATCCAAATATAAAAAATACAATGCACTAGGAGTCGCTTTTTTATGGCCACCAATAACACCCAACATACTAAAAAAGATGTCATCTGTAACGCCGACCACAGTGTTCGAGTAAGAGGCGCACGCGTTCATAATTTAAAGAATATCGATGTGGATTTACCTCGTGATGCACTAGTCGTGTTTACGGGTATCTCAGGATCTGGTAAATCCTCACTTGCCTTTGGCACTTTATTTGCTGAGTCGCAGCGTCGTTATTTGGATTCAGTATCCCCTTATGCGCGTCGATTAATAGATCAGGTTGATGAGCCTGATGTGGATACAATAGAAGGTCTGCCGCCAGCCGTTGCCCTACAACAACAGCGAGGAACGCCCTCCGTGCGCTCATCAGTGGGCAGTGTTACGACCATCTCAAATGGGCTACGCATGCTCTATTCAAGAGCTGGAGACTATCCTGCCGAGCAAGAGATATTATATGCCGATGCGTTTTCTCCCAACACACCCGAGGGTGCTTGCCCTACTTGCTCCGGTATTGGCCGCGTGTTTGAAGTCACAGAAGAGCTACTGGTGCCAGATAATACCAAGACCATCCGCGAGCGTGCTATCGCAGCATGGCCACCCGCATGGCAAGGCAAAAACCTTGCTCGTATCTTGACTACGCTTGGCTACGATATCGATATACCTTGGCATAAACTGCCAAAACAGACCCGCGATTGGATCTTGTTTACAGATGAAACGCCAACCGTTCCTGTTTACTCTAAATACAGCCTTGAGCAAGTACAAGAAGCGATTAAAAATGACGAGAAGCCCAATTATAGGGGTACGTTTTCGAGTGCAAAGCGCTTTATATTGCACTCTTTTACCACAACTCAAAGCCCACTGACTAAAAAGCGCGTTTCTCAATTTATGCAAATCTCTGTGTGTCCAAAATGTGAGGGCAAAAAACTAAAAAAAGAATCCTTATCCGTGACTTTTGCAGGACTCGATATTGGCGAGCTGTCGCAACTGAGCTTTGATGAATTGGCGCACGCGTTAGAGGCGACCGCCAATAAACCCCTAACAGATACTATGGTAAATCGTGAAAAGGCTATCGTCGCTCAGCGCATTGCTAGCGATATTCTCTCTCGGGTAAAGGCGCTGACCCTATTGGGCTTGGGATACTTATCGCTTGAGCGTACTACACCGACCTTATCTCCTGGTGAGTTACAACGCTTGCGCTTAGCCACTCAAATTCGCTCACAACTTTTTGGGGTGGTTTATGTCCTAGATGAGCCCTCAGCAGGTCTTCATCCAGCAGATACCCAAGCACTACTAAGTGCCTTAGATGAGCTCATCGCTGCTGGTAACTCAGTGTTTGTCGTCGAGCATGATGTAAGCGTCATCAGACATGCTGATTGGATCGTAGACGTTGGCCCCAATGCGGGTACTCATGGCGGCGAGGTGATTTATAGTGGCCCTGTAGAGGGATTGCGCGACGTGACTCACTCGCATACTAGCCGCTATCTGTTCAGCACTGACGCTATCGCAAAACGCACACCAAGAGAGCCTGCAGCGTGGCTTAAACTTACAGGGATTACGCGTAATAACTTACAAGAGCTGGATGTCGATTTTCCATTGGGTGTGATGACTACTGTCACGGGTGTATCAGGTTCAGGCAAGTCGAGTCTGGTGAGTCAAGCTTTGGTAGAGCTTGTCTATGAGGCTCTAGGGCAGAAACAAACGGTTGAAGCTCCAACTGGCGAAGCCGATCTACTTGAGCAAGAGTTGGAGACGCCAACCGGCGGACAAATCACTGACGGTATGGACGATGTCAAACGACTGGTAACCGTCGATCAAAAAGCCATTGGGCGTACGCCGCGCTCAAACCTCGCTACCTATACCGGATTGTTTGATCATGTCCGTAAGTTATTCGCGTCAACGAGCGAGGCAAAATCTCGTCGTTACAACGCAGGGCGTTTTTCATTCAATACGACGAAAGGTCGTTGTCCTAATTGTGAAGGCTTAGGCTTTGTCAGTGTTGAGCTGTTGTTTCTGCCTAGCGTCTACTCACCTTGCCAAATCTGTCATGGACAGCGCTACAATAAGGAAACGCTAGAGGTCATGTATCGTGACAAAAACATTGCCGATGTGCTGGCCCTCACTGTGGAATCGGCTCATGAGTTCTTTGTCGATGACCCTGCTATCTTGCGGGCATTAAGTGCGCTGTTACAAGTCGGACTTGGCTACTTACGACTGGGTCAACCAGCAACCGAATTATCAGGCGGTGAAGCCCAGCGCATAAAACTGGCTACCGAATTGCAGCGAACGCAGCGCGGCGATACGCTGTATATCCTTGATGAGCCGACAACAGGTTTGCACCCAAAAGATGTCTCTATGCTAATGGCGCAATTAAATGGGCTGGTCGATGCCGGTAACAGCGTTATCATGGTCGAACACGACATGCAGGTTGCAAGTAATAGCGACTGGGTGATTGATATCGGTCCTGGTGCAGGGGACGCGGGTGGTCGTATTGTAGCGCAAGGGTTACCCAAAACAATCGCTAAATCAAAGATTAGCCGAACCGCACCTTTTATTCGCCAATAACGTCCGTCATAACCTTTTTACGATAGTACAAAACGGCAGCGATAATCCATTTATCGCTGCCGTTTTGTTTGATGTCATTCGATATTTGAGCGACCTATAGGTAGCGTTTTGTCGTTGCCATCTAGATTAGAACCAATAGAGCCGATTTCAGCTTTATGCACTCGTAGCTTCCAAATAGAGGTACGCTCTTATCTATCCAAGAGCAGGAAATAGCTTTAAAATCATGAGTCACAAACAAGGCTTTTATCATCAGACTTTCGGCTTTGCAGATATTATTTTAGTTGCTATGGATAGGATGCAAAGTCCGACCGCTAGTATTGCCAGCATAAAGGATAACGGCAAAAAGAAGCTTTCTTGTAATACACCATCAGTATTAACATCATTATAAAGCACACTCTCCAGTAGCCCTGATAAACCAGATAAAAACAACAGTACGAGCACCGCGATGGTCAGCTTAGACTTCATAATAACTTTTCCATTTGATGGTTTGTAAGGTTAAGCCAATACAAAAAACTGAGCCGCTTAGTTCTATTGTATAAGTATTTTATGCTTGGACGGGTTATCCAACTACTGTAAATGCTATAGTTAGTCTCAGACAACTTATTACTATTTTATTTTTGGGAGATCATTATGTCGTATAAGAATGTCACCGTCGCGGGAAGTGGTGTTTTGGGTTATCAAATTGCCTTTCAAGCCGCGTATCATGGTTTTAATGTCACGGTTTACGATATCAATGATGAGGTCTTAGAGCAAGCAAAGTCAAAGTTTAAAGGGATGTGTAAAGCCTTTAGAAAAGATTTGAGAGCGACGCAAGCGCAGCTAGATAAGACTTTTGATAATCTTAGTTATACCTCAGATCTTGCAGAAGCAGTCAAAGACGCTGATTTGATGATTGAAGCGATTCCTGAGATTCCAGAGATCAAAATCGAATTCTATGAAAAACTGGCTAAGCTTGCACCAGAGAAAACTATATTTGCAACCAATACCTCCACACTACTCCCAAGCCAGTTCGCTGAATCAACGGGGCGACCTGCTCAGTTCTTAGCGCTTCATTTTGCCAATAAAATTTGGATGCATAACGTTGCCGAAATCATGGGGCATCCTGGAACAGATCCCAAAGTATTTGATGAGGTGGTGGCGTTTGCAACTGCTATCGGTATGGTGCCGATGCCGCTGTACAAAGAGCAACCCGGCTACATTATGAATAGCTTATTAGCGCCTTTTATAGACGCAGGTTTGCAACTACTGGCCAAAGAGGTTGCCGATCCGCATACGATTGATAAGACCTGGATGATAGTGACGGGTGCTCCTGTAGGACCATTCGGTATCTTGGATACCATAGGGATCAATACGGCCTACAACATCACCAAGATGTCTGCTGAGAGGACTCAAAGTCCTGTGCGGTTTAAAGCAGTTAAATATCTAAAAGAGCAGTTGATCGATCAAAATAAATTAGGCGCGGCAACTGGCGAAGGATTTTATACCTATCCCAATCCTGCTTTTATGCATCCTGATTTTTTGAAGTAGTAGACCGCTTGGCTTAAATATCATTTTGCTTTGGTTGGTGTAGACATTTAGAGCGTTGTCGATGTTAGTCTCTTGCACGCGTGTCTTTTGCACGTATACCAACATATTACTGCGTCTGCACTTATCAAGTAGAGCATACAAGTGAGGGTAGCCGCCAAAGTCAGTAGTGATATAATGTCCTAACACTCGATATTTTGTAAAAGGTTTACCTTATGGCTCGTACCGCTAGTGCATTACACATTTTAGTAAAAAATAAAGAACAGGCAGAAGACATTATTGCCAAACTTAAAAAAGGCGCTCAGTTTGATGTGCTAGCCAAACAGCACTCAACCTGCCCATCAGGTAAAAAAGGTGGCAGCTTGGGTGAGTTTCAACAAGGCGATATGGTTCCCGCATTTGATAAAATTTGCTTCAATGGCAAACTCTTTACCCCGCATTTAGTAAAAACTAAATTTGGCTGGCATGTGGTCAAAGTACTTTATAGGACATAGGCGTTTAGGACATAGGCGTTTAAAACATAGGCGTTAGCGTTAGAGCACTGAAAAATAGCCATCAAAAACAGGCATTGAGCACATGGATATCGAAAGCGGTACCGCCAATCAAATCGCTAATCAAATAGACATTATCTATGAAGATGAGTCTCTTGTAGCGATTAACAAAGAGGCGGGTTTACTCGTGCATCGCAGTTGGCTGGATAAAGGCGAGACGCGCTTTGCCATGCAACTCACCCGTGATGCGGTAGGCTGCCATGTGTTTCCAGTGCACAGGTTAGATAAACCAACATCAGGCGTATTGTTGTTTGCCAAGAGCTCAGCTGTGGCGCGTAGCCTTAGTGAAGCTTTTACTGAACGCACAGTGACCAAGCAATATCTAGCTGTGGTACGCGGTTATATGCCAGAAGAAGGCGTCATCGATTATGCCTTGAGCTTCAAGCCTGATGCGATTGCCGATAAGTTTGCCAACTTGGACAAACCCGCTCAAGAGGCAGTGACCCATTGGCGACGTTTGGCACAGATTGAGTTGCCATTTGCGGTATCAAAGAAGCATAACACCAGTCGCTACAGCCTAGTGCGCTTGACACCAGATACTGGGCGCAAGCATCAGCTGCGTCGGCACATGAGACATGTATTTCATCATATCGTGGGTGATACTAGCCACGGCGACGGGCGACATAATCGATTTTTTCGTACTCAGTATAGTTGCGAGCGCATGCTTCTTCATGCCCAGAATTTGGCGCTTAGCCATCCTGTCACTGGCGAGCCCTTGGTGCTAACAGCAGGATTGGACGATCAATGGATGAACGTCTTGGAGGAGTTCTCTTGGATAGAGAGCGCTAAAATGTAGGCAAAGTAAAGTTTAGAGTTAATTTTAGAGACTCCTACCAAAGGATTTGAAATCTTGGCTCCATAACTAAGCAGGTTCTATCAGTATTCAATGCGCTATACGGGCATTAAATCACTAGTGTTAGATATAAACTTAACAAGTATAAAATTAATAGCATGAGCCATTATGATCAAAATGCTTGATTAAAACCTCTTATATTGCTTCGGTATAGTACAGTCAGTACTACGCCGGAACTTCAAGTATGCTTCACTGATCGCATTGCTATCTTCAATCTGCGGATAGTGACCCAGCTCTGACATAACAGTGACGTCAGGATTAGGAATGAGCTCCCGATAGCGATTGACCATATGCTGTCCTGATATAGGGTCTTTGGCACCATCGATCAGTTTGACAGGTACACGGCTATTGATAATCGCTCCAACCCAACGTTCTCGGTATTGCCTCCGCTGCGGAATATAGTTGATAAGTCTGTGCAGGACGCCTACGCCATCATTATGAGTAAGCAATTGCCATAATGCGTCAATAACTTCCGAAGTTGGCGGTGTTTTGGGTCCAAATATCCGTTGCAAATTACTGGCAAATTTTGGCTTAGTAAAGAGCTTGGACACCAAAAATCCTAATGGTGATAGCAATAATCTCTGTATCAAGATAGGTTCGTGCGTTTCGGGAAACAGACCACCGTTTAAGAAGCAGACACTAGCAATATGCAGATCACAACTCACATCCACTTGTCTTGCCAGCAGCTCCTGCGCGACGGTATCGCCATAATCATGTGCCAAGATATGATAATTATCGACACCTAATTGACGCAGAAATGCCTCAAAAATATCAGCCTGTTCGCTAATGAGATACTGGGCGTTTTTGGGTTTATCAGATAAGCCAAAACCCAGCATATCGAGAGTAATCACATAATAGTGTTCAGTCAGCGCCTCCCACATACTCTCCCAGTCCCAACTGGCACTCGGATAGCCGTGAATGAGAAGGAGCGCCGGTGCACTCTTGTCACCACCTTGGCGCGTAAAGATTCGTTGACCATTGATAGACTCAAACTGTCCTTGCTGCTGCCACTCACTTACCGTCATCATAAGATTACTCCTCAAATGAGGGATCGATACGGCGCAGCTTACGCAGCAGTGCAGGCCATGCGATATCGCCGCCTGCGCCTCTAGTCACTTGCGCTGATGCAGCTTGAATACCTGCTAGTATTTGCGGCGGTATATGCGTGAGTGTACTGCCACCGCTCTGCGCTTTGATCTGCACCTCGCACGCTCTTTGAGTGATGTACATAAACAAAAAGGCATCAGCGACACTACTGCCGCAAGTGAGCAGCCCATGATTGCGTAGAATCATAAAGTTAGCATCACCAAGGTCAGCAACCAGACGCACCTTTTCCTCAGGATTTAGTGCAATGCCTTCATAGTCATGATAGGCCAAGTTGGAGAGTGGAAATAGAGATTGCTGCGATAGTGGTAGTAGCCCTTGCTCTTGCGCGGATACCGCAACACCATCACTAGTATGAAGATGGATAACGCAGTGCGCATCATGACGAGCGTTGTGTACTGCGCTATGAATAGTAAATCCTGCTGGATTGATATCGTAATCTGAATGCGCGACCTTCTCACCTGCTTGATTGACTTTGACTAAGTTTGAGGCGGTAATCTCTTCGAATAATAGTCCGTAAGGATTGATCAAAAACGCATCTTCGGTATCGGGTACGCGAGCCGATATATGCGTGAAGACCAAATCATCCCAGCCATACATAGCGATGAGTCGATAACAGGCAGCAAGGTCTACTCGCATCTGCCATTCTGATTCGCTGACGCTGTCTTTTATACTGGCTTTTATATTTGATTCGTTTTGCATGATGTCATCCTTGACCGTTTTAGCTTTGAGAGTGGTAACTGCGTAAATACTTTTTACAAGTCATCTTGCTTTAAATTTATACCTTAAAGTATTTTAAGGCAATTAAATAGTTTTGTAGCTGCTATTTTGGCGTAGCGAGTGTTTGATTATCTTACCGAGATTCTACTCATGTCAACTCCGCCTACTCTTATCAACTCCATCTGTGCACTAAACTCAATCGACTTAACGCCTTCTTAACAAGCAGCTTGCTATGTTGTAGTGATACTCCTCGCATACTCCGGTTAAGAAGTCGCGCTATGTCATTATCTCAAACCGCTAATATCGCCGCGCCCAAAACTAACAAAGAACGTCGCTACCTCGATACACTCTATCGTTTTGAGCTGAATCCAAACGCTCTTATCATTATTGTCGCGCTATTTTTGGTTGTTACCGCTAATGTCAGCTTTTTTTCGCAAGTGCTAAGCATTTATCCTTTTAGCACCAATATTGGCTTTATAGTATCTATCACAGGACTATTATTTAGTCTGATGTGGCTACTCTTTCAGTTGTTATGCTACCGACCTACTACCAAGCCCGTACTCATCACCATGGTTATGATAGGCGCCGTATGTAGTTATTTCACTGATGCTTACGGTACCGTGTTCGATACTAATATGCTGATCAACAGTATGCAAACCGATCAAGCAGAAGCCATGGGGTTGATGTCGCCAAGCTTCTTTATTCGGGTGTTTTTGCTGGGTGTTATACCCGCAATTATTATTGCCACATTGAATATCAAGCGCGTACCTTTACGCCGAGCATTGTGGCAAAGAGCAGTTACTCTGATTTTAGCTATTGCTTTGATAGCGTTATGTTTACTACCCTTTGGGGATCAATATGCTACTTTTTTTCGTCAGCACAAAGTCGTCCGCAGTTATGCCAATCCTATCACCCCTATCTATTCTGTTATCAAACTAGGTACTGATTATGTTGAGGAGCTACGTCGACCTGATACTTTGACCCTACATGCAACCGATGCCAAACGTAGCGCCACTATCAGTGATAAAACAAAACCTAAACTCATGGTATTTGTGGTTGGTGAAACAGTTCGCGCCGATCATGTTGGTCTCAACGGCTATGAGCGCAACACTATGCCGCTTCTAGCAAGCCAATCAGATGTATACAGCTTTAAAAACGCCACCTCTTGCGGAACTTCTACTGCTTACTCCGTTCCTTGTATGTTCAGCTACGCTAATAGAGAACATTATGACAACAACACTTCAGACTATAATGAAAATGTCCTAGACACGCTACACAAGCAAGGCGTCAATGTGGTTTGGCGCGATAATAATTCAAGCGCCAAAGGGGTGGCAGATCGAGTTACCTTTGAGGACTACAAAACGACAGATGTCAATCCAAATTGCGATGAGGAGTGTCGTGATATTGGGATGCTTGACGGTTTTGATAAGCTAGTTAGAGCAGACTCTCCTGCTAAAGACACGCTTATTTTATTACATCAGATGGGTAATCATGGTCCTGCTTATTACAAACGTTATCCAAAGGCGTTTGAGGAATACAAACCCGTCTGTATGACTAACGAGCTCTCTAAATGTGATGATCAGTCCGTCATCAACGCTTACGACAATGCTATCCGCTATACTGATTACTTCTTAAACAACGTGATTGATACGCTAAAAAAGTATGAGTCCGATTATGATGTCGTAATGGTATACGTAAGCGACCATGGCGAGAGCTTGGGGGAGAACAATATCTACTTGCATGGGATGCCCTACGCTATAGCGCCCGATGCGCAAAAGCAGGTTCCCGTCATCGTTTGGTCGCCTACTGGCAACGGTATCAATACTAATAACAGAGATAAAGGTAGCCTTGCCAATATGATAAATCAGCCTGTGTCACATGACTTTATTACCCCAACTTTACTGAAATTTTTTGGTATTACTACTGAAGAAGTAGCAGCAGCACCAACCTTTTTTGAATCTGTATACTGAGATTTTGAACCCAGACGCTACGACTATTCATGCACGAGACCCCTTATGCACAAGACCCCTATGTACAAAATCCTTGTCATTGAAGATAATCCTGATATCGTCGCCAATATTTATGCTTTTTTTGAGCCCAAAGGTTTTGAGCTAGATAACGCTCATAATGGCATTAGCGGCCTGACGCTCGCCTCTAATAATCGTTATGACGTTATACTATTAGATGTGATGCTGCCGGGTATGAATGGCACCACTCTCTGTAAAAAGCTTCGAGAAGAATTACATGATAAAACACCCGTACTCATGCTAACGGCTCGCGATACGATTTTGGATAAAGTATCAGGTTTTGATAGTGGTGCTGATGATTATTTGGTCAAGCCTTTTTCACTGGTTGAGTTAGAATCCCGTATCAAGGCGCTTATACGTCGACATCAAGACGAGCATTTTGAGCATAGTATAACGGTCGGTCAGTTATCCCTAAATGCTAATGAGCACACGATTACTAGAGAAGGTAAATCACTAAAGCTTACGCCAACAGGGTTTAAAATACTGAATACACTAATGAGTGCGACACCTCGAGTCGTCAGCAAGCATGAGCTTGAGGAAAAAGTATGGGGTGAGGATATTCCAAGTAGCGACGCATTGCGGACTCATATGCATAGCGTACGTGTACAAGTCGATAAGCCATTTGCTAGGCCTATGATAATGACCATATCAGGCGTCGGTTATCAAATTATCAACCCAGAGCACTCTGAGCTGCACGGCGATTTATGACTGACTTTACCCCTTTAAATAAGTAAATACTATGTTCAATCTAGACGCTATAGCCAATAAATTTCGGCTATCCTACTTCTTGTTTGCCATACTCATATGCGTCACTTTCGTCAGTATTTTTATGTATGCTGAGGTGCGTATGGAGCGAGAACTGGTCAAAGCTCGATTATTACAACAGCTTGAGCTTAGTCAAAAAGAAAACCTTGAACAGCCTATTTATAGCGCTGAACCTGGTATCAATATTTATCGTTATGATAATGCACCTGGTAATCTACAATTGTTAGCGACTGAAACCGTGCAAGAGATGCCAGTGACCTTCACAACTCAGGAAGGCGATATCAAAACAGAGCTACATTTTTTTCGTTATCAAAAAGACAAGCAAAACTATATTTTGACGTATTTAGAAGATGACGAGATGGTGATGGAAAATTATCCTGTTTTGGCCATTTTTGAGCATTTAGAAGATATATTTGCCGATGCGTTGAAAGCGGCTGTGCTGCTTAGTTTACTTATCGCCGCGGTATTCTCTCAGCTGTCCTCTAGGCAGATTACTAAGCCTTTATTAGACTTGAAACAAGCGGTTGAGACCGATCATCAAAATTTAACCGAGCTGACTCATCTGCCATCAGAGGTAGGAGTATTAGCACGCGCTATTGACGATAAAAACCATAAGCTTGAGCAATACCTAAAACGCGAGCAACTATTTACAGGAGATGTTAGTCACGAATTACGTACGCCTCTGACGATTATCATGGGCGCATCTGAAGTACTAGCGTCACAATTAGAACATGATCCTCGTTTGAGCGAATTTGCCAATCGCATCAGTCACACGGCGAAAGAAACCTCGGAGATTATCAGTGCTTTGCTTCTACTCTCGCGCGCGCCTGAAAAACTAGATACTCCGCAAACCTCTATCAATAGCATTGCTATAAGTGAAGTTGCGCGTCTAAAGTATTTACTGCGTCATAAGCGTGTTACTTGTATCGTAGTGGCTGAGCAAGAATACAGCGTATGCGTGCGACCTGAACTGCTAAAGATGGCTCTTGGCAACCTCATAAAAAATGCTTTTCAGTACACGGACGAGGGCGAAGTCGTTGTTTCTATAGACGCTAAAAAAATAGTCATCACTGATACCGGACTTGGCATTCCTGAGGATATGATGCCACTACTCTACGAAAGGTTTGAGCGTTTAGATCATAAACGTACAGGCGAGCAAACTGATAATGTAGTGTCAGACAGCTATTCTAGCTATAAGGTAGAAGGCACAGGCTTGAAGGTAGAAGGCACAGGCTTGGGTCTGAGCATTGTGCAGCGCATTATGACTCACATGGACTGGCAGCTCACTCATCAAGCCCACGCTTCAGGGGGTAGTACCTTTAGTATTTATTATAAATGATCACTTATCTTGTCACCTGTCGCCATCATTCTCACTATCATTCCAATCCTCTTAACGCTTTCTTAATGCGCCCTGCTCTATACTAAAAACCTATCATATATACGCTATGAAGTCATCTATATGGACACGACCAAAGCCGTCACTTGCAATATCAGATCAATAGACACCTACTCTGAAAATAAAAAACCATCTGACACTTTGGTTGTACTCGATAGCTATGCCAGTAGTGTCAAAGGTCAAAAAGGCCTTTCTCGTATCCTCAAAGCCACAGGTTATTCTATCGATGGGTTTAGAGCCGCTTATAAATTTGAGGCGGCTTTTAGACAGGTTTTGTGGCTCAATCTTGTATTGTTCATCGTTATTGTAACCATGCCTTTTGATATCAGCACAAGCATGATGCTGATAATTGTCTCTTTTTTGTCCCTTATTGTTGAGCTATTCAATACCGCTATTGAGGCTTGCGTCGATCACACTTCAACAGATCAACATCCCCTCGCTAAAATAGCCAAAGATGTCGGCTCTGCTGCGCAGTTTTTAGCATTGTTACTGCTATTTATTTTATGGCTACTCGCCTTGTCGCCCTTTTTATTCTAAATCAGGTCCAAATAAATCGTGAGCTACTATATCTGAGGTAGGGTTTGATGACTATAGAGCGTAATTTAAAAAGGTGTCATTCGACCAATTGGGTCTGGCTCAAACTACTATGCTTGACCATTATTGCAACCTTAGTCTCTGAGCATAGTCAATTCGACATTCGTATCAGTGAGTTTTTCTATAGCAATGGTCAGTGGCTGATACAAAAGGGCGCGCAGCCTTACGCCTTTATCTTTTACGATGGCCCTAAAGCGTTATTAATCTTGTCAGCTCTCTATTTATTAGTCATATTAGTTATCAGATACAGACAACCTTCAAATACGACCGCTATCACTGGTAACCGTAAGTTTTATAAATTGATGACTCGTCTGTCGGCTCGTGAAATAAGTTACGTACTAAGTATGCTAGTCGTAGTACCTTCTACTATTGCGCTATTAAAAGGCGTAACTCATGTAAGCTGTCCCAATCATTTAATAGCTTTTGGCGGTGATTTGCCCTATCTCAGTCTATGGCAAAACATGGTCGCAAGCACGCCAGCCAAGTGCTTCCCAGCCGCTCATGCCAGCGCAAGTTTTTCTTTATATGGGTTAGCTTTTTTGCCTGCTCTTTATGAGTATCGTTATCGAATATTTGAGATAGTGACCGTCTTAGGTTGGACAATGGGGCTCTATAAAATGCTCTTTGGCGATCATTTCTTTAGTCATACTTTAGTCTCAATGCTGCTATCACTGACGATTGCGTGTACGCTGGCTGCTATATTTTTCAAGGACAAATCTACTCATAAAGCTCTAAATAAAACATTGAGCCGTACAAAACGCTATAAAACGTCCGCTTTAATAAAAACAATGACGCTGTCCAAAACAGACTCATCCTCTTAATACTTTCTTAACGGCTTACAGACTTACCTCAAAATTCGCCTTAAAAGATAAGTGTGTTTTTGCCAAAAAAATACACTAAGCCATTGAAAAACAATGTATAAATAGACAATAATTAGTTGAAGCAGCTAGAAAATAGCTATCGTGTCAGCTCAAGTCATCAAGGATGAGTGACTCGTTTTGTGAGTTTGATAAGGATATTATGAAGCCTCTTTTTATAATGATGTCAGCGCTGGTTGTCGGTTTGGTGTCCCATGCTGCGATAGCAGACAGCATAAGTGTCCAAAAGACATTGCCCCCCAGAATAAGCCTACCCAACGTTAGCCCGATTAATAGCGATCTGGCTAATCGCGGTGCTTATGTGGCGCGGACTGCTGATTGCATGGCATGTCACCGTGAGAACTATAGCGGCGGCGTCCCTATTGAGACGCCTATTGGCAATATCTATTCAACCAATATTACCCCGTCCAAGATTTATGGTATCGGTAACTATACCGAAGCTGATCTGGCAAAAGCATTGCGTAAAGGTCGTGCCCCTAACCATCAAATTTATCCCGCCATGCCCTATCCCTCTTATCATGGTATGACCGATGCGGATATCAGTGCGCTGTTTGCTTACTTTCAAACTGTGCCGCCAGTAGAAAAAGCACCTGACAAAACCACCAACTTACCTTTCCCGTTAAATATACGCAGTCTGATGCTGGCGTGGAATGTCATCAATGTGCCCTCCACCGAGAACCGCGTAGGTCTGACGCCTGTAGAGCAGCGCGGCGAATATCTAGTCAATAATTTAGAGCATTGCGGCACTTGTCATACCCCGCGCAACCTCACTCAAGGACTGGATAAAGATCGCTACCTCTCTGGCGCGCCGCTCGGTAAATGGTTTGCGCCCAACATCACCCCTGATAACGATACGGGCATTGGGCGCTGGAGCAAGGGTGATATCATCACCTATCTGCGTACAGGCAAGCTCGATCAACGAGCCTATGCAGGCGGTCCGATGGCAGAAGCCGTCGCTCATAGCACCCGTTATCTCACTGATGACGATCTGATAGCGATGGCGAATTATCTAAAAGTCATCCCTGCTATCAAGACCGATAACTATCTAATACCTGTCAACATTGCGCGTTTGCCTACTCCAGTCAGCGACTCTATTACTTATGATTTGTTAGAACAAAAAGACTATCTGGCCCAAGTGAAATCTAAGACGACTCCTGCTGCTAGTACTACTAGTAGCAATAGGAGTAAAAGCGCTAGTAACAGCAGCAATAGTAATAGTAGCAATTCGCCAAAGGGCTTATATCTGACTCATTGTGCTAGCTGCCACGGCGTCGATGGCTATGCTCAGCCTGATGCACGCTATGCCGCTATCGTCGGTCTAAGTAGCATTCGCCGCGCCAAACCTGATGCGCTGATTGGCGTTATCGCCTTTGGAGCAAAAGGCGCGTTCAATACCGCACCCAAAATGCCAGGATTCAAAGAAGATTTGAGCTATGCGCAGATGGCAAGTATTACTAATTATGTACGCGTCACTTTTGGCGGTTTGCCAAGTAGTGATGTCAGTGCGGCTAAGGTCAAACGCGTCATTAAAGATAAAAGCTAAGTCATTAACCCTAACAACAAAACTACTCGACCATCATAAATACTGAGCACGATAAGGATAATGAGATGAATGATTTGCTGCCCTCTGCTACGCGCAGGCAACTGCTCGCTATGATAGGCAAGACTGCGGGCGCGGCGGCTATGTATCAGGCGATGACGACTTTAGGTTTCGCCTCAGAGTCCAGTTTTAAACAAGGGATGAATCTAAAAGGCGCGCCTGCTGGGGCGAGCATTGTTATCCTCGGCGCAGGTTTGGCAGGTCTTACAGCGGCGTATGAGCTACGCAAAGCGGGGTATAAAGTCACCGTTCTTGAATACCAAAACCGCGGTGGCGGGCGCAGTTGGACGCTCAATAGCGGTGATAAATATACTGAGCTTGGCGGCGAGCAAGTCACTTGCAACTTTCAAAAAGGCAACTACTTTAACGGTGGGCCGTGGCGACTGCCTATCCATCACTACGCCGTTTTTCATTATTGCAAAAAGTTCAATGTCGCTTTGCAACCCTTTATCCAAACCAATGATCGCGCTTATTTACATCGTACCAATCACTTTAATGGTGCGCCGCAGCGTTTGGGCGATGTACAAAACGATATTCGCGGTTATGTCTCAGAGCTATTATCCAAAGCGGTGAACAAAGGCAGCTTAGATGATGCGGTCACTACAGAGGACAAAGAAAAGCTACTCGTCGGGCTCAAAGGCTGGGGCGTACTCGACAATAATTATCGCTATGTCAAAAGCGCCGATACCAGCAAGCATCGCGGCTATAGCGTCTATCCTGGCGGCGGTTTGATGCCAGATGCGCAGCCATCGACGCCGATACCTAGAGACAAACTTCTCGATTCAGAGATGTGGGCTGATATTTATAATAATTACACGGTACACGTGCATCAGCCTGCGATGTTTCAGCCCGTAGGCGGTATGGGCAAAATCGGCGACGCCTTTACACGCGAGTGCCGCGATATGATTACGTTCAATGCCAAAGTGACCAAGATTAATCAAGATGAGACAGGCGTGACTGTTGATTATGTGGATAGTACTAATTCTAGGAGCGACAATCCTGAAGGTATGGGCAAAAGCGTTCGCGCCGACTGGTGCATATGTACGATCCCACTGTCTATATTGACCCAAATTGACATCAATGTCTCAGAGCCAATGAAACAAGCGATGGCAGCGGTGCCTTATGACAGCTCCTATAAAGTCGGTTTGGAGTTTAAGCGGCGCTTTTGGGAGGAGGATGAATGGATATACGGCGGTATCACTTACACCGACTTGCCGATAACCCAAATCTCCTACCCGTCGCAAGATCTGTTTAGTTCAGGATCTGGCGTGCTCCTTGGCGCTTACGGCTTTGGCGAGGCGTCTTATAAATTCAACTCCCTCACGCCAAAAGAGCGTATTAGCGCAGCGCTTGAATATGGTAAACGTATTCATCCGCAGTACAGCAAAGAGTTTCGCGCGGGCACTTCAGTCGCATGGCACCGTATACCGTGGTCGCTTGGCTGCTATGGCATCTGGAGTGAATCAAGCCGCGAGCAATATTACGACACCTTATGCGCTATTGATCACCGCATTGTATTGGCAGGCGAGCACTGCTCACACATTCCTGCTTGGCAAGAAGGCGCGATACTATCAGGGATGGATTCGGCAAACCGCTTACATCAAAAGGCAAAAAAACTCGGTTGATCATGAAGTTATTAATTTTCGCTAAATAGCGACGCATATAAAGGCGATGTTAGACATGACAAAAGCAAAAACTACTCGGATAAACTTGCATAAACCCTATCGTTTGCCAATCCTATTGATAATGGGTGGCAGCGCTTTTTTATCAGCGTGTAGCCAATACCACAAACAAAGTGCCCCTACTCTTGCCAGTTTACAAACGCCGATGGTTTCTAACAACAATTTTAGCAATCAAGACAGCCGCAACAACGGTGCGTGGGGCGCAGTTTATATGTCCAAAGACGAGCTGACCCGCCCGCCTATGAATATCGTCGATGTCAGCTCAATTCCTAAGATGAGCAATGATGCTAGTTTACAAAAATGGCTCGCCAAATTTGAAGGCAGTGCACAAGGTAAAAAGGGATTTTTTACCACGAACGGCAAAAAGCTCTATGATGATTCTTGCGCCGGCTGTCATATGGTAGATGGCAAAGGTGCACAAGGCGCAGGCTACTATCCGCCGCTTGCCAATAACAGTAAGATGGAATCAAAATATTATATTATCAGTGTGGTCATCAACGGTTTGCGCGGCATGCCCGCCTTTCATAGCATGATGGATGATGAGCAAATAGCCGCAGTGACGCAGTATGTGCACAGCGAATTAAACCCTTATACCGATACAGTGAGCGCTGACAATGTCGCCCAGCTGCGCCATGAGTTTCCGCCAGGGTCTGATCCGAGTGAGTAGCTATAACGATAATGATAGCAATAATAGATTTGCGACCACTCCTTTATCAGACGAGCAGTAGCTCTAAACCGATTTTGTAGAATGAGATGCAACATTAAATACAAAATAATGAGAGATGATGATGACACCCTATAACCGTAACTTATCTATTAAGCCTAATCAGTGGCTTAGATCGCTTGTTTTATTAGCTGCTATATCGACGTTATTGGCTTGTAGCGAGCCTGATGTAAATGCTAGTGACACAACATCAGCTACTAAGCCGCCTGTCGTCACACAACCAGCGCAAACAGAACAACCAAAAACTCAGATGACATCTGTCAGTGCTCACTCAGAGACTCAATCAAGCATTTTGCAAAACGTCTCGGCGACCGTATACAAGGATGCCAATTGTGGCTACTGTAAAGAGTGGATCAGTCATATCGAAGATAATGGTTTAAACGCCACTGCTCATGATGTTGAAGAGATGTCTTTATTCAAAGATCGTTATAGCGTTCCTCAGCAAATGCGCTCTTGTCATACTGCGGTTACCACCGACGGCTATGTGTTTGAAGGTCATGTTCCTGCTAAATATATGGCACAGTTTTTGGCCAAGCCGCCAAGTGATGCGATTGGACTTGCCGTACCCGGTATGCCAGTGGGTAGCCCCGGTATGGAATATCAAGATAAGTTTACGCCGTACCAAGTAATGCAGCTGAATAAAGACGGTACATTAGAGGTCTATGCTGATATTAAATCATCACATGAGCAACTGTGACTCTGATTCAGGTGTTTGACCCGTTGGCATGCTGATATCAGTGACGCACGCATGTGCACTAATCAGCTGATAATATTAAAGGTACAAAAGCATGATATTGACAAGATAAACCAATTGGCTGAAGCGCTCAAATGATCAGTCTGTCTAAAAGAATGACTCAACGCTTAAAGCGTCTGATACCACTTGCCACTACGCCAAACAGCTCAAGCGAGCCCTTAACTTCAATGTCAGTATAATCATCATTGAGCGAGCGCAAAATGATCGTCTCCCCTAATATCAATTGCTTGGCAGCAAAACCGTCATCGACTAATGCAATTACGATGTCTTTATTACTCGCCGTCAACGACCTGTCCACCACCAAAATATCGTTGGGATAGATACCAATATCTATCATGCTATCGCCTTCTACTTCGACGAGATACGTCGTTGCTGGATGGCGAATGAGCAAGGTATTAAGATCAATACGATTTTGCACGTAGTCGGTTGCAGGACTTGGAAACCCTGCTTTGACTCTATCGCTGTATAAGGACAAAAGGACAGGTTTGCCCTCATCCGTCAGTTTGCCTATTATTTTTACCGTCATAGTTGCGCCTGTTCTCACTTCGAAAGAATTAACCTTAATAGGCTAGTGTACCTTTGGTAGCTGATTGATATTAGTAGTGTAGCAAGGCGATAGCATCTCGCGACTCATCTGCCACGTTTGTTTGTCCTTGATGCCTTCGCTCGCGATAAAGACCGCTCCTTGATTATGACGGTTCTGTCCGTACTTTTTATTGAGCTCGTCCATGAGTGCGCTGATCTCCTCACTTTGAGTTGAAGTCTGCTTATCTTTTGAATCATCATTAGCGAATAAATCTAGCTGCACCTCATCATGCTGGCATAAGTCCAGTAGCATGACGCCAGCCTTAGCATAGCGAACGTTTTCTTTATAAATGATTTTGAGCACTTGCCGCGCGGCCAATATCATTACCCGAGTATCCGCCGTCGGTGTCACAAATTGGTATTGACCCGATATCGCCGTATAAGTTTCTGACTGATTAAAGGGACTATTCATAGAAAATATACTGAGATAATGACAAACGCTATTTTGTTGACGTAGTTTGTTCGCAGCGTTTGCCACATGACTACAGATCGACTCGCTGAGCTCATTAGGGCAAGTAACACGGCGCGAAAAAGAGCGTGAAGAGATAATTTGCTTTTTGGGCTCTACGCTCTCAATGCCGATACAAGACTGCCCGTTCAGCTCCAAGCAGGTGCGCTCTAATACTACGCCGAAGTGCTGACGAATCTTGCCAGGCTCACAAACCGCCAATTGATGAACGGTATGAATACCCAGAGCATTTAACCTCAACTTGTAGCGCCGACCGACACCCCATAGCTCGCCCACATCCGTAATTTGCATCAAACGGCGTATCCACCTCAGACTCTCAAGCACGCAGATGCCATGAGTCGCAGGGTATTTTTTTGCCGCCTGATTGGCAAGTTTTGCCATAGTTTTGGTGCTACCGATACCGACGCTGACCGCGATACCGGTATGGCTCTCTATAATCATTTTGAGCTTGCCAGCGTAAGCCTTTAGGTCTTGCATGGCGACGGGATAATCCGCCAAATACAAGAACGCTTCATCGATAGAATACACCTCAACCGTCGGACACAACGTCTCTATCGTCGTCATGACCCGCTGCGACATATCAGCATAAAGCGTATAGTTGGAGCTAAAAACCGTAATGTTGTTTGCGGTACAAAAGTCTTTTACCTGAAAATAGGGTACTGCCATTTTGATACCCAGACGCTTTGCTTCAGAGGAGCGCGCCACCACGCAGCCATCATTATTCGATAAGACAACGACGGGCTTATCCTTTAAATCAGGACGAAATAGCTTCTCACAGTTGGCATAAAAGCTGTTGCAATCGACGAGCGCATACATGAGCGGACTCTTTTTGTGGTAGAAATTTCTGGAAAAAAATATAGGAGGAGTGGCTTTAATTGTAGGGAGATTGCTTCAAATTTTTCAAGTCAAAGAGTCAGTTACACGTCAACGGTTGTCGTTATATTTTCAGTGATGGGGTCTTAAAACGTGAGATAAATGATAGTGTTATACCCAAAAATTCACGTATACTGGTAACGCGCTGTGCGTCAAAGATGCATATGGATAGGCGCTAACCACCATAATAAGGATATTTAAATGTTAGGAAAAATGATGTACCAGCCGCTGCTAATTAGCAGCCTGATCGAGCACGCCGCGCAATATCATAGCGATACCGCAGTCTACTCAAAAGAAGTCGATGGCACCATGACCAAGAGCAATTGGCTGAGCGTCTCAGACAACTCAAAACGTTTGGCAAATGCCCTACAGTCCTTAGGACTCAAGTCTTCAGATTGCATCGCTACCCTCGCATGGAATAATCGTCGCCACTTAGAAGCATGGTATGCCATCTCTGGTAGCGAGATGATTTGCCATACGATCAATCCGCGACTATTCCCCGAGCAGCTCACCTACATTATCAATGACGCCAAAGACCAAGTATTGTTTTTTGATATTACATTCCTACCCCTTATCGCGGCTATCAAAGAGCATATCAAAGGTATCAAGCACTTTATCTTGTTGGGCGATCGCGATGAGAAAGTCTTAGAGGAGCTACCTAACGCGCTATTTTTTGACGAGTTATTAGCCGAGAACGATACCAATTTTGACTGGCCACAGTTCGATGAAAAACAAGCCAGCTCTTTATGTTATACCTCAGGGACGACTGGGAATCCAAAAGGTATCTTGTACTCGCATCGCTCATCCGTACTACATGCTATCGCCCTATGTATGCCTGATGTGTCCGCGTTGTCAGCGCAAGATGTCCTATTACCCGTCGTACCGATGTTCCATGTCAATGCGTGGGGTACGCCTTATGCGGCAGCACTGACTGGCTGCTCGTTAATACTGCCAGGGCCCAATTTGGATGGCGATAGCCTAGTCTCTGTGATCGACGACTATAAAGTAACGGTGGCGCTGGGCGTACCGACCATTTGGCAAAGCCTGCTGACCGCTGCTAAGAATAAAGGCAGCACACTTGAGAGCATGACCCGTACTATCGTTGGCGGCGCGGCTTGTCCACCCTCGATCATCACATCCTTTCGAGAGGACTTCAATTGTGACGCCATCCATGGTTGGGGTATGACTGAAACCAGCCCACTTGGTACGATGAATCAGATCAAAGCCAAGCACAAATCATTAAGTCGCGATGAGATCAACGAGCTACGCAAATCACAAGGTCGCCCGCCTTATGGGGTTCAGATACGTCTTATGGGTACTGAGAAAAAGGATCAGCATGTTGCCGAAGACGGCGAATCACAAGGGCGCTTGCAAATTCGCGGGCACTGGGTCATTGATGATTACTTTACCCACAAGCCTGATACAATCACCGAAGACGGTTGGTTCGATACTGGTGATATCGCGACCATCGATGAAGACGGCTATATGAACATCCGCGATCGCTCAAAAGATCTCATCAAGTCAGGTGGCGAATGGATATCCTCAGTTGAGCTTGAGAATATTGCCGCGGGTCATGCAGAAGTAAAAATGGCCGCCGCGATTGCCGCCAATCACAAACAGTGGGGTGAGCGCCCTGTATTGATCGTGGTTAAAGAAGAGGACTCAAACGTAGATGAGGCGCAGATTTTGGACTTTTATAAAGACAAAGTTGCCAGCTGGCAGATTCCAGACAAAGTTATCTTCGTCGATAACATCGTATTGAACGGCGCAGGTAAAATGATGAAAAACAACTTGCGTGATGAGCATGGTGATGTCTTGCTTGAACAATAAGCATTATCGAATCACTCTGACATTGCCCTAATATTTATCTTATTTTTACCCCGTAAAAGCCTGCAATATTGCAGGCTTTTTATTCTTTGAATGATTGAAAATCATAGCTCACGCCACTGTAACCACAGACGCGTATCTAACTCAAACTGGTGGTAATTTGGCTCCATATGACAGCACAATTGATAAAAAGATTTGCTGTGCTCTTTTTCTTTAAAATGCGCCAACTCATGTACCACAATCATCTGTAAAAACTCAGGTGGCGCGTCTTTGAACAAACTGGCGACGGTAATACCGTTATGTGATTTGAGCTTGCTGCCCTGCACTCGCGACTGGTACGTATGAATGCCTAGCGCGTTTTTTAGAGTACTCAGCTTACTATCGTAACGCACTTGCGATAAAGTACCACTTTTACGCATGTACTCCGTTTTTATATCGTTCACGTACTGGTAGAGCGCTTTGTCACTTTGAACCTGATGCGTGTCTGGATAACGCAGCTCAATATATGCGCCTAGTCGACCACTGCTGATAAGCTCGCTTGCTTGATTTTGAATAGGCTCAGGATAATGAGCGATGTACTTCAAAGAGGTCATTGTTTTTATCCTTACTATAAACTAAAAGGGTGCCAATCCATGATTAGCACCCTTTTAATTTACTTAATTTTTATGAGTTATTGATTGACGGTGATATCTAGCGTAACACGGCGGTTGGGCTGCAAGCAATCAATCTCTTGCTGGCGTGGCAGGTTGGTTGAGCACTGTACAATAGGCTGCAACTCCCCTGCTCCCGTTGCTATTATAGTGTTAGGATTGACGCCTTGATTGACAAGGTAGTTGGCAACGGCGCGCGCACGCTGGGTAGACAAGTTCATATTGTAAGCGTCATCACCCTTACGATCAGTGTGTCCGGTAATCATAATTTGGCTATCGCCTCTTTGTTGATATTGCCTTAAGGTTTGGGCTAGCCCATCAAGCTCCTCTCTACCTTGTGGTAAGACATCTTGCACCGTTGACTTGTCAAATGCGAATAGAGCATCAGCGTTTAAGTTGATACGCTCTGGTGCTGGTTGCATAGTAGGCACTGACGCTACCATCACTGGGTTCGTTTGCATAACAGCCATTGATTGAGGCGGGCAATCAGCGGGACTCCAATAGAACTCTTGACCCTTGTACTCCTTATCAAAGATGACTTTGTACTGGCAAACTTTGACTTGCTGGTTGTTGTCGTAGAATTTGAGAATATAGTCCCATTCACGAGCCTTATAACTCTCGCTAAAGTGTGGCGGACCAATAAGCTGATAGAGATCATCTTTGCTTATTCCTGGTCTTATCTTGGCAAGATCGTCGACATCAGCGATGGTGCCCTCTTCTCTCCAAGCAGTATTCTGTTCTGGAAAGACTAAATCACTGGCGCTCACGCGGCCATCGTCTGTCAAGTTGGTACTTATGTTTCGAGTACACCCTGTGACCGAGAGCAGTAATACGGTGGCGAGCGCGCCGTAGCAATATACAGATTGTTTCATTTATCTCTTCCTTGATATATTTTATGAATGGTTTGATGGCGTCTATTTTTATAGACGCCATCATTGAACGATGAGGTTATATTAAAAATGGAAACCTGCACCAACTGCACCGCCTGCATTCCCTTCTGAGTCTGCTGTACCATTCGCTTTTATGACCCAGCGACCGTTGTCAGATACTTTAGAGAGACCGATGGCAACAGCGCTTTGACCATTGTAGGTTGCAATACCGCCGCCCACCATAGCTTTGCCTGGAATATAAGCTTGTGGTAGTGAAGACATAGCCATTGCAGCTGATATACCCGCGTTAGCACCGTCTTCCACATCGTTAATCTTATAACCTAAGTCATTCATATTGTTGACAAGTCGATTATCAACAGCTCTAAGCTGTGACACGTTAACCGCATCTGAGTCTGCTGTTCCTGCGGCAACACCTGTCACTTGACGGTATACCTCGTTGTTTGCATTACCGACAGCTACTGCGCCTGTTGTGCTCGTAGTAGCCGCGATAGCTGCGTCGTTGACAGCGCCATAACCTGCAATGCCTGCGCCTGTCGTCGCTCCAGAACCTGTACCCAGTACCACTGAACCTTCAACCGTTTCGGTCACATTATTGCCTAGTACAAAGGCATCATTACTATTTACAGTATTGTTATTACCTACTGAGTAGCTATTGTTACCATCGATGACACTTGGGTCGCCAAACGCACCTGAATTGTTACCATTAACGACGTTGCCTGTACCTACACTAATAGACTGGTTGCCATTCGCTTGAGCCCCATTACCGATAGCGATAGAAGAAGCGCCGCTAACTACGGAGCCGTTACCAACCACCACAGCGTTTGTCGCCTCTGAGGTCGCTTTGGTATTAAATCCTAATGCAACAGTATTGTCAGCGCCAGACTCTACAATAGCATTGACACCAATAGCTGTTGAGTTAGCACCGCCAGCACTTGAATCGTTGGTAACTCCCAAATCCCCTTCAGTACTCACCGCATTTGTGTGCGAGAATTTGACGCCTTGAGTATTCATTTTTTGAACCGTCTCGCCTATGGTTAGACGATCCGTCACTTCTTGACCTTCGACATCATAAGTCAAGAATAAAGACTCTTCGTTATCATCATCTAGATTTCTATTGACGACTTGATCCGTTATGTTGACTGTCACCTCGTTTCCGTCTTGATCAGTCACATTCACGTCAGTAAGATTTTGAGCTATTACACTGTCGAGTTGACCCTTATTAACAGCATCATCTGCATTGATGCCATTAGCAACGTTACCAAGCGTAGTACCACCACTCACCACAAAGTCGTTGCCATCATCATCGGTATCTATGACTGCTTGAGTACCTGCTAATGATACGCTGTCGTAATTGACCGTGTTATCAGGGTTACGATCATATTGAACGCTACCTGCAGATAAATCGGTTAAATCTCCAGAAACTGTGTTGAGTTGACCAACAGTTGCTGCATCTGTCGTAGCGACTCCATCAGCTAAATTGCTAAGTGCATTACCACCTGCATCAATACCTGCGGTGGTGATGCTTGGGCCGCCTGAAATAGTGAGACCATCGGCACCATAAGTACTGGCATTCGTGCCATCGTTTACGACTAAGCCTGCACTGTTCAAAGTACTGTTACCAGTGACAACGCTATCGATATCGAGGTCTCTGGCAGTTGCAACCTCGTAGTTTGTAGAACCATCAGCATTCGTTGTCGTTGCGACAAGAATGTTCTCACCTTGAGTGACTGTACTCTTGGCTTGAGTCGCTGCTGTGTTAAGTGATGAGATTGCTCCATCGATAGTGTCAGCACCTGTACCGCCAATGTCAGTTGTGGTGACCACACCACCGTTATTCACAGCATTGCCGCCAATAATAGTGGCCAAAGACGCAGCGCTGGTATTCAACTGATCACCTGTAACGGCTTCTGTCGATCCCGCAGCTACAGTACCGTTAGCAACCCCTGTGAGTTGACGATTACCATCGGTTCCAGCAAAGCTGACGCTGTTACCACCCGTTTGAGCGCCAACGGTGATAACGCCAGTGCCCGCGTCTTGACGGACGATGCCTGTACGACCTGCAGCTAGATCATTGATGTCACCGGTATTGGTGCTGGTACGTGTGTCCAAGTTACCCAACGCGTCGCCGACGTTGGTAAACGGCGCCGCATTCGTCCCGGTGTTGGTACCATCGTCAAGCACGTAGCTTGGTGCGGTCACAATGCCTGTTGTAGGATCGAAGGTTGAGTTACCGCCAAGGTTGGTTGCGATAGAGCTTGCGGCGGTGTTCAACTGAGCGCCATTGATGGCGTCGGTTGAGTCGTCAGCAAGACTGCCGTCTGCTACGCTTGTGATCACGGTGTTACCGGCGTCGATACCTGTCGCTGTGAGGCTAGGACCGACTGGTGCATTGTTGTCATCTAAGAAGGTGACGCCTGCTTGGTTAAAGACGGTACTGGTGGTGCCATCGGTTGTGGTGAAGCCGTCAGCGCCATAGGTACTAGTGTTGGGGCCGTCGGTGACGTTGGTGCCTGTTGCACTGACGGTGGTGATGTTGCCGTTACCATCGTTAGCGGTGACGCTGTCAACGGTGATGGCGTCCGCTAAGCTGTAGTTGATGCCGTTGTCACTTACGGTGGTGACTAGGTTGGCATCACTGGTAAAGTCAACGGTTTCACCCAACTGTACGTTGTCTTCATCGGCCTCGACGCCATTCGCGGTGATGTTAAAGCCAAGGTTGGACTGCGCTTGAACGTTAGCGATGTCACCGGTATTAGTGCTGGTACGTGTGTCCAAGTTACCCAACGCGTCGCCGACGTTGGTAAACGGCGCCGCATTCGTCCCGGTGTTGGTACCATCGTCAAGCACGTAGCTTGGTGCGGTCACAATGCCTGTTGTAGGATCGAAGGTTGAGTTACCGCCAAGGTTGGTTGCGATAGAGCTTGCGGCGGTGTTCAACTGAGCGCCATTGATGGCGTCGGTTGAGTCGTCAGCAAGACTGCCGTCTGCTACGCTTGTGATCACGGTGTTACCGGCGTCGACACCTGTCGCTGTGAGGCTAGGACCGACTGGTGCATTGTTGTCATCTAAGAAGGTGACGCCTGCTTGGTTAAAGACGGTACTGGTGGTGCCATCGGTTGTGGTGAAGCCGTCAGCGCCATAGGTACTAGTGTTGGGGCCGTCGGTGACGTTGGTGCCTGTTGCACTGACGGTGGTGATGTTGCCGTTACCATCGTTAGCGGTGACGCTGTCAACGGTGATGGCGTCCGCTAAGCTGTAGTTGATGCCGTTGTCACTTACGGTGGTGACTAGGTTGGCATCACTGGTAAAGTCAACGGTTTCACCCAACTGTACGTTGTCTTCATCGGCCTCGACGCCATTCGCGGTGATGTTAAAGCCAAGGTTGGACTGCGCTTGAACGTTAGCGATGTCACCGGTATTGGTGCTGGTACGTGTGTCCAAGTTACCCAACGCGTCGCCGACGTTGGTAAACGGCGCCGCATTCGTCCCGGTGTTGGTACCATCGTCAAGCACGTAGCTTGGTGCGGTCACAATGCCTGTTGTAGGATCGAAGGTTGAGTTACCGCCAAGGTTGGTTGCGATAGAGCTTGCGGCGGTGTTCAACTGAGCGCCATTGATGGCGTCGGTTGAGTCGTCAGCAAGACTGCCGTCTGCTACGCTTGTGATCACGGTGTTACCGGCGTCGATACCTGTCGCTGTGAGGCTAGGACCGACTGGTGCATTGTTGTCATCTAAGAAGGTGACGCCTGCTTGGTTAAAGACGGTACTGGTGGTGCCATCGGTTGTGGTGAAGCCGTCAGCGCCATAGGTACTAGTGTTGGGGCCGTCGGTGACGTTGGTGCCTGTTGCACTGACGGTGGTGATGTTGCCGTTACCATCGTTAGCGGTGACGCTGTCAACGGTGATGGCGTCCGCTAAGCTGTAGTTGATGCCGTTGTCACTTACGGTGGTGACTAGGTTGGCATCACTGGTAAAGTCAACGGTTTCACCCAACTGTACGTTGTCTTCATCGGCCTCGACGCCATTCGCGGTGATGTTAAAGCCAAGGTTGGACTGCGCTTGAACGTTAGCGATGTCACCGGTATTGGTGCTGGTACGTGTGTCCAAGTTACCCAACGCGTCGCCGACGTTGGTAAACGGCGCCGCATTCGTCCCGGTGTTGGTACCATCGTCAAGCACGTAGCTTGGTGCGGTCACAATGCCTGTTGTAGGATCGAAGGTTGAGTTACCGCCAAGGTTGGTTGCGATAGAGCTTGCGGCGGTGTTCAACTGAGCGCCATTGATGGCGTCGGTTGAGTCGTCAGCAAGACTGCCGTCTGCTACGCTTGTGATCACGGTGTTACCGGCGTCGACACCTGTCGCTGTGAGGCTAGGACCGACTGGTGCATTGTTGTCATCTAAGAAGGTGACGCCTGCTTGGTTAAAGACGGTACTGGTGGTGCCATCGGTTGTGGTGAAGCCGTCAGCGCCATAGGTACTAGTGTTGGGGCCGTCGGTGACGTTGGTGCCTGTTGCACTGACGGTGGTGATGTTGCCGTTACCATCGTTAGCGGTGACGCTGTCAACGGTGATGGCGTCCGCTAAGCTGTAGTTGATGCCGTTGTCACTTACGGTGGTGACTAGGTTGGCATCACTGGTAAAGTCAACGGTTTCACCCAACTGTACGTTGTCTTCATCGGCCTCGACGCCATTCGCGGTGATGTTAAAGCCAAGGTTGGACTGCGCTTGAACGTTAGCGATGTCACCGGTATTGGTGCTGGTACGTGTGTCCAAGTTACCCAACGCGTCGCCGACGTTGGTAAACGGCGCCGCATTCGTCCCGGTGTTGGTACCATCGTCAAGCACGTAGCTTGGTGCGGTCACAATGCCTGTTGTAGGATCGAAGGTTGAGTTACCGCCAAGGTTGGTTGCGATAGAGCTTGCGGCGGTGTTCAACTGAGCGCCATTGATGGCGTCGGTTGAGTCGTCAGCAAGACTGCCGTCTGCTACGCTTGTGATCACGGTGTTACCGGCGTCGATACCTGTCGCTGTGAGGCTAGGACCGACTGGTGCATTGTTGTCATCTAAGAAGGTGACGCCTGCTTGGTTAAAGACGGTACTGGTGGTGCCATCGGTTGTGGTGAAGCCGTCAGCGCCATAGGTACTAGTGTTGGGGCCGTCGGTGACGTTGGTGCCTGTTGCACTGACGGTGGTGATGTTGCCGTTACCATCGTTAGCGGTGACGCTGTCAACGGTGATGGCGTCCGCTAAGCTGTAGTTGATGCCGTTGTCACTTACGGTGGTGACTAGGTTGGCATCACTGGTAAAGTCAACGGTTTCACCCAACTGTACGTTGTCTTCATCGGCCTCGACGCCATTCGCGGTGATGTTAAAGCCAAGGTTGGACTGCGCTTGAACGTTAGCGATGTCACCGGTATTAGTGCTGGTACGTGTGTCCAAGTTACCCAACGCGTCGCCGACGTTGGTAAACGGCGCCGCATTCGTCCCGGTGTTGGTACCATCGTCAAGCACGTAGCTTGGTGCGGTCACAATGCCTGTTGTAGGATCGAAGGTTGAGTTACCGCCAAGGTTGGTTGCGATAGAGCTTGCGGCGGTGTTCAACTGAGCGCCATTGATGGCGTCGGTTGAGTCGTCAGCAAGACTGCCGTCTGCTACGCTTGTGATCACGGTGTTACCGGCGTCGACACCTGTCGCTGTGAGGCTAGGACCGACTGGTGCATTGTTGTCATCTAAGAAGGTGACGCCTGCTTGGTTAAAGACGGTACTGGTGGTGCCATCGGTTGTGGTGAAGCCGTCAGCGCCATAGGTACTAGTGTTGGGGCCGTCGGTGACGTTGGTGCCTGTTGCACTGACGGTGGTGATGTTGCCGTTACCATCGTTAGCGGTGACGCTGTCAACGGTGATGGCGTCCGCTAAGCTGTAGTTGATGCCGTTGTCACTTACGGTGGTGACTAGGTTGGCATCACTGGTAAAGTCAACGGTTTCACCCAACTGTACGTTGTCTTCATCGGCCTCGACGCCATTCGCGGTGATGTTAAAGCCAAGGTTGGACTGCGCTTGAACGTTAGCGATGTCACCGGTATTGGTGCTGGTACGTGTGTCCAAGTTACCCAACGCGTCGCCGACGTTGGTAAACGGCGCCGCATTCGTCCCGGTGTTGGTACCATCGTCAAGCACGTAGCTTGGTGCGGTCACAATGCCTGTTGTAGGATCGAAGGTTGAGTTACCGCCAAGGTTGGTTGCGATAGAGCTTGCGGCGGTGTTCAACTGAGCGCCATTGATGGCGTCGGTTGAGTCGTCAGCAAGACTGCCGTCTGCTACGCTTGTGATCACGGTGTTACCGGCGTCGATACCTGTCGCTGTGAGGCTAGGACCGACTGGTGCATTGTTGTCATCTAAGAAGGTGACGCCTGCTTGGTTAAAGACGGTACTGGTGGTGCCATCGGTTGTGGTGAAGCCGTCAGCGCCATAGGTACTAGTGTTGGGGCCGTCGGTGACGTTGGTGCCTGTTGCACTGACGGTGGTGATGTTGCCGTTACCATCGTTAGCGGTGACGCTGTCAACGGTGATGGCGTCCGCTAAGCTGTAGTTGATGCCGTTGTCACTTACGGTGGTGACTAGGTTGGCATCACTGGTAAAGTCAACGGTTTCACCCAACTGTACGTTGTCTTCATCGGCCTCGACGCCATTCGCGGTGATGTTAAAGCCAAGGTTGGACTGCGCTTGAACGTTAGCGATGTCACCGGTATTGGTGCTGGTACGTGTGTCCAAGTTACCCAACGCGTCGCCGACGTTGGTAAACGGCGCCGCATTCGTCCCGGTGTTGGTACCATCGTCAAGCACGTAGCTTGGTGCGGTCACAATGCCTGTTGTAGGATCGAAGGTTGAGTTACCGCCAAGGTTGGTTGCGATAGAGCTTGCGGCGGTGTTCAACTGAGCGCCATTGATGGCGTCGGTTGAGTCGTCAGCAAGACTGCCGTCTGCTACGCTTGTGATCACGGTGTTACCGGCGTCGACACCTGTCGCTGTGAGGCTAGGACCGACTGGTGCATTGTTGTCATCTAAGAAGGTGACGCCTGCTTGGTTAAAGACGGTACTGGTGGTGCCATCGGTTGTGGTGAAGCCGTCAGCGCCATAGGTACTAGTGTTGGGGCCGTCGGTGACGTTGGTGCCTGTTGCACTGACGGTGGTGATGTTGCCGTTACCATCGTTAGCGGTGACGCTGTCAACGGTGATGGCGTCCGCTAAGCTGTAGTTGATGCCGTTGTCACTTACGGTGGTGACTAGGTTGGCATCACTGGTAAAGTCAACGGTTTCACCCAACTGTACGTTGTCTTCATCGGCCTCGACGCCATTCGCGGTGATGTTAAAGCCAAGGTTGGACTGCGCTTGAACGTTAGCGATGTCACCGGTATTGGTGCTGGTACGTGTGTCCAAGTTACCCAACGCGTCGCCGACGTTGGTAAACGGCGCCGCATTCGTCCCGGTGTTGGTACCATCGTCAAGCACGTAGCTTGGTGCGGTCACAATGCCTGTTGTAGGATCGAAGGTTGAGTTACCGCCAAGGTTGGTTGCGATAGAGCTTGCGGCGGTGTTCAACTGAGCGCCATTGATGGCGTCGGTTGAGTCGTCAGCAAGACTGCCGTCTGCTACGCTTGTGATCACGGTGTTACCGGCGTCGATACCTGTCGCTGTGAGGCTAGGACCGACTGGTGCATTGTTGTCATCTAAGAAGGTGACGCCTGCTTGGTTAAAGACGGTACTGGTGGTGCCATCGGTTGTGGTGAAGCCGTCAGCGCCATAGGTACTAGTGTTGGGGCCGTCGGTGACGTTGGTGCCTGTTGCACTGACGGTGGTGATGTTGCCGTTACCATCGTTAGCGGTGACGCTGTCAACGGTGATGGCGTCCGCTAAGCTGTAGTTGATGCCGTTGTCACTTACGGTGGTGACTAGGTTGGCATCACTGGTAAAGTCAACGGTTTCACCCAACTGTACGTTGTCTTCATCGGCCTCGACGCCATTCGCGGTGATGTTAAAGCCAAGGTTGGACTGCGCTTGAACGTTAGCGATGTCACCGGTATTGGTGCTGGTACGTGTGTCCAAGTTACCCAACGCGTCGCCGACGTTGGTAAACGGCGCCGCATTCGTCCCGGTGTTGGTACCATCGTCAAGCACGTAGCTTGGTGCGGTCACAATGCCTGTTGTAGGATCGAAGGTTGAGTTACCGCCAAGGTTGGTTGCGATAGAGCTTGCGGCGGTGTTCAACTGAGCGCCATTGATGGCGTCGGTTGAGTCGTCAGCAAGACTGCCGTCTGCTACGCTTGTGATCACGGTGTTACCGGCGTCGATACCTGTCGCTGTGAGGCTAGGACCGACTGGTGCATTGTTGTCATCTAAGAAGGTGACGCCTGCTTGGTTAAAGACGGTACTGGTGGTGCCATCGGTTGTGGTGAAGCCGTCAGCGCCATAGGTACTAGTGTTGGGGCCGTCGGTGACGTTGGTGCCTGTTGCACTGACGGTGGTGATGTTGCCGTTACCATCGTTAGCGGTGACGCTGTCAACGGTGATGGCGTCCGCTAAGCTGTAGTTGATGCCGTTGTCACTTACGGTGGTGACTAGGTTGGCATCACTGGTAAAGTCAACGGTTTCACCCAACTGTACGTTGTCTTCATCGGCCTCGACGCCATTCGCGGTGATGTTAAAGCCAAGGTCTGCTGCCGTCTGAGCAGCATTTGCAGCGTTTTGCGCATTTGTCACATTATTGTTAGTTGTCGTCAGCTGACCGAAGTTCACTGCATCTGTAGCAACTGTGCCTGCTGCAACACCCGTAATTTTATTATTATTTAAATTAGCACCACCGTTTAGATTAGATGCACCAGTGACAGTCAACGATCCTGCATTCATCGCACCAGTTGAAGTGACTGTCGTAAATGTCGGTGTCGCTGAAGTACCGATAGTGACATTATTACCTGCACGAGTGATCTCAACATTATTGCCATCGATGAATGTAACCGTATCACCTGCCGCTACTGCGGTTGACGTATCAGTATTTGCACGCAGTCTAAAGGTCTGGTTTTGTAAGCTTGTGATATTACCTGTGTTCGTCGTAGTGCGACCGTCTATGTTTCCAAGTGCCGCACCCACATTGTTAAAAGTTGCACCGTCTACGTTGTAAGTCGGTAAGCTAACCGCGCCGTTATTCGCAGTATAAGTAGATCCACCACCAAGCGCCGCTGCAGTATCAGTTCCTTGACGATTGGTTCTTGTGTTCTGCTCTGTCAATTGAGCGACGTTCACCGCATCAGTCGCAGCTGATCCACCTGCGACATTCTGAATACGTCTGGTCGCAGCAGCGGTGCCGACAGACACCACACCATTTGCAGGTACTACAGCGACATTAGTCAAGAACGAGTTGCCAGCTGGTGTGGTTGTCGTTGAGCCTGCACCCAAAGCGACAGAGTTAGCGATGTTTGCATTGGCAGTGGCACCGATACTAATACTAGAAGTTCCAGTCGCTTCAGAGGACTGACCAATGGCGATGGCACGAGTGTTAGTGGCTCTTGCACCGCCTGCGTTATTACCACCACTACCGATGGCGATAGCTCCCTGACCACTAGTTTGAGCGGCGCCGCCGCCAGCTGTACCGCCGCCTATGGCAACAGAGGATTGACCTGTTGAGCTTGCAGCACGACCGATGCTGACACCGTATTGCGTATTACTACTAGTGTCCGCACCGAGGGCAACGGTGTTTTGAGCTGCTGCATTAGCATTTTCGCCAAGGGCATAAGCATTGGCGCTAGAAGCCCTAGAACCTGCGCCAATAGCAACAGAGTTTGCAGCTGAAGCCTCTGCACCAGACATGAGAGCTAAGGCATGGTTACCTGAGGCAATAGCACCATTTAAGCCATTAGTTGTGGCATTTCCACTTGACCCGATAGCAACAGAACCAATACCATTGGCAATTGGGCTATCTAAGTTTGGAGTTAAACCACTACCAATAGCGACCCCACCTGCACCAGTAGATGTCGTAGGATTACTATTAAAATTTGAACCAATGATAACCGCTTGTGCAGCATTACTATCTGCAATAATATCATTACCGATAACGGTTGATTGTGAACCTGCTGCTTCAAGATTTGCGCCTATTGCAATTGTCTCTGCACCTGAGGCACAAGCAACATTACCCACACCTCCATTTCCAATAGCTATCGAAGAAGCTTCAGTACCAAAACCAGTAGCATCCCTTGTACAGTTTGCAAAAGTCGACCCGCCGCCTACTTCATAGCCTGCTACTGCCTGCATACTAAATCCAGTAGCAGCCATTCCCACACATAATGCACTTAATTTTACTAGTCGTGCACCTTCTGCCATAGCGCCTGTAGAAGGACTAGCGCCAGAGCTGACAGTACCACTCGAAGATTTGCCGCGGCTCTTAGCATATTCAGCGACAGCCGTAAAACAGCCTAATGAGCGGTTCCAAACAACTTTAAAGTTACGATTCATAATGCTTCTTCCTTGAGGTATATGGAGTCGATATAGTTGATAAATGTCTATAGCCAGCAGTTTTAAACCAAAAAATAATGACGTCTTTATTACTCAAAATATTTTGCTTAAAAATACATATAGGCTGCAAATAAATTAATAGTCTGTAAGTGATTCTATTTGAATATAACAAAAAATCAACAACTTTATTCATATATCAATCAATTGTAATTTTTTATGTGTTTTTTTTAAATCTGGGTGAATAGCATATATCCCTACTTAAGAGCAACTTAATAGATTCATAATAATTTTATGTATATATACTTAAACGAATATTAATATCTAATATTATAGATATAAGAATAAATATATTTATTTTTTGATATATAACTTTTGACTTTATTTTTTACTACTATTACGACGCCCCTTTTAAGTAGCAGATGGTAATGCCTCTCACGCTGACTTTGCTAAGTTAATGGCGTCACTACCGTTGCTAGCGCAGTCCTAGGGTTCATCTGACATCAAGATAATACCGATATCTTTTATAACGACTTTTTAGGACATAAATAAATAAGTCATATATCGTTTTATATTATTGATATATTCATTTTATTAAATATAGAGAGTAATAGAGAAGTTTTTTGAAGGCACAAGTAGCATTAGCCTTATAGAATAAGACTAGGAAGGGAGATTAATTAGGAAGAGTGTTTTGGTCGCGGCGGAATAATAGAATTTTTAAACCAGCTTGTATCTGATAAATAAATGCCAAGCTATTGATGATTATAGAATAATTACAAAAGCGTTTTTACTTTATTAGTAAATTGAATAAGCGCCTGTTTGTAAGCTTTATCTGTGGTCGTTAATGTACTTAGGCGTCCATAGCGCAATTGTCGATACTGTTGCATCACTTGGATCAAACAAGTAGACAACTCTTCGTTATTTTTAGAGTCTATTGTAAGTCGCTCAAGCCACGCTAATTGTCCTTCGTTATCGAAGCGTGCGAGTGTATTATCGCTTTTAGATAAACGCTGAGATAACTTAATGAGCGGCTGATCGGCAGGATGCCAGTGTTTACGCCTACGCTGCCAAATCATAAATATGATAATACTCATAATCAAGATAGCAATTGCTGCCATCCACATCACTTGTTGCATGACAGAAATAATGTTGAACCATTTGAGCAGTGAGCTGGCTTGACTATCCTGATCGTAGCCGACGATGTCCTTTTGCCAGTAGTAGCTTGCTTGATCGGATAAGCGCCGTAGGGATTGGAGCATCTGATATTGCTGATAGCTAAGCTGAGCGCCCGCGCCATCACCGAACATCGCCACGCCTTGCGCCTGCGTTATCGCGTCCATACCTTGCTCGACGCGCTCTGGCGCTACAAATGCTGTTGGGTCGACTCGTACCCAGCCTTGACCTGCCAGCCAAACCTCTGTCCAAGCGTGCGCATCCATTTGCCGCACCTCCCAGACATCACCGCCGCGACTCAGCTCGCCGCCTTGGTAGCCTGCTACTACCCTAGCGGGAATACCCGCGGCGCGCAGCATAAAGGTAAAACTTGAAGAATAGTGCTCACAGAATCCAGCTTTGGTATCGAATAAGAATTCATCAATACGATTTTGACCCAGGCGCGGCGGTGCAAGCGTATAGCGAAATTCAGTCTGGTTGATCCAGCGCTCAATGGCAGTCATATATCGCTGCGGATCTGATCCTGCTTGTGCAAAAAGCTGCTTGGCAAGCGCGCGCGATTTAGGGTTGCCATCACTTGGTAGCGCTAAATTGATACGTCGATCGTTATCACTCAACATAGGATCAATACGCATCGGCGCATAACGCAGCACATCATAGCGCAGCTGCTGAGTGACAGGCTCATCTTTGAGTAAAGTAAAGTCAGAGGTGACAGCTGTATCTTGCTGCTGAGTAAAAGGATAATCGAGACCAAATAACCAACGCTGCTGGGTCGGCTCTAGGATAATCTCATAAGTGACAGGGGCTAATTTGGTGGCATCGGCAGCGGTAGCGAACGCATTCACCAGCCATGGCGGCATCTGCCGCGCGGATTCCCATTGCCACTGCTGACGACTTGGGTTGGGTCGCCAGGTAATACCATCAAAATCACTAAACACAAGGCCGCGCCAGTACAGATCTTCTTGCGGCGGACGTCCCTCTGCGAACTCCACGCGAAATGCCAGCGCCGTTGATTGACTTAAATTGGCAAAGTCGCCAGGCGACATACTGTCAGAGACACCCGTTGTTGCTTGTTGTCCTGAGAGTTGTACGGACCATAAAGGCGGCAGACGCGGGAAGAATAAAAACAGCACGACCAGTAGCGGTAATGCGCCGATGCCAAGCACGCCTAGAGTACGCACACGACCATCGCCGCGCTGATTGCCATCATCGTTGAGCGCAATAAACGCCAATAAGACAGCGAGAGTACCTAGGATAACTTGTAGGGTTGTTAGTAGCCCTTGATCCATTAAGAACAGCGCAGCTAACACAAATAGCGATAGATTGAGTACTACATAAGCATCACGGCGCTTGTACAGCTCCCACAGCTTACTGACCAAACACAGCACCAAAAATGCCACGCCCATATCAAGACCAAAAGCAGTGCTATAAGTTAGCCACAATCCTACCAGCCCTAATAAGAAGCCGAGCATTTGCATGCCTTGATACAGGCGTTTAAAGTAACGAGTGCGACTAAACTTGGCTTTAACGCGCGGTAATTGAGCGATGATACTTAACACCGCAAATCCTATCAGCCACAGCGGCAAATGCGCTACGTGTGGCAAGATGACGAATACTTGCGCGATTAATACCCAATAATAAGCAGGTAACGCTAATAGCTTACGATGCCACTTTTTTTTTACATCTAAGTTATCACTTGGATCGGTGCGGCGATACAGCTGACCTAGGGCTAATTGCTCAAAGCTAAGATAAGCGTCCTTAGTTGAGCTATCTTGCCCAGATATAGACTTATTGATAATTGTATTGGTCATGGCGCTTTTGCCAACCTTAACAAGCAGGCTTGTGCAAAGGCGTCGCCTGCTCCGGTGCCCGTTTGTTGATTAGGATCAATAGACACCTCATTGGGCAGTTGCATCTCAAACGGTACGCCAAGTTGACCTAAAGTCAGCGCACCGTACGCCAGTTGCGCGAGCTTTTGTTCGTGGTTAGCCGCTGGCATATCGATATAATTTAGCGTTTGCTCGGCGCCAACAGGATCAGCGAAGTGCTTGGTAAACATGCCCTGCCCGCGCGCCACGTGACCCCAAGAGACCCGTGCTAGCGACTCGCCTGCGATATAAGTATCCAGGCGATCAAAGTCATCTTGCCCTTGCACGTATTGCCCGCCTGCCTGTAAATCGTCTTGAGTAACCGACAGATACTGCGCTTGCCAGTCAAAGGCTTGCGGCTTGGGATACACCCAAGCGCTACGTGCAAAATAGACGTAAGACCATGCGCGCATAATGCCCAGCGGGTAAGTAGTTTTGATGATAAGCCTTGGTAGCTCGAGCTGACCACGAGCATGAGTATAAATAGGCAGGCGTATGGTTTGCTCACCGTCTACTCTAGCGATAAGCAATGGCTCTGTTGGTTGAGGCGCATTTGCGGCACTGCTTACTTGCTCAAAACCAAAGGCTAATTGACGTCTAGGCTGACGACTCTCGCTATGCAGCTGCAACGTCGCCCATATAGGTTCGCCTACCTCGCTTGTGGTCACCTCAAGCAAGCGTATCTGTAATCCTGATATGTGCGCAAAGGTCACATGAAAGCTGATGAGCCAGACACTAATTAGATAAAAACACAGCCCCAGCACCAAATTATTGCCGTAATTAATACCGGCGATAAAGGTGATAAGCAGGAGCACCGCAAATAGCATCCCTTCGCGGTTAAAAAAGATATAGACATTACGCAGATTAAGCGTTGCGCTATCATTCTTTGGCGCACGCTTCGCAAACCAGCGGGTTGATGCGGTTTTAATTGGTGCAGTTAAGACGCGCGGCAAAAGACTCATAACCACCTTTATCTAAACGTAAGCGTGCTAAACAATGACTGGCACTGCGGCCATGATGCGTTGCGAGAGGGTTTGCGGCGCTTGTCCACTGATGATATGGGCCGGAACAAAGCGCTGACCGAGCCTATGATCAGTGACGGCAGCAAATACCGCTTGGATATCTTCAGGTGTGGTTTCGGTATGACCAGACACATAGGCATGTGCTTGTGCGGCGCGTTTAAGGGACAATACACCGCGCGGCGAGAGGCCATGATAGTCTTGACTGCTACGGGTTTTTGCGACCAAACGTTGCAAATAGTCGAGCACCGCATCTGCGACAAATACCTGCTCTACGCCAGCTTTAGCGAGTAGCACCGCCTCGGTATCAAGCACGGCGGCTAAGCTATTAAGAAGCTCGCGACGGTCTTGACCTTGTAGTAACGCTCTCTCTGCTTTTGGAGAGGGGTAACCCAAAGATAAGCACATCAAAAATCGATCCAGCTGTGATTCTGGTAGCGGATAGACGCCCGCTTGTTGTAAAGGGTTTTGTGTTGCAATCACAAAAAATGGCTTGGGCAACGTATAAGTCTGACCGTCTTGGGTGACTTGACGCTCCTCCATGGCCTCAAGTAGCGCGCTTTGAGTCTTGGGGCTAGAGCGGTTGATCTCATCAGCGAGTAGCAATTGGGTAAAGATAGGACCGGGACGAAACTCAAAGCTGAGTTTGCTTTGATCATAGATGCTCATGCCCAAGATATCGGCAGGGAGCATATCGTTAGTGAACTGGACACGGCTAAAGCTCAAACCGAGTAATTGTGCGAGTCCCTGAGCGAGGGTCGTTTTGCCCATACCGGGCAAATCTTGCAATAGCAAATGCCCACCTGCCAGCACGCAACTGAGTGCCAACTTGACCACTTGTGGTTTGTCCAATACCACTTGATTAAGCTGGTTAAGGAGGTGGGCTATGCGCTGCTGATTGCTAGCATAGTCGGGTATAACTTGATTTGCGGTATCAACGTCTATATTGGAAGTAGTCAAATGAGACCTTGCATTAGAAGTAGTAAACAGGCGACGGGCATGGCTTTGAGACATAGGGGATAATCAGCTTTATTATGAGGATATTTTTATAGCACTTTATTCATTGGAATAGAACAAGCGTCCTATGTTTTATCATACATTTATTTGATTTTGTAGCAATAATTGAGCCACATATACAAGCTATCCAAAATCTGCAGCAGGTTTATGCTCTGCGCCCTCTAGCACGTCAACCGCATCGTTAGCGGGTTGCTCAACATTGTCATCGTCCTCGCTCGGAGTAGCTTTGTTTGCATCCGCGCGTAGGGTTGAGACATAAGCAATCACATCAGCGCGCTCCTTGCTATCTGGCATCGGATCAGCAAGCATTTTGGAGCCAGGCATCGCCTTTTCCGCATCAGCGATATAGGGATCTAAAGTGTCCGCATCCCATATCCAGCCCGATACACTTAGCGCTTCACTATAATCATAATCTGATAGCTGCGCCGCCTTTGCACCATAAACATTCATAAGCTGCGGGCCTTTTTTGTTCAGACCTGGGGTCAGCTGATGGCACTGGGCGCAAGCGTCTTTGTATATCAGCGCACCTGCGACCGCGTCTCCTTTGGTATATAGCGGTAAAGTCACAGGTGCGCGCGAATCTGCAGGCGGCGTAGGCTCACAGCCGGCGAGTACTAACAGGGCAAGAATAGCCACGCCGAATTGGTGTATAGCAAAAGGCATTATTTATAATCTTTAAGTAGAGGGCTATAGATAAGTAGAGTGACTGGCATGAATCACTATACCTGATACAAATTATACCTAATACAACAAGCCACAACCTGTACAAATGGTAAACGCTTAGTTGATATACGATAAGAGACAGGAGCGGGCAAAAGATAAGGCTATGACGGACTAGTAGTTTCAATGGTCTCTTTAGGCTCTTGTAGGTAGTAGCCTTGCAAATAGCGCGCACCAACACTCCAAGCCACGGACATCGTTGCCGCGTCTTCGATATAGGGCATTAAGACTTCTACATTGAGCTGATTGGTACTAGTCACCAAGGCTTTTAGCGTCTCAAAGTTATCTGCCTTATCGATATCTTGCACGTAAGTATGCGCTAGACGCACCGTATCAGGCTTGATCATATTGGCAACTTCTAAGGATTTGGTAGAAGAGCCAAAATTATGCACGCCAACCTGACAGCTTGCCTGACTAAGCGCTGAAAATTGCGACTTAGCGATAATGAGATGATCAACGATGTCTTTTTCATTAAATTGAAGCGTCAAAACATTTGAGACACCGCCAACCGCATTGATCAATTGACGAGCGACATTAGGTAAATTTTTGTCGATGAGCGATGCGCTAGTGAGTTGCACAAGCAAACGCGCTTCTGGATGCGTTTTGCGCACGGCGCTGATTTTTTTACAGGCATTAATGAGTACCCAGCGATCTATTTTTTCACGCAAACGATGCGCTTTGGCAACCGTCATAAATTGATCAGGCGTCAGTACCGTATTATCAGCATCTTGTAACGGCAAACGCAGATAAACCTCATAGAAATCACTGCGATCATTAGTGATGTCGTATATCGGCTGAAACAGTAGCTCAAAGCGGTTGTTGGCAATGGCATCAACGAGTGTCTCTGCAAGGGCATTATCATCACTATTGGCATGCTCACTTGGATCATACAGATGATAAGTATTACCCTGATTGCTCGTCTCTATCATAATATGAGTGATAGCATCTATCGCACGCTCAAGTAGTACTTGCGGCTCAGCTGCACCCTGCTCTATTTTGACGATACCCGTACTGACCGTAGTATGGGTCGTGTGATTGTCCACCTCAATCAGCATCTCACTGATATGCACACCGATACGCTCGGCAAGTGCGATCAACTCTTGAGCTGATTTGCTAGTTGTTAACAGCGCAAATGAGGTATCACTAAAGCGGCTAATATAGTCCTGCGGCGCAATCTCACCAAGAGCCTTTGCCACTTGCTGAACGGTGATATCGACGCCTTGCAAGCCCAAGCTGCTTCTAATTTTGCCTATACTATCCAGTTGAATATAAAGCAGACCTGCTACCGCCTTGCCTTGTATGGCTTGTTCACGTATTGCTAACAGCTGCTCCTCAAAGCCGCGGCGATTATTCAGTCCCGTCAGACTATCTTTGCGCTCGGCCACCGCCAAACGTTTGGCAATCTCGGCGCTATTATGGCTGTTTTGCTGAATAATAATTTGTGTGACAGGTTCGGCGTCTAGCGTTGCGGTTGCCAGTTGTAATTTGGCCTTAAACGTTGTGCCATCAACCCGCAAACTATCAAAGTTAAACTCAACCTGCGTGCGATCACCTTTATCAAATTGCTTTAAGAACTGCTTAAAACCTTTGACATTATCAGTACCTGCAATCAGATCAATGACAGGAACACCGATGACGTCGTCCATAGCCTCAAAGCCAAACATTTTAAGATAAGGGTCATTGGCAAAAATATGTATACCCTGATCTAAATAAGCGACAGCACTTTTGGAGTTTTTAATCAGGATATTAGCGCGCTGTTCGGCCTCTGATAGGACATGACGCAGGGTTTTTAGTTGACGGCGACTGCGTAAACTATCGTGTTGCAAGCAAATAGCCATAAGTACAGGAATGTCTTTATCCGTATACAGAGACTTTACCATCGTACTATCGATGACTGTTGGCAGGTGTTGGGTATTACTATTTTGCGGGCTAGCAGTAGGATTGGTTTTCCCTAGCAGCGATATTGTCGGTAGATCGATACTACGCTCTTGGATGATACCTACTACATCAGTAAAGCTCATATCATAAGCATTACCAAATACCAAAACGTCCCACTGCTGGCGCAAAGATTTTAGCAGCTCTTCTTTGTCATCTAAGAACCCTAGATTGACCTCATCATAATAGGCTCCTAAGAGCTGAACTATATGCTCTGCATAGAGCTGATCATCATCAACGAATAGTAGATTAAGAATAGAGGGAGTACGCATAAGCCGCCTTTTATTATGTTATGTCTTAGAACGCTCTATTAAGTATAAAACTAGAGTACAAGCATCTGTGAACTTAAGCAATAATTTAGTCAGTTATGGCTTGACATGCACTTATAATAAAATTAGTAGTAAATGTACTCAAACATAGACTACTAGGTTAAATGAAAATAAAACTTAGATATATACTGCCTCAAACTGGCTAAATTCTTCTGTAGTGAGCAGTTTACGTTGCAAGCGTAAAGACTGCTGCTTATCATTAATACAGACCATTACTCTATCATTCACTTTCCAATTGTGCGTCGGTAATAACAAGCTAAAATTCGTCTGTAGCCCAGTGTCACTGCCGATAATCAGTGCAGGAATGAGATGCTGATTACGAGCCCCTCTATCAATCAGGCGTAGCGCGCATGCACTAAATTTATGACCAAGTATTTGCCATTCTATCTCTTGGTTGGTGCCCGATAAACTACCGCCCTGCCGGTTTTGTTGGTCGATATTGACCCAGCGTACTACGCCTATAGAACGATCAGTGTTGTCGCCGTTTTTGTCAGTTCGGCATAACAAAAATAGATTCATAAGTTTGAGTACTGGCGGCGCTGTACTGCTGACACTATCGTAAATGGCATTTGAAAAACCAGTATCGCCTTTGAGGTCGGTCGCATCCTCTTTATTCAGCCATGCATTGTCTGTTTGCTGATTTGAAAAGTCAGCCAAATTCGGTAATAGGTGTAGGGTTCTAAACGGTGATTCCGAATCGACGCTAGAAAAAGTCTCAACTGGTATGCTACGTTTATTTGAGGACTCGGTTGGCTGAGTATCATAGCGGGGTCGCCACTCAAGCGGGATTTTTTGCAGCGCAATTAAACTCATAAGGCTTTTTTTACCTGCAGCATTGTAGTGAATAGTATTGAATCCGGTGATAATAGTCGCGCGCTGCTTAGAACTTGATGTGCTAATAGACGCATACTTTTGCTGAATGTAGCGATACGAGCGATACGATAACATCGACCACACTTTATCCATCAAAAACTGAATAGCCATCTCGCTACCATCGGTAGCTAAAAAGGGACGACGCGATTGTAAGTATGTTGCTAATGGTGCCAGCTCAATAAATACACAGTCATGTTCTTTTTTATACGGGTTGATTCTAGAGTGTCCCGTGAGATAGGTCGGCGGATAGTCACTGTGCAAGTCTACAAATACCCGAGTTTTGGTCTCAGGATTAGTACCTGCAACGACATGATTTGACCACTCCGGCAACAGCCGCTGAAGCAGTAAAATATCAGCGCGAGACAAGGAGCGTACGTTTAGTAAGCTATGAAGGCATATCTGCACATAAAGCTTGTGAATAGTATCAGCATGACGAGTAACGACTTCAGCACTTAGATCTACATGAGTCAAATTATACTGCTCAGCGGTGTAGTATAGCTGATTGATACCCAGCCAGATATTGGCAGGTAAATACTGATAGCAGATCGCTTTTTGTGCCAACAGCCTTTGATAAAGCGCTAAGGAGTGATAGATTGCTATCGATAACGGCGATACTATCGGCGCTTTAGCATGTGTAAAATACCGTATCCAACCACTTTTGGGTCGAATAAGCGCTTGACTATCGCGCTCTAAATGACGTTGTATAACGCCGTCATAAACTAAAATTGCGGCGTAATATAACGATTCAACTTGAGACACATATCTCATCTGATGTGCTTTAAAAGCCTCCATCTCATAGATATAGTGCTTGCGCAGATCAACGATAAGCTTGTCAGTCGCGCTCATGACGATAGATGCTAGGGTGAGACGTTCATCATCATCTAAATCAGAGGCGGCCAGATCAGCAAATACTTCTTCTAATTGATGAGCCTGCTCGTTTTGGGTTTGCGAAGACAGATGCAAGGTCCATTCGCGCAGCTGCTGCTCTTGACCATGCACGTACTGGCGCGATGATTGTGGCAGTAAACTTTTATTTGATAGATATTTCTGAAACGCTGACAAAGTGGCCATAGAAACTCCTTTATAGATATACCAGAGTAACTTTATATAGTGTCAATATGTATATTTACATAGTCATATAAATATACATATTGACACTCACTGATATATAAAAGTATCAACGGCATTTTATTATAGATAAACTAGACAAGGTATGCTTGAGGTCTCAAAATTACTTGTTCATCAAGTACCAAATTCTCTTTCACAATTTAAACATACCATAGTGCCGACTTTAGTTAGTCTCGTAAATGTCAACGGGCACCTTAAAAGGTCTGTTCGGCAACTCTCTTACGAGCTTGGGAACCAGATATCCTGGTAATTTTGCAAGCATTGACCAGTAAAGTTCTATATTCGACCGTTCATCGAGATCAAAGTGTGCCGCTCCTGCAACCTTATCGAGCATGTGCAAGTAATAAGGCAATACGCCTGCGGTAAATAAGCGTAAACTTAAATTCACTTGAGTATCGACATCATCGTTAATACCAGACAACAGAACGGTTTGATTTAGCAGTGTAATATTGGCGGCACGGGCGCGCTTGAGATACGACAAAGTATGCTCATCAATCTCATTGGCATGATTGCAATGAATGACCATGACAAGGTGACAGCGACTTTTGGCGAGTTTTTCTAATAGCTCGTTATCTAGTCGTTCAGGGATGACAAGCGGTAATCGAGTATGCAAGCGAATAGTCGTCAATTGTTCGATAGACTCTAGCGTATCTAGCCAAGCAAACAGCCGTCGATTGCTAATACTCAGTGGATCGCCGCCACTTAATATAACCTCGTTGACCTCAGGATGTTCATTGATATAAGTGATGATATCTTTTTGTACCGCACTGGTGGGCAGATTAGCATTGTAATCAAAGTGCTGGCGAAAGCAGTAACGACAATGAATAGCGCACGCGCCTGTAACCGTCAGTAGTACTCTAGACTCATACTTATGTAGCATACCCTGAATAGGGTTTTGCTCGTTTTCAGCGAGTGGATCAGATACATACCCTGTCACTGCGATCTGTTCTTGCTTGTCAGGTAGGACTTGTCTGAGTAGCGGGTCATTAGCGTCCCCTACCCTCATTTTTGCGACAAAAGCGCGCGGTACTCGCAGCTTAAAATGCTCTGGGATATAGACTTGGGTTTTTAGGGATTCAAGGCCTAGTAGGGCTAATAGCTCATCGATAGAGCTGATGGCTTCGGATAATTGTGTTTGCCAGTTTTTTTGTGTGATTAAATGGTTTATCATGACAACACCTATGCCCAAAAGGCGATATTATACGCTGATAATAGGTACCCTATCAAAATATAGACCAATTCTACTCTTAGCATTCAGCTTACCTTTTCAATAAAATGAAATAGTATAGCTCCTCATCTGCAAAATTTTAAATAATGACAACCCTTAGGAGTCTCTTGTGGCAAGTTTTTCTACCAATGAATTTAAAGCCGGTCTAAAAGTCATGCTAGATGGCAATCCATGTTCTATTATGGAAAATGAGTTTGTAAAACCGGGTAAAGGACAGGCTTTTAACCGCGTCAAATTACGCAATCTGCGTAGCGGTAAGGTATTAGAGCAAACCTTTAAATCTGGTGATAGCTTAGAGGCGGCGGACGTCATCGATACTGATATGGACTATCTGTACAACGATGGTGAGTTTTGGCATTTTATGGACTCAGAAACCTTTGAGCAAATTCAAGCGGATAAAACAGCCATTGGTACTGCGGACAAATGGCTAAAAGATAACAGCAACGCGTCTTGCGTGATTACCTTGTTCAATGGTGTACCATTAACCATTACCCCGCCCAATTTTGTAGAATTACAGATAACTGAAACGGATCCTGGGGTTCGCGGTGATACTTCAGGTGGCGGCGGTAAGCCTGCAACGCTTGAAACTGGCGCTGTGGTTCGTGTGCCTTTATTTGTGCAACAGGGCGAAGTAGTACGAGTAGACACTCGTACTGGCGATTATCAAACCCGTGTAAGTTAATAGTTATAGAACTATAAATACTTTTAAGCAAATAATTTCAAATCATAGCATCAAAACCCAAAAAGCTTAGTCATCAATTAAATGACTAAGCTTTTGTGGTTGTAGATATAGATCCTTATGACTACTCTGGCAACGACTGTTTATGCATAAGCCAATACTGTATCAGAGCATTTAATTGATCCTTCTTAAAGGGTTTAGTACAGTAGTCTTGCATACCGACCATTAAGTATTTTTTGCGTTCGCCATCCATAGCATTTGCGGTAAGCGCAATGATAGGCGGTAGCGTTTGTGGATCATAAAGCTCATGCAATTTGATGGTAGCCTGCACTCCATCCATAATAGGCATATGATGATCCATCAAGATAATATCATAACGCTCAGGATAGAGCGCAAAGTGTTCAATAGCTTGTTGACCATCGGTGACATGCGTCACAATATGACCACCATCACGTAAGGCTTTTTTGGCGATGATCGCGTTGACATTATCATCCTCAACCAGCAGGATGTGACCGGTACGCTGAGCACTAGGAGTAGAGACGGTGTTATCATGAGTCAGTTGCCACTCATCGTACTGCTCTTTATCGATAGTTGGCAGAGGTAGCATAACGACAAAGGTAGATCCGACACCGACCTCGCTATCTACTTCTATATAACCGCCCATAAGATTGACTAAAGACTTACAGACGGACAATCCCAAGCCCGTACCACCATATAAGCGATGCGTTGAGCTATCTGCTTGGTTATACGCATCAAAAATAGCACCCAAAGAGTCAGGTTTGATCCCAACCCCTGAATCGATCACCTCAATGCACAAAGTCATAGTTTCAGAATCTATCGCTTCATCATCGTTGTCATAGTCATCATCAATAGCGGCATGTTTAACATTGATAGTGACTTGCCCGCCTTCACGCGTAAACTTAATAGCATTATTCACAAGGTTCGCTAGTATTTGCTTGAGCCTAACAGGATCGCCTTGTACATGAGGCGATAGCGCTTCTGTATAGTAGTAATTTAAAGTTAAACCGCGCTGACGCGCCTTTGCTGCAAATAGGCTCACTACCTCGTTGCACAGTGTCGATAGGTTCATCGGGACATTGTCAATGACCATCTTGCCAGACTCAACCTTAGATAAATCTAAAATACCGTTGATAATCGCAAGTAGATGCTCAGTGGATACCTTTACATTATTTAAATACTCTTTTTGCTCAAAGCTCAAGTTGGTCTCGCCAAGCATATCGATCATACCGATGATACCATTCATCGGTGTGCGTATCTCGTGACTCATATTCGCCAAAAAATCCGACTTCATCTTATTAGCATGTTTAGCAGTACGTTGATTTTCTCGTAACTCGAGAGCGTCTGAGGCCATCGCTGCAAATTTCGTCAATAGCTCTTTTTGCTCATCATCGAAAATATGGTTGGGCTGGGTATCCATAAGGCACAAAGAGCCCAAACGATATACCTTGTTGTCTTCATACAACAAGATGGGTGCACCTGCATAAAAACGCAGATGAAGACTCTCTGTAATGAGCGGATTTTGAGAAAAACGACTGTCTTTTGATAAATCTGGCACTACAAAAACATCATTAGATAACACCGTATAGTTGCAGATAGCGACCTCACGCGTGGTACTACAAGCGCCCTCCATGCCATGAGCTGATCTCAGATACTGAGTATGCTCATCCATAAAAGTGATCGTCACAATCGGCACATCAAAAAACAATTTGACTAGTTCTGTTAAACGAGCAAAAGCAGGATCATGCTCGCTATTTAGCAGCTGATATTTATTCAATTTAGCGATGCGATCTTCTTCATCTATCGCTATTGGATAATTCAATATAGACAAGACGCTCTCCACGACTTAGTAATACGACCGATATTCATATTAAGGTGACGATTAGTTTCAGCGCCCCTTATTCTCTATCTCATTACAACTTATACCAAAGGTAGCATCAGATAGTAGGGGTACTGTTAGATCTTTTATTTAATGTCTGCTTACTTAGTATATCTAGGGCTTCGCTGACCATTATCATAGCCACAACCGAGGTCATAACGACTGCTGACCCATAACCGCCGCATTGCAGACCACCTGCTTGAGAGCTTTTGTCTACTTGCGGTGGCTCAGTGGAATAGACACATTTAATACCGAACTTCTCTTTTAGGTCTTTATTGATGCACTTTTCGTGCCGTAATTTATGACGCAACCTTGCTAGTAATGGGTCTTGGTAAGTATCGCGCAAATCACTTACTGTGATCTGACGTGGATCAGTCTTGCCGCCCGCGCCGCCTGCACAAATGAGCTTGAGCTTATTAAAGCGACAATGCAAAGCAATAGCAAGCTTGGCGCTCATATCATCGACGCAATCTAAGATAACAATAGGACGACCTTGTTTGGCAGCTAGCTTTGCCTCTGCGCGGCTAGGCAACAAGGTCTCTACATTATCAGTGCTCAAAAAATCATCAATCAGATGCAAGGTTACTTTTGGATTAATCTCACGGATACGCTGACCCATAACCTCAATCTTACCCTGACCAAAAGTGCTGTCTAAAGCGGGCAATTGACGATTGACATTGGAGGCAACGAGTACGTCCAAATCAACCAAGGTTAGAGTGCCAACTGCGGTACGCGCTAATGCTTCAGCAGCCCATGACCCTACCCCGCCTACACCGATGATATAAACGTGCGCCGCCGAAAAGGTATCGGTGGCTACGGATCCATAAAGTGTCTTTGTACCCTTAAATCGGCGTTCGTATTGGCTATCTGATACTTGACTCATAATACTCAATAGTTCTCGTTAGCTAGGTTGGATAATGGATATGCCCATGTTGTTCGTAGCGCCGCACAGCTGTTTTGCCACAACTGCCGCGCAAGGATTGTCACCTCTACGTTAAGTAGCTCACTTAAACTCGTCAATACCCAAGGCAAGTTCGCAGGTACGTTTCTGTTGTGATCTGAGATATCATGCCACTCATCATCTGGACTTTGACCTGATGTCGGCAAATCTGCCTGCTGTTGACACATAATGGGCATCATATCTGGGCAATCCGTCTCTATCACTAGGCAGCTAGTACCATACTTTTCAACAGCGGCTACAATGGCGCGGCGTAGTTTTTTTGCGTTGGGGTTACTCACTTGACCTGTAACGCCAAGCTTGAAACCTAGTTTAACAAAAGCCTTGGCTTCTTGTACGCCACCACTAAAACTATGGGCGATACCTCCAAGGGTATGTGCGTCGTACTCATGAGCCTTCAATATAGCTAAAACGTCAGCGTGTGCCTTTCGGATATGGAGCATCACAGGAAGCTGATGAGTCACCGCCATATCCAGTTGCGCCTCAAAAAACCTCACTTGTTTGGCGAGCATATCAGGCGTTTTCATCTCGTCAGTATAGGTATCGAGTCCTATCTCACCGATCGCAAGCGGACGCTGATTGGTGAGACGTTTTGCCATAGCTTCTAGATGCGCCTCTGTATGCTGAGCAATATAAAAAGGGTGTAAGCCAAGTGCGATATGCACCTGCGGTAATGATACTTCAGCGGCTAATAACGCTCGTTGTTCTATGTCCGTCTGCATATTCAGGGGTGTCAGTGTTTGCTGACAGGCGTATAAGCGCTCAAAGTAGCGCTGTAAATAACCGACTAATACTAAATGATGAACGCCGCTCTGATAAGCTCTTTGTGTTTGCACGAGTCTATCATGATCAAAGGTTGGCGCATCAAAATGGGTATGCGTGTCTATCATTGGAAAGTGAGACGTTGCGTTAATAGGTATTGAATCGGTAGAAACACGATGTTGAACACAATCGCTATTTGCTGATATCAGGCTAGTGCCAGGCATAGACGCTTCCATATTGATATATTGAGTTATTAAGATGGGTTGATAGCGCGAACTATATAACTGGGCTTGATCAGTCCTTGCAACAAGGCATAAGGCACCAGTAAATCCACAGCACCAGTACTATTTTTTGAAGGATTACTGGCCTTTATTAGCGTATCAGCTTGATAGACCATATGTAATCCCGCCTCATCAAGATACCATTGCTCTGAGAGCTGTAGTGGCCACTCATCGAGATATTGCTTTTTTACCCCTTGCAAGATTAACCAGTCTTTTTTGGCTGTTTGAAAAGTAGCCAACAACTTGTCTCGGTCTACCTCTGGCAGTAAAATGTCTTCAATAGTAAGTTGTAGCTTTTTTTGCATATCGAGCATGACATAATTGAACTGCTCGTTGCTATCGTATTTTGACACGCTAGAGCGAACAAATAGATAACCTGTAGCGATATTGTCTTGACTAGAGACAGGATTAAATATCATCTCGGTATCAATACGCTGATACATGGGCAGCGTACTCACAGCACTCTCACCATATTCAATCTGATTGAGTAGCATAAGGATGATTTTTTTAGCCGCTTCATCTTCGCTGGTTAAGGGCATCTCTGGCGCCAGTACATGAGCGATTGTTTGCCACATAATACTCGTAAGCCAAGGCTGTTTGGGAGAAAAATCCACAATATTTAGCTCAAAATACTGACAGGATTTTTCCGAACAATTTGGCTGACGAGCAACGGCCTGCTGTTTGATAATCCGAATATTCGTAGCCGTCGAACTGCTACTATTAATAGGTTCAACCGTATCGACTATTGCGGTATCCACGTCTGATTTCGTACTGATATTTGTATCAAACTCTTTGGCAGACTCAACTTCGGCTTGCTGCTCAAACATAGACTTTGGCTGCGGTTTACAGCCTAGTAATACCGCTAAGATTAGGACAATCATTATCCAAATCAGTACAGAAAACCATCTGTGCACGCGAGTATTATGCTGGGCATTCATAGAAGTGACTACTAAAGTAAAGGAATTAAAATATTAGCACAGCAGATGAGGCAGAGGTAGGTTGAATATTACTCTTGTATGTCAAATACTGTGTGACCCTTGTGTATGAAGTTGAGACAAACTCTATGACTAAAACCCTCTACTTGTCTGTTTTGGAGTGGTCTAAGTTATGCTCATCTTCTTTATGAGTAGTTGGCTTTTTTGGCTCACTACTGGTGGCGGATTGGCGGCTACTACGTCTAGGAATGAGTAACAAAGCGGCACCAACCGCGCTCAAAGCTACCCACTTTTTTATAGTCATATCGTACTCCCGCATTTAACAGATTAATAAAGCAAGTATTAGCGGTTCAAGGGATACGTCGTCACGCCGCTACCGCTCGCACTTGGGCTATCAACTCGCGTAAAACCTGAAGGTGACGATCTTGGCGTTTGGTCACGCTTTGGTATCAGAGGGTTTAGGTTCATAAGCTCATAATCTGCGCTGACGTCGCCATTCCAGCCTTCTGTACCGCTAAGGGGTAACTGTTTGATCGTGCCATTCTTGTCGATGACCAACTGTAGTACGCGCATCTGATTGTATTTGCGCTCTGTTACGCTCGCCACTGCCCCGCCATCACGTAAGATAGTCGGCTGTAAAAAGATAATCAAATTGCTTTTTTGAGCACTATCACTATCTGAGCGAAATAGTCGCCCAATAAAAGGCACATTACCCAAGCCTGGCACTTTTTGCTGGCGGGTCGTTGTGTTGTCACGCATTAGGCCACCTAAAGCGATTGTCTGCTGATCGTCAGCCAAAATCGTCGTATTGATGAGGCTTTTATTGGTGATAATGCCATTAGCATTGCCAACGCTACCGGGTACTACCGAGGATACTTCTTGCGAGACCTCTAATCGCACCGTACCATTATCACCGATGTGCGGGATCACATTGAGATTGATACCGATATCTTGACGCTCAATAGTCTGAAAAGGGTTGGTTGATGAGTTGCCACTAGTCGTAAATGATCCTGTCACAAAAGGCACATTCTGACCAACTAAGATACTGGCCTTTTCATTATCTAAAGTCAAAATAGAGGGCATAGAGAGTAGATTGGCGCTGGTAGAGGAGTCTAATGCTTGCAAAATAGCGCCATAAAACTCTGTATTACCATTGCTGTCTTTGCGGCTATCGCCAATACCAACCAAAGCGCCAACGATTGAGTTGGCAGCAGCACTAATACCTGCAGCTCCTGCTGCGCCGCCGCCTGATAGAGCTGCGGCCGCAAGGGAGGCGGCACTCGCGCCTACATTATTGAAGTTAACGACGCCATAACCACTATTGGCGTTACCTAATGCCCATTGAACCCCAAGCTGAGTGGCATCATCACCTGATACCTCAACGATAGCGGCCTGAATGAGCACCTGCGCGCGGCGATTATCGAGCTGATTGACGGCCTCTTCAATCTCAAACATGAGCTCAGGCGCTGCATTGACGATGACCGAGTTTTGCGTTTCATCGGCGATAATACTAAAAGGTCTGCCGCTTGCATTAGCAGAACTGTTCGCTGCAATAGGCGCAGCCCCATTGTTATTCAGCGCTTCTGTGGCATCGCTATTAAGGGTGACGCCCGCTGTGCTTGCACCTGCAAGTGATGCTGGTTCCAGAGTTGAGACGGCTCCAGCGCTATTGATAGATTGATTGGCCAATAACCCACGTAGCATGTCAGCGATATGATTTGCGCTGGCATATTTCAGACGGAACACGCGCAAGCCACTAAGTCTACGAGAAGGCGTCGTGTCTAGCTGATTGACCATCTCTTGTACTTTGGCAATCATCTCAGGACTGCCCTTGACGAGTAGCCTATCACTTGCCGAGTCTGCAATGACCTTTAACTGACTACTTCCTGGCGTAGCAGCGCCAGCACTGGTGACCAAACTGCTAATGAGATCCATCATACGTTCAGCGTCTACGTGACGCAGAGGAATGACCTGTAAGCTCTCATTGACATTGCTATCTAAATCACGGATGAGTGCTGTCAACTGGTTCAGACTATCAGCGCGATCAGATAGCACCAGCGCATTGACACCAGGAACGGCAGCAGCATGCGCCGATTGCGGCATCAAAGGACGAATCACGCCCAGCACTTCAGCCGCTTGCGTATTTGTCAGATAAATCACTCGCGTGGCCAAGGCTTCACCTACGCTAGTACCGCGTAGATCGACTTCAACACCAGATTGTTTGGCGACATTATCTGGTACCAGTTTGGTCGTCGTCCCTGAGTCGATAGCAGCGATGCCATTGACTTGCATTACACTCAAAAACAACTGATAGATCTCATCACGTGACAACGCTCGGTTTGAGATCACCGTCACGTTGCCATTGATACGTGGATCAAGCACAAAATTTTGATTGGTAATGGTCGCCACTTCATTAATAAAGGCTTTGATATCTGCATCTTGTAGATTGACCTTCCAGCTCTCGCTATGAGCAAGCCCCATGCTCGCCGCCCACAATGGCAGCGCTAAACATAGCGGACGACAATAGCCCAACAAGCGTTGCAATGAGAGGCGCAAGGGCGTAACTGAAAATTTATGCAAACTTACCATGATAATCAATACCTACTGTGGTGGTGCTCAGTATAAGCTAAAACGCGACTGAAATAAGGGGAATAAAAGCGACTCATTTTACGGTTTACATTGACAGCTTTAAACTACGGATAAAAGACTGCTTAAATCTATTGATCTCAAGCTACTATTTAAGATCACTATTCAAAGCTACTATATAGAATTATCTGTAAAAAAGTTGCCTATTAAAATTAGAGCTACCTGCTAAAACTGCTGACGAATCGTAATAACTTGATCGCCGCGCTGTACTTCTATTTGTGCTTCGCCCGATTTTTGTACTTGTTGTAATAGGCTTGAGTCTTGAGCTGGGTTGTTACCGACGCCTTGACCATTGACGCTTAGAACCTTGTCGCCAGGCTCTAGCCCTAAGCGATTGCGCAAGCTCGATGGCATGGCAGCTGTAACTTGATAACCCTCACCTGAAGCCATGACACCCATACGACTCAGATAGCTGGCAGGATTATCTTGCAAAGCGGTCACCGCTTCATTAATAGCGGACTGTGGATTCTCATCAGCGCTATCAGTAGCCGCAGGTGGATTTAGACTGTCCTCTATGGGTGCAATAGCTTGTGGGAGCGCTATAGTATCCTCTGCTGGCAAACGCTGATTGCTCATACCATTAGCGATCACATCACTTTGATCAAGCGTTAAGCGGTCGGGCATTCTAATAACGGTTTGCTGATCACTACTGTCTGAGATGATAATAGCATCCCAATCGACTGCGATTAGGGTGTAGCCGCTGTCTTTTAGCGCGTCGCCGATACGATAGTTTTTGACCTCACCATTGACATCGAGGAGCGCTGAGGACAAGCTATCAGGTATAGCGAGTAGCACACCCTTGAGACCTATGTTAGGCGGCGGCAATATGGCAGCGGCAATAGGCGCAGGATCTGCAAAAATAGCAAATAGGCTACTGTCGCCTGCCTCTATTGAGGTGTTGTTTTGCAAAGGTACTAACGGCAAGGCGGGTACTGTGGGTGCTGCCAGTAATAACCATAGCAAACGTGCTACCGTCCAACTGAGCCAAATAATCGCTAATAATAACAGCCATCCTGAAAAACGATTCAAAACATCTACGGCAGGTTTGAGACGATCGCGCGCAGGTATCATCTAGGGTGTCCCTGCGCTTGATAAGCCTGTCAACAACGGCTGACGCACGCTGACCACTGAGGTATCTTGAGGCGCTTGACCTTGATACTCTGGCATATTCTCAAGCAAGCGCTGGGTCAAGCTGACATCGACCATATTATCACCATCAATATATAAGTCTCCCAAACGCTTGTCTTGATTGTTTAGTAGATTGATATGCAGCATATTTTTGTCACTTTTTTGCTCTTGGCTCAGCTCAGCGCGCATCGCAGGCATCGTGATATAGAACACTTTGCTACCACTAGGATAACCGACCTCGCCGCCCACCCAAGTGAGTTGTCCATCCGCTTCGCTAAATCCCGCTGCCTGTGCGTCTGAACCCGTTCGGCGTTGCAAAGAGACATTATTTACCTGTATAGGGGTATTGGGCAGTTGCCAATCGACCACGCTAGTTAGGGTCTCAGGTGCTATTTTTCCACTCATATCATCCACTTGCCACGCACTACGACCCAGTTTGACTTGCCCCTCTAGGCGCGTCTGACCCGTGTTGATCTCGACATCAGCGCCAATTCTGCCCAAGAATAGCTGCCATGGTTGCCAAACCCAAGTGGCCGTACCTGTCAGTGGCGCGTCAGGTGCTGGCATCTGCCAAATAGCTGAGCCTTGCCATAAGTTACCTGAAACGTGCTGTACATAATTATTATTTGGCGCATATTTTTGAATGACCCACGCCGCAGGCATCTGAAGCACCGCAAATAATGCAAACAAAATCAAGCCGATGAGCCACCAAAGCTTACGCGGACGTTTATGAGACGAGGTTGACGACTGTGACACTATTAAATGACTCTTATAATAAACAAAAACGTCATTATCATAGCAAACAATGCCCTATAGATGACAGAAAAAAAGCCAGTATCTTTTGACCGAGCAATGGTCATAAAAATACTGGCTTTTGTTTTTTGACTTAAGAGACAATATTACTCGTAGCTAATAAGCGATTGTTTGATGAGTCATAGGACTTTTGTCAATATAAGTTAAGCGTAAAAATTATATAGCAAAACTCTCAAGACTTTGACCATCAGCTAATGCTTCGACAAGCCATGTTGGCTTACGACCGCGACCTGTCCAAGTCTCGTCTTCGTTA